>NZ_CM001844.1:619904-969941 GCF_000384965.1 Bartonella bovis 91-4
CAAGACCTCCACCGATGATATGAATTGGAATGTTAAATTTATTTGACATAATCTCCTTTTAATGGAAGTAGTGCTATCTGAAAAGTGTAGATTTTGCTTTTATGATTTAGTAAGAAAGGTATATATTTTAGTTTTTAAGTATATTTACTTGCTTTTTTGCTTTAATTGGTTGGGATTGAGTGGTATAGAAACGCCGCTTATATGAGGTTATTGGTTAACGGGTTTAAGCGGATGTGGCGAAATTGGTAGACGCACCAGATTTAGGTTCTGGCGGGAGACCATGGGGGTTCGAGTCCCTCCATCCGCACCAAAATAATCCTTACATACCATGGATTTCCGCATATGTGAAAATCCGCTTTATGTAGATCTAACACTACAGTGTTGGGGTGTAATTATTACCGGAATGGATTTATCTATTCCTCAGAAATATGAAAGTTGTTCGATGCAAGTTACCGAAACGCTTAATGAAGGACTTAAACGTGAAATTAAAATCGTGATTCCAGCGAAAGATTTGGAAATAAAATTGAATAAACGGTTAGATGAAACCAAAGATAGAATTAAACTCAATGGTTTTCGTCCCGGTAAAGTGCCTGCTAGTCATTTGCGGAAAATGTACGGTAAATCTTTTATGGCTGATGTTCTTAATGAAATTATTAAGAATGTTCCTAGCTCTATTTTGGCTGACCGCAATGAACGTTCTGCAACGCAGCCGCACATTGATATAAAGGAAGATCAAGAAGTTCTGGATGGTAAGGCTGATTTTATTTTTAATTTGAAGTATGAAGTTTTACCAAAGTTTGACATTAAAGACTTTAAGAATATAAAAATTATCCGTGAAATTGCTGATATTCCCGAGCAAGAGATTGATGAGCAACTAAAAAGTGTTCTTTCTTCTACTCGTAATTATTCCGAAAAAAATGGTCCTGCTGTAGAAGGTGATCGCGTTATAATCGATTATCTTGGTAAATTTGATAATGTTCCATTTGATAATGGAGCAGGTAATGATGCACAATTGATCCTTGGTTCGAAACGATTTATTCCTGGTTTTGAGGAGCAATTGGTTGGTGTAAAGGCAGGTGATACAACAACAATTTCTGTTAAATTTCCTGATGATTATAGTGCTGCACATTTAGCTGGTAGAGATGCTGAGTTTGATATCACTGTTAAAGCCGTATTCAAACCAGATGAATTTGAAATTAATGATGAATCAGCCCAAAAGCTTGGTGTAGAGTCTCTTAGTCATTTGCGTGAAATTGTGCGTGGACAAATTGAGAGTAAATATGGCTCAATGACACGTCAAAAAATTAAGCGCCAGATTCTTGATGCATTAGATGCTGATTATAGTTTCGAAATTCCTGAATGTCTTTTGGAAGTTGAGTTTAACAATATATGGGGTCAGGTTAATAACGATTTACAAAAAGCTGGTAGTAGTTTTGAAGATGAGGGTACTACAGAAGAACAAGCACGGCAAGAATATCATATGCTTGCTCAACGTCGCGTTCGTCTTGGTTTAGTACTTTCTGAGATTGGAGTGCAAGCTGATGTTAAGGTAAGCGAAGATGAGTTACAAGCAGCAATCTTTGATCAGGTTCGTCAGTATCCTGGGCAAGAAAAGGAAATTATGAATTTTTTCCGGAATACACCGGAAGCTGTAGCGAGTCTACGTGCACCGATTTTTGAAGAAAAAGTCATTGATTATTTGTTGGCACAGATAAAAGTCACAGATAAAAAAGTAACTATTGAGGAGTTAATGAAAGAGGATGACGAATTAGATTTGACTAAGAAGGGGGTAACTAAGAAAAGATCTACAGAAAAGGAAAAAGGTGTGAAAAAAGTTTCAGCCAAAAAGAAAGCATCTAAAAAAGATTAATTGTATACAATAAAAGTAGTCTAATAAAATTTTGGTTTTATTAGACTTATATTCTTAAGCTTACACTTATTAGTAATTTGAAACTAGCTATTGAGTGTATTTTTCGATATTGATAGTGGATTAGCAATGGAAATCGTTGATACTCGTACCCCTGATCCTAGGCGTTTTATTTCTGGAGCTACAGGCGATTGGGAGGTTATCATTGGCATGGAGGTCCATGCGCAAGTTACATCAGATTCAAAGCTTTTTTCGGGTGCATCAACTAAATTTGGTGCTGAGCCAAATAATCATGTATCGTTTATTGATGCGGCTATGCCTGGTATGCTGCCTGTTGTTAATCAAGAATGTGTTCGCCAAGCTGTTCGAACTGGTTTGGGGTTAAAGGCTAAAATTAATCTAAAATCTGTTTTTGATCGTAAAAACTATTTTTATCCGGATTTGCCACAAGGGTATCAAATTTCACAATTTCAGTATCCAATTGTAGGGGAAGGAAAAGTCATTGTCTCTGTTGGGCCAGATTCGAATGGTCAATTTCAAGATATTGAAATTGGAATTGAGAGATTGCACCTTGAGCAGGATGCAGGAAAATCCATGCATGATCAGCATCCAACCATGTCTTTTGTGGATCTTAATCGTTCTGGCGTAGCACTTATGGAAATTGTTTCCAAGCCAGATATGCGTTCATCAGATGAGGCCAAAGCCTATATAACGAAATTACGCACGATTGTTCGTTATTTGGGTACCTGTGATGGTAATATGGATGAAGGTTCTATGCGTGCGGATGTGAATGTATCGGTTCGCCGTCCTGGTGAGGCTTTTGGAACTCGTTGTGAAATTAAGAATGTTAATTCCATTCGCTTCATTGGTCAGGCGATTGAATATGAAGCACGTCGTCAGATTGCGATTTTAGAAGATGGTGGTGTAATAGATCAAGAAACTCGACTTTTTGATGCCACTAAAGGTGAAACGCGATCTATGCGTTTAAAGGAAGAGGCACATGATTATCGTTATTTTCCTGATCCTGATCTTTTGCCATTGGAGTTTGATCAGGTATTTGTGGATGCTTTAGCTGCGGAATTACCGGAGTTTCCTGATGATATAAAACTACGTTTTATCAATGATATGGGATTAACGGCATATGATGCATCTATTCTTGTGACAGAAAAAGCAATTGCTGATTATTTTGAAGAAGTAGCGCATGGACGCGATGGAAAAATAGTTGCCAATTGGGTGATCAATGACCTTTTAGGTGCTTTGAATAAAGATAACCGTGAAATTGAGGACACACCAGTTACTCCAGATCAATTAGGGGCGATTATTGATCTTATTAAAGAGGGGACTATTTCTGGAAAAATTGCTAAAGATTTGTTTGAGATTGTCTGGAATGAAGGTGGGGATCCACGTCAAATTGTAGAAGAGCGTGGCATGAAACAAGTGACGGATACAGAAGTTATTAAGGGCGTTGTTGATGAAATTATTGCTAATAACTCTGATAAAGTTACTCAAGCAAGGGAAAAACCTGCTTTAGTTGGCTGGTTTGTTGGGCAAGTTATGAAAGCAACAGGGGGTAAGGCAAATCCTCAGGCTGTGAATGAATTAGTTAAGGCGAAACTAAAAATAGATTGATATTATAAGGTGGAGGAAAGTTTGTTGATATGATAATTTTTTATTTTTTGGTAATTTTAGGCCTCGTAACAATTTATTTAACAGGTAAGGCTGTGGGTACGCTAGAGAAGTGGAATCGGAAATGGCTGGTTTTTTAAAGCAAACCTTTACATGGTGGAATGGTAATACTATCAACACACGTTTTTTTACGTGGCTCAAAGGTAAACGTGTAGGGGAGGATCAGTTAGGAAATGTTTATTATGAAGGTGGTTACCATAAGGATGGTTATCTACGTCGCTGGGTGATTTATAAAGATTATTCTGAGGCTTCTAGCGTTCCTCCAGGTTGGCATGGTTGGATTCATCATCGTTGTAATACACCACCTACAGAAGAAAATTATCAATCGCGTGAATGGGAAAAGCCTCATATTTCAAACATGACAGGGACAAGTAAGGCTTATCGACCAAAAGGCTCTATCGTCTACAATGATGAGCATATTGTTCGTAAGGATTATCACGCGTGGTCACCTAAAAAATGAAGTATTTTTTTGGTGTGGTGTGTTGTTTTTTTATGTTGCACTATTTTATAGGTAGTTTTATTAAATGCGGTTGATTTAATTTTATGAAGTTTTTCCTACAGTTAGAAGTAAGACGTTTTTTTTGTGCTTATTTAATAGGAATTATAGTAATTTTGTCCTCCGGTAGTGGTGTGCAAGCTGAACGTGTTAGCAATGCGGTTGCTGTTTTTGCTGGTCTTGATAAGATTACTGGCCGAACTATTCGTTTTGAAGTTTCTATTGGGCAAGTTTATCAATATGGTGCTTTGCAAGTAATGCCGCGGGTGTGTTATACAAGTCCTGAAGGTGAACCGACCCGTACTAACGGTTTTGTTGAAGTAGATGAAATAACATTAAACAAAGAAACGCGACGTATTTTTACAGGATGGATGTTTGCAGATAGTCCTGGTTTGAATGCTGTAGAGCACCCTATTTATGATATATGGTTGAAAGATTGTAAGCAGAATTCAGCTATTCCTTCAATTCAATAATTTAAATAGTTGCTTTGTTTCTTGGTGGGTATTTTTATATAAGCTTGACGCAAGAATAATTTTTTAAACTATAGTAATCAGATTGTGAAATTAAAGGTTTTCTCATGCTTTCGTCTTTGCGTTTGATAAGCAGATTATTTACTATTGTGTTTATAATTGTGCTGGCAGGGTGTCAGTTTTCAAGTCAGCCAACTATCAAGTATAATGATTATACACGAGTTACAGAGATAAGCTCTGAAGTTTTTTATTATACCAATAATCCTTTAATTCTACTTGAAATGCGGGCTAAATGGATAAGCAATCAAGGTTATGTTATTGATATCGTAACAACTTCAGTTTCTTCGGATGACCTTAATTTAAATTTAGCATGGTCTCAAAATCGCAATTATAGATATGTTCCAGGTGGAAAATCGACACTAGTGTGTGCCGTTGGTTGTACGGTGTCTGAAAAAGGGCGTTTGTTTATTCCTGAAAATGAATTCCGTACATATGCACGTACGGGTTTTACATTTAAATTAATAGGGAGCAGCAATTCTGTAGATGGTTTTCTTAGTGCCCGTGCTTTTCAGCGTGTTTTATATAAGATGCAAACATTACCACGTGGATAATATTTGGCATTTAAGAATGCACACTGGAAGAATGCAAAGATTAGTTTTTTATAATAGTTGATATATTTAGGTTTTGCAAAGTACTATTGATATCATAAATAAGATGGAGATTTTTTTAAATGTGGGATTTTACTTCTCAACATAATAACTCTCCGTTATTATCAAAACAATTTAAAGAGTCATTGTTCAATGTTCCATTGATTGTAATTGTTTTGATAGTGTTTTGTTTTTTAGGCTATATTATTCCTCAATATTTCTTTTCTGATCAGTTATATATTAAAAGTCTTATTCTTTTTTCATTTATACCATTTTTTTTCCAAGCTGAACCTTTAATGTTTTGCTATACCATTGTTAGTTACTCATTTATGCATGGCAGTTTTGGACATGTTGTTATGAACATGGTTTGGCTTTTGGTTTTTGGGTCTCCTTTAGCAAGGCATTTTGGTAATTTACGTTTTTTATTTTTTTGGATATTAACAGCAGGTATTTCTGCATTGACCTATTTTATTTTTCATCAAGATAATATGATACCACTTGTTGGAGCATCAGGAGCAATTTCTGGAATGATGGGTGCTATTGCGCGTTATGGTTTTTTTTCTGTTTTTGATTCCAATATGCGCAGTGAGAGATTTTTAGGTCCTGTTTGGCCTATCAGGAAAGCACTTCGTTCAAAGACTGTTCTTGTTTATATTGGTGTGTGGCTTATAATTAACTGTCTTACAGGTATATTTCCATATCTATTTGGAAACAGTGATATTTTAATAGCATGGGAAGCTCATGTTGGTGGACTTATTTCAGGTTTTATATTGATTAGTTTTTTTGATCATCCATGGAAAAAGTTAAAAATTAATATTTAAGATAATTATGAGTAGCATAAAGTGCTATTGCTGCTGCATTTGAGACATTTAATGATTTAATATCTCCAGGTATATTAAGCCGTGCTAATGAGTGAACAGTCTCACGTGTTTTTTTGCGCAAACCTTTACCTTCTGCTCCTAGGATAAGAGCAATTTTCTTACCTGTTAATGCTGTCTCTAAAGGCAATGCGCCTTCTGAATCAAGTCCAATACTGTTAAAACCGGCTTGATGAATCTCTTTAAGCGCTTCAGAAAGGTTTCGTACAGTGATATACTCGATAAGTTCCAAAGCTCCAGAAGCTGCTTTAGCAAGCACACCGCTCTCTTGTGGTGAATGACGAGAAGTGGTGATAATTGCTCCAGCTTTAAATGCGACTGCAGAACGCATAATAGCGCCAACATTATGCGGATCAGTGATTTGATCCATTACAATGATAAGGTTAGTATTTGTGAGTTCAGATAAATGTCGTGGTTTAAGAACTTCAGTTTCTAAGACAACACCTTGATGAACTGCGTCTTTTCCAACAAGTGCGTCGAGTTTTTTAGGTGGGTATAGTTTTAAAGGGCAAGGTAAGTCTGATTCAGTTATGTTTAACCGTTTTAAGGCATTGGGTGTAGCATAGAGATGATTAAAAACTCTCTTGGGATTTTTAAGAGCTTCTTTGACTGAGTGAATACCGTAAAGGTAGACTGTACTTTGTGTTAATGAAGAAGATTGGTGTTTTAGGTGTGCTGAAGGCATAGGAATAAAGCTTTTTGTATTGCGATATTGGCGGTAAGAGTGAGGAAAATAAGAATTTTTAGATATTTTTTCTTTCATATTGTTCTTATAGCGTGTTCAAAATGAATGTAATAGAAAAAACATAAAGTCTAAAATTTAGTAGGAAATTTGTACAGAACCATATTTATTTTGTTGACAGATACGTTACTAATCGTCATAACCGCCTCGCGGCCAATTTAAATTGAATAAGAAAAAATTGGTTGCTATAATGCCTTATCGCACAACTTTACCAATGGAATGGAGGGGTGCCCGAGTGGTTAAAGGGGGCGGACTGTAAATCCGTTGCGTATGCTACGTTGGTTCGAATCCAACCCCCTCCACCATTCGTTGAAGTAAAGTCAGTGCATGGGCGGGTATAGCTCAATGGTAGAGCAGCAGCCTTCCAAGCTGAATATGCGGGTTCGATTCCCGCTACCCGCTCCAAATAGTTGTTAGCGATTGGCGAATAACTATGATGAAAGGATACTTTCATCATAGTAAATGAGGCGAATATTTTCGTCTTAAAGTTGTAGTAATCGATCTGATATATCAGATCGATGGGATTCACTTTTAAAAGCCTGTTTTTCAGGCATGGACAAGACAAGAGAACGACGGCGATGGCAAAGAGCAAATTTGAACGTACGAAGCCGCATGTTAATATAGGTACGATAGGTCACGTTGACCATGGGAAGACGTCATTGACAGCAGCGATTACGAAGTATTTTGGTGAATTTAAAGCGTATGACCAAATTGATGCTGCTCCTGAGGAGCGTGCGCGTGGAATTACCATTTCAACAGCGCATGTTGAATATGAAACAGAGCAACGTCACTATGCGCACGTTGATTGTCCTGGACATGCGGATTATGTGAAGAACATGATCACAGGAGCGGCGCAAATGGATGGAGCGATTTTGGTTGTTTCAGCAGCTGATGGACCGATGCCTCAGACGCGTGAGCATATTTTGTTAGCACGTCAGGTTGGTGTTCCTGCGATTGTAGTTTTTCTTAATAAGGTTGATCAGGTTGATGATGCTGAGCTTTTAGAGCTTGTTGAGCTTGAAGTTCGGGAGCTTCTTTCGAAATACGACTTCCCAGGAGATGATATACCGATTGTTAAGGGTTCTGCGTTGGCGGCTCTTGAGGATTCAGATAAAAGTATAGGTGAAGATGCAGTTCGTCGTTTGATGAGTGAAGTTGATAATTATATTCCAACACCTGAACGTCCGGTTGATCAACCATTTTTGATGCCTATAGAGGATGTTTTTTCGATATCTGGGCGTGGAACGGTTGTCACGGGTCGTGTTGAACGTGGAATTATTAAAGTTGGTGAAGAAATCGAGATTATAGGTATTCGTCCGACTTCTAAAACGACGGTTACAGGTGTTGAGATGTTCCGTAAGCTTTTAGATCAAGGTCAGGCAGGTGATAATATAGGTGCATTGCTTCGTGGTATTGATCGTGAAGGGATTGAACGTGGACAAGTTTTGGCAAAGCCTGGTTCTGTTACACCGCATACCAAGTTTAAAGCTGAGGCTTATATTTTGACGAAAGATGAGGGTGGTCGTCATACACCGTTTTTCACGAATTATCGTCCACAGTTTTATTTCCGCACTACGGATGTGACAGGGATTGTTACGCTTCCAGAAGGTACGGAAATGGTTATGCCAGGTGATAATGTTGCAATGGATGTTTCTTTAATTGTTCCGATTGCAATGGAAGAAAAGCTTCGTTTTGCTATCCGTGAAGGGGGGCGTACTGTCGGAGCTGGTATCGTTTCTAAGATCATTGAATAATATCAATAATTAATGAAAAGGCTTTGAAGGAAGGGGCTTCAAAGATAGGGGTATAGCTCAGTTGGTAGAGCAGCGGTCTCCAAAACCGCAGGTCGCGGGTTCGAATCCTGCTGCCCCTGCCATGTAGTTATAGTTTTTAATATATTGTTAGCGAAGGGAGTCTTTTTAACTTCCTTCTTGCTTTTTTTTGTACAGGACTTGTTTTTTTGTGTATGAATCGGTATTGAATAATAAAGTAAAGGAAACTGCGTAAAGTTGATTATGACTTTTCGGGTTTTTATTGTATGTATTTTGTTATATGATTTACGGTAAGTTTAGAAAGAATGTAGTGTAACTGATGGCATCTAGAACCAATCCCATTACTTTTTTTAAGCAGGTTCTTGCGGAAACAGCTAAAGTAAAATGGCCTACGCGGCGTGAAACAGTGGTCTCTACTATTATGGTATTGGTGTTGGCGGCGTTTGCTTCGATTTTATTTTTTATTGTAGATCAGATTATAAATTTTGGTGTGTGGCAAGGTATTGATCTCCTAAAGTACCTTTTTGGTCGATAGTGCAAGGAAGTGTGACTGTGGCTGCTCGTTGGTATATTGTTCAAGCATATTCAAACTTTGAAAAAAAAGTAGCGGAAGCTATTGAAAAAGAAGCAAAACAAAAAGGGCTTGATTATTTATTTGAAAAGATTTTCGTTCCAACTGAGCGTGTTGTTGAAGTTCGTCGGGGTCGTAGGGTTGATTCTGAACGTAAATTTTTTCCTGGTTATGTTTTGGTTTGTGCTGAGTTAACAGATGAGGTTTATCATCTCATTAAAAATACTCCTAAAGTAACAGGTTTTTTGGGTTCAGATGCACGGCCAGTTCCTATTTCTGATCGGGAGATTGAGCATATTCTTAAACAAGTACAAGAAGGTGTTGAGTCTCCTAAATCTTCTATTTTGTTTGAGGTTGGTGAACAGGTCCGGGTAGCTGATGGGCCTTTTGTTTCGTTTAATGGTATTGTTCAAGAGGTTGAAGAAGAGCGTTCTCGCCTTAAGGTTGAGGTGATAATTTTTGGACGCCCTACACCTGTTGATTTGGAATTTAGTCAAGTTGAAAAACTCTGATTGAACTTAAAGTGATATTTGGTCACTTTGAAAGATAATAGGTAGAAGGTGATTTTATGGCTTTTGCCGGCTTAATGATCCGAACTACCCAACTGCAGAGGGTATACTGTGTGATGAATTGCCAGTTTACCAGTTTAAATTAAGGGCAGGTTATTATGGCAAAAAAAAGTGCAGGGCAACTAAAATTGCAAGTTCCAGCGGGGGCGGCTACTCCTTCTCCCCCAATTGGTCCCGCTCTTGGTCAGCGTGGTATTAATATTATGGAATTCTGTAAGGCGTTTAATGCTGCTACACAGGAAATGGAAAAAGGAGCTCCAATTCCAGTAATTATTACTTATTATCAAGATAAGTCTTTTACATTCTCTCTAAAAACTCCTCCTGTATCATTTTTTTTAAAGAAGGAGGCGAATTTGAAATCTGGTTCAAAAGAGCCTGGTAAGATATCTGCAGGAACTATTTCTCGTGATAAGATTCATTTGATTGCAGAAGCAAAAATGAAAGATCTTAATACAAATGACATTGAAGCGGCGATGCGTATGGTTGAAGGCTCTGCTCGCTCGATGGGTTTAGAAGTTGTAGGCTAATGTTATGGTAAAAGTAGCAAAGAGAATAAAGAAAATTCGTGAAGGTATTGATTTTAATAAACTCTATGCCTTAACAGACGCTGTTTCAATGGTTAAAGAGCGTGCGGTTGCTAAGTTCGATGAAACAATTGAGATTTCGATGAATTTGGGTGTTGATCCTCGTCATGCAGATCAAATGGTCAGAGGTGTTGCTCATTTGCCTAATGGGACAGGAAGAAATATCCGTGTTGCTGTTTTTGCGCGTGGTAACAAGGCTGAAGAAGCAAAGGCTGCTGGTGCTGATGTTGTAGGTGCTGAAGATTTGTTTGAGACTATTAATGCTGGGGTGATTGATTTTGATCGTTGTATTGCAACGCCAGATATGATGCCTCTTGTTGGTCGTCTTGGTAAAATTCTTGGTCCACGGGGGTTGGTGCCAAATCCGAAAGTTGGCACTGTGACGCTTGATGTTGCTGGTGCTGTTAAAGCTTCTAAAGGCGGTGCTGTTGAGTTTCGTGTTGAAAAAGCTGGTATTGTACATGCTGGTATTGGTAAGGCTTCTTTTGGGGTTGATCAAATCGTGGAAAATATTAAAGCTTTCGCTGATACAGTTGCTAAAGCTAAGCCGCAAGGTGCAAAAGGTGAATATATTAAGCGAGTTGCAGTCTCTTCAACAATGGGAGTTGGAGTTAAGATTGATCCTGCAACAATTTGTACAGAATAGGTTAAGCAAACTTATGATTTTATTGTAAGTAGTTATTGTAGTTTTAGGTTGTTGGTTTTATCTAGCATCCAGTTATCTAAGCTTTTTTAAGCTTGGGTCATACCGGAAGAAATTCCGGGATGTCCTGTCCGAGATTGTGGGTGATACTTTGGGTATCTTAATCGAAAGAAAGCCTGCATGAGACTGGGGTAAAAGCTTTAAGTTAAGAGACTTAAAGGGTTTGAGCCAAGGTTGCCTTTTGATCGTTTGTGCGTGAAGAAGGGGGCAGGATCCTCGTCGGTAGCATAGAAAAGTAGTTTTATGTTATCAAAGGTAACCAACAGGTTTGTTTTAGCAGGCCTGTTAAATGGAGAGAAACAGTGAATAGAGCGGAAAAACGCAAATTTGTCACATGGCTTAATGAGGCTTTTCAGAAGTCTGGTTGTGTCATTGTTGCGCATTATTCTGGTTTAACAGTTTCGCAGATGAACGATCTTCGTTCAAAAATGAGCGAAGCAGGTGGTGCTGTTAAAGTCGCCAAAAACCGCCTTGCTAAAATTGCCCTTCAGGGTACGGATTCTGAATCAATGAGAGATCTGTTTGCTGGGCAGACGCTTATTGCTTATTCAGAAGATCCAATTGTAGCGCCCAAGGTTGCTGTTGATTTTGCAAAAACGAATGAGAAATTTGTTATCCTTGGTGGTTCGATGGGTGTAACAAGTTTGAGTGTTGATGCTGTGAAATCATTAGCTTCGTTGCCTTCATTAAGCGAATTGCGAGCAAAGCTTGTAGGCATGATTTCCACTCCTGCAACTCGTGTTGCTCAAGTTGTCAATGCTCCTGCAAGTCAAGTTGCACGTGTTGTTGGTGCATATGCTCAGGAGGGCCAAGCGGCTTAGCACTGTTTTGTTTTTCACAGATTTCACAGATACAGAGAGGTTTTAGCGCTTTTCTGTTTGTGAGATAAATTTTAGACAATGATTCAAACCTTTTAATTGAAGGAATTTTAAAATGGCTGATCTAATCAAGATCGTGGAAGATCTTTCTAACCTTACTGTTTTAGAAGCTGCTGAGCTTTCGAAATTACTTGAAGAAAAATGGGGTGTTTCCGCTGCTGCTCCTGTGGCGGTTGCTGCTGTTGGTGGTGCGGCTGCTCCAGTTGCTGAAGAGAAGACAGATTTTGATGTTATTCTTGTTGATGGCGGTGCTCAAAAAATTAATGTCATTAAAGAAGTTCGTGCTCTTACAGGCCTTGGTCTTAAGGAAGCAAAAGACTTGGTTGAAGGAGCACCTAAGCCTATTAAAGAAGGTGCTTCGAAAGACGAGGCAGAAAAAATTAAAGCTCAACTCGAAGCAGCAGGTGCTAAGGTTGAACTTAAGTAATTTTAATTATGTTGGTGGGCGTTTATGTCCACCGACTTCCTCTTTTTTAGGGGAGAGTGCTTGATTGATAAAGCCTTTTTCCTAACAGTTTAGTAGCTGTGAGAAGAGAGGTAGGTTTAATCTGTGAGGACTTTGTAACGGGACTAAATAGATAAATATTTGGTTAGGTATATGAAGGTAATCTATGCTCACAGGGTATCAAATAAACTGGTCTGTGCATGCAGACTAATGGTATGGAGCTTTCAAGGTTTAGTCTGCCTTGAATAGTAAAGATCGAGGAACGACGATGGCTCAGACCCTAGCGATGATGTCTCAATTCAATGGTCGTAAGCGCGTACGCAAGTTTTTTGGTAAGATTCCTGAGGTGGCAGAGATGCCGAATCTTATTGAGGTCCAAAAAGCATCATATGATCAATTTCTCATGATTGAGGAGCCGGAAGGTGGGCGTCCAGATGAAGGTTTACAAGCTGTTTTTAAATCAGTGTTTCCTATTTCGGATTTTTCTGGTACAGCTATACTCGAATTTGTTCGTTATGAATTTGATTTACCAAAATTTGATGTTGAAGAGTGCCGTCAGCGTGATTTGACTTATGCAGCTCCATTAAAGGTGATATTGCGTTTAATCGTGTTTGATATTGATGAAGATACAGGTTCGAAAGATATCAAAGATATTAAAGAGCAGGGCGTTTATATGGGTGATATGCCTTTAATGACGAGTAATGGTACTTTTGTCATTAATGGTACAGAGCGTGTTATTGTTTCGCAGATGCATCGTTCTCCAGGGGTGTTTTTTGATCATGATAAGGGAAAATCTCATTCATCAGGAAAATTGCTTTTTGCGGCTCGTGTAATTCCTTATCGTGGTTCTTGGCTTGATATTGAGTTCGATTCTAAAGATATTATTTATGCCCGTATTGATCGGCGGCGTAAGATTCCAGTTACGAGCCTTTTGATGGCGTTAGGTATGGATGCCTCAGATATTTTGTCAACATTTTATAATAAAATTACCTATGAGCGGGTTGAAGATGGTTGGCGTATTCCTTATTCAATTGATCGCTTTAAAGGTATGAAGTTGGTTTCTGACCTTATTGATGCGGATAGTGGTGAAATAGTTGCAGAAGCGGGTAAAAAACTCACAGTTCGTACTGCAAAACTTTTGGCAGAAAATGGTCTGAAAGCGATTAGAGTCAGTGAAGATGATTTATTAGGGTCTTATCTGGCGGAAGATATTGTTAATTATCAAACAGGTGAAATTTATCTTGAAGCCGGTGATGAAATTGACGACAAAGCATTGAAAATTTTGTTTGATATTAATGCTGATCAAATTGATGTTCTTGATATTGATCACATGAATGTTGGTGCGTATATCCGCAATACTTTAAAGGTGGATAAAAATGAAAGTCGACAAGATGCATTGTTTGATATCTATCGGGTAATGCGTCCAGGTGAGCCGCCAACAATAGATACGGCGGAGGCTATGTTTCTTTCGTTGTTTTTTGATCCTGAACGATATGATCTTTCAGCTGTTGGCCGTGTTAAAATGAATTTGCGTATGGGTCTTGATTGCCCTGATACGGTTCGTGTTTTACGTCAGGAAGATATTCTTGGCGTTGTTAAGATGTTAGTTGAATTACGTGATGGCCATGGTGAGATTGATGATATTGATAACCTTGGCAATCGTCGTGTTCGATCAGTCGGGGAATTAATGGAAAATCAGTATCGGATTGGCTTGCTTCGTATGGAGCGCGCAATAAAAGAGCGTATGTCATCTGTTGAAATTGATACTGTTATGCCGCAAGATTTGATTAATGCAAAACCAGCAGCTGCAGCGGTCCGTGAGTTTTTTGGATCTTCGCAATTGTCGCAATTTATGGATCAAACTAATCCCTTATCAGAAATTACCCATAAACGTCGTCTTTCTGCTCTTGGACCAGGTGGTTTAACGCGTGAGCGTGCAGGCTTTGAGGTACGTGATGTGCATCCTACGCATTATGGTCGTATTTGCCCAATTGAAACGCCTGAGGGCCCTAATATTGGTCTTATTAATTCTTTAGCAACATTTGCACGAGTTAATAAATATGGTTTTATTGAAAGTCCATATCGCAAAATTATTGATGGTAAAGTGACAACAGAGGTGATTTACCTTTCTGCGATGGAAGAATCAAAACATTATGTGGCTCAAGCTAATTCTTCATTAGATTCAGAAGGGCGTTTTACGGAAGAGTTTGTAGTTTGCCGTCACGCAGGTGAAGTTTTAATGGCTCCACGTGATCACGTGGATTTGATGGATGTTTCACCAAAACAGTTGGTTTCAGTGGCTGCTGCTCTTATTCCATTTCTAGAAAATGATGATGCAAATCGTGCACTAATGGGTTCAAATATGCAGCGTCAAGCGGTTCCGCTTATACGTGCTGAGGCACCATTTGTCGGTACAGGTATGGAATCGATAGTTGCTCGTGATTCTGGAGCTGCTATTGGTGCAAAACGTAGTGGTATTGTTGATCAGGTTGATGCAACACGTATTGTTATTCGTGCAACGGAGGATCTAGATCCTTCAAAGTCTGGTGTTGATATTTATCGTTTACAAAAATTTCAGCGTTCCAATCAGTCTACTTGTATTAATCAGCGTCCTCTCGTGCATGTTGGTGATCGGGTAGAGAAAGGTGATATCATTGCTGATGGTCCGTCAACTGATCTTGGTGATTTAGCTCTTGGACGAAATGTTCTTGTGGCATTTATGCCTTGGAATGGTTACAATTATGAGGATTCTATTCTGCTTTCTGAGCGTATCGTTGCTGATGATGTATTCACTTCGATTCATATTGAAGAGTTTGAAGTCGCTGCACGTGATACTAAACTTGGGCCGGAAGAGATTACTCGTGATATTCCTAATGTTGCGGAAGAGGCGTTAAGGAATCTTGATGAGGCTGGTATTGTTTATATTGGTGCTGAAGTTCAGCCTGGCGATATTTTAGTTGGTAAGATTACGCCAAAAGGTGAAAGTCCGATGACACCGGAAGAAAAACTTTTGCGTGCTATTTTTGGTGAAAAAGCTTCAGATGTTCGTGATACCTCTATGCGGATGCCTCCTGGAACTTTTGGTACTGTTGTTGAGGTGCGTGTTTTTAACCGTCATGGTGTGGAAAAAGATGAACGTGCGATGGCGATTGAACGTGAGGAAATTGAGCGTTTAGCCAAAGATCGTGATGATGAGCAATCGATTCTTGATAGAAACGTTTATGCACGTCTTGCGGATATGTTGAAAGATAAAGTTGCGATAGAAGGTCCGAAAGGATTTTCAAAAGGCAAGAAGCTTGATAGCGCAGTAATGGATTCTTATCCACGGTCGCAATGGTGGCAATTTGCTGTTGATGATGAAAAGATTCAAAATGAAATTGAAGCTTTACGTAAGCAATATGATGAATCAAAAGAAACATTGCAACGTTGCTTTATGGATAAGGTTGAAAAAGTTCAAAGAGGCGACGAAATGCCTCCTGGTGTCATGAAAATGGTGAAGGTTTTTGTAGCTGTAAAGCGAAAAATCCAACCAGGAGATAAAATGGCAGGGCGTCATGGTAATAAGGGTGTTGTATCACGCATTCTTCCTGTTGAAGATATGCCTTTTCTTGAAGATGGAACGCATGCTGATATTGTGTTAAATCCACTGGGTGTCCCCAGTCGTATGAATGTTGGTCAAATTCTTGAAACACATCTTGGTTGGGCGTGTGCAGGAATGGGTAAAAAAATTGGTAAATTGGTTGAACTTTATCAAGGGACTGGGGATATACTTCCTTTACGTCAGTGTATTGAGAATCTCATTCCTGATAATGACCGTAATGAACCAGTGCGTCAGTATAATAATGAAAGTCTTTTTAAATTGGCGCTTCAGATGAAAAAGGGTGTTTCAATTGCAACACCTGTTTTTGATGGTGCTCATGAAGCTGATATCAATATGATGTTAGAAGACGCAGGTTTGGATAGTTCAGGGCAGGTGACACTTTACGATGGCCGTACAGGAGAGCCTTTTGATCGTCCGGTAACGGTAGGTTATATTTACATGCTTAAATTGCATCATCTTGTTGATGACAAAATTCACGCACGTTCAATTGGGCCTTATTCACTTGTTACTCAGCAACCATTAGGTGGTAAAGCTCAATTCGGCGGTCAACGTTTTGGTGAAATGGAAGTCTGGGCTCTTGAAGCTTATGGTGCTGCATATACTTTGCAAGAGATGTTGACAGTTAAATCGGATGATGTGGCTGGTCGGACAAAAGTTTATGAAGCGATTGTTCGTGGTGATGATACATTTGAGGCAGGTATACCTGAAAGCTTTAATGTGTTGGTAAAAGAAATGCGCTCACTTGGTCTTAATGTAGAGCTTGATGATGCGCGTGGATTTATGGCACACCAGGTGCTGTCTGATGCAACAGAGCAATAAATTTAAGGGCGCACACGAAGTGGTGCACTCTAATCGCCTTGAAAGGCTGTAATACAGAATTCTATTAAGATAGCAAAAGTGATTTTGAAAGTAGAAATAAGTTTTAAATGAGACTGTGATAAAAGAAAGAACTATCGCAGCGGATTCTAAAAATCTTTGAAGGAGAACAGCATGAGCCACGAGGTCATGAATCTTTTCAATCCTCAGGTACCAACACAGACATTTGACTCTATTCGTATTTCAATTGCGAGTCCTGAAAAGATTCTATCCTGGTCATACGGTGAGATCAAAAAGCCAGAGACTATTAATTATCGGACATTTAAGCCAGAGCGTGATGGTCTCTTTTGTGCGCGTATATTTGGTCCTATTAAAGACTATGAATGTCTATGTGGCAAATATAAACGTATGAAATATAAAGGCATTATCTGTGAGAAATGTGGTGTAGAGGTTACTCTTTCGCGTGTACGTCGTGAGCGCATGGGGCATATTGAGCTTGCGGCACCAGTTGCTCATATTTGGTTCCTTAAGTCATTACCAGGTCGTATTTCTACTCTTTTGGATTTAACTTTAAAGGATATCGAAAGAATTCTTTATTTTGAAAATTATATTGTTACCGAACCAGGTTTGACCTCTCTTAAGATGCACCAGCTTCTTTCCGAAGAAGAATATATGCTGGCTATTGATGAATTTGGAGAGGATCAATTTACCGCTATGATTGGTGCAGAAGCTATTTATGAGCTTCTTGCCGCAATGGAATTGGATAAAATAGCGAATGATTTACGCGCCGAATTAGTTGAAACAACTTCGGAATTGAAACAAAAAAAACTGATTAAACGGCTTAAGATTGTTGAAAGCTTCATTGAATCTGGTAATAAACCGGAATGGATGATTATGAAAACAATTCCAGTGATTCCGCCGGATTTGCGTCCATTGGTTCCACTTGATGGTGGTCGTTTTGCGACATCGGATTTAAATGATCTCTATCGGCGTGTTATAAATCGTAATAATCGTTTAAAACGGCTGATTGAGCTGCGTGCTCCTGGAATTATTGTACGCAATGAAAAGCGTATGGTGCAAGAAGCAGTCGATGCATTATTTGATAATGGTCGCCGTGGGCGCGTGATTACTGGGGCAAATAAACGTCCGTTAAAGTCACTTTCAGATATGCTAAAAGGTAAGCAAGGACGTTTCCGTCAAAACTTACTTGGTAAGCGTGTTGATTATTCAGGCCGTTCTGTTATTGTTACAGGGCCAGAATTAAAATTGCATCAATGTGGCCTTCCAAAAAAAATGGCTCTCGAATTATTTAAGCCATTTATTTATGCGCGACTTGATGCAAAAGGTTATTCATCGACTGTAAAACAAGCAAAAAAGCTTGTTGAAAAAGAGCATCCGGAAGTTTGGGATATTTTGGATGAAGTTATTCGTGAACATCCTGTTTTGCTAAATCGTGCACCAACACTTCACCGTCTAGGTATTCAAGCTTTTGAGCCTGTTTTGATTGAGGGGAAAGCAATACAGCTTCATCCATTAGTGTGTACAGCTTTTAACGCGGATTTTGATGGGGATCAAATGGCAGTGCACATTCCTCTTTCGCTTGAAGCTCAGCTTGAAGCTCGTGTTTTAATGATGTCGACTAATAATATTCTACATCCAGCCAATGGTGCGCCAATTATTGTTCCATCACAAGATATGGTCCTTGGTCTTTATTATCTTTCAATTGTTTCTGATAAAGAGCCAGGTGAAGGGATGGTGTTTGCTGATATGGGTGAGTTGTATCACGCTTTAGAGAACAAGGTTGTAACTCTTCATACGAAGATCAAAGGCCGTTTTAAGAATATAGATGAGAATGGTAAAGAGATTGCCAAGCTCTATGACACAACACCTGGTCGTTTGATTATTGGCGAGCTTTTACCTAAAAATCCAAATATCTCGTTTGATATTGTTAATCAGGAGATGACTAAAAAGAACATTTCTAAAATAATTGATCAAGTTTATCGGCATTGTGGACAAAAAGAAACGGTTATTTTCTGTGATCGTATTATGCAACTTGGTTTTTCTCACGCTTGTCGTGCTGGCATTTCCTTTGGTAAAGATGATATGGTTATCCCCGATAGCAAATCGCGTTTGGTTGCAGAAACAGAAGCTTTAGCTAAAGAGTATGAGCAGCAATATAATGATGGTTTGATTACACAGGGTGAAAAATATAACAAAGTTGTAGACGCTTGGGGTAAATGTACTGATCGTATTGCGGATGAAATGATGAAGCGTATTCAGGCTGTTGCATTTGATCCTAAGACAGGTTCTCAGCGACAAATGAATTCAATCTACATGATGTCGCATTCAGGTGCGCGTGGTTCTGCGAATCAGATGAGACAGTTAGCCGGTATGCGTGGATTAATGGCAAAACCATCCGGTGAAATTATCGAAACACCGATCATCTCTAATTTTAAGGAAGGTTTAACTGTTAACGAATACTTTAACTCGACCCATGGTGCTCGTAAAGGGCTCGCTGATACTGCGTTAAAAACCGCTAACTCTGGTTATCTAACACGGCGTCTTGTTGATGTTGCACAGGATGCTATTATTTCAGCAGTTGATTGTGGCACTATAAAGGGTCTTACTATGCAGCCAATCGTTGATGCAGGACAGATTGTTGCGTCACTTGGTCAGAGAATTCTTGGTCGTACAGCACTTTTTGATATTTTGCACCCAGTTTCTGGTGAAGTTATCCTTCAAGGTGGCGCGATGATTGAGGAAGCTGATGTCGCTAGAATTGAAGAGGCAGGAATTCAGTCTGTTCAGATTCGTTCTGCTTTAACTTGTGAAACACGTCTTGGTGTTTGTGCTAAATGTTATGGTCGTGATTTGGCACGTGGAACACCGGTCAATCAAGGTGAAGCAGTTGGTGTGATTGCGGCTCAGTCAATCGGTGAACCAGGAACACAGCTTACTATGCGTACATTCCACTTAGGGGGAACGGCACAGGTTGTTGATTCGTCCTATTTTGAAGCGTCTTATGAAGGTACAGTGGAATTGCGTAATCGTAATGTAGTCCGCAATTCTGAAGGTCATTTGGTAGTTATGGGGCGCAATATGGCTGTTATTGTCAAGGATGAGACTGGTAAAGAGCGTGTTGTGCATCGTATTAGTTATGGTTCGCGCATTTTTGTTGATGATGGTGATGTTGTCAAACGTGGGCAACGTATAGCCGAGTGGGATCCTTACACACGCCCAATTCTCACTGAAGTTGATGGTTATATAGGTTTTGAGGATATGATTGATGGTTTATCAGTAACTGAAACAGCTGATGAATCCACAGGGATTACGAAACGTTTGGTGATTGATTGGCGTGCTAATCCACGCAGTGCTGAATTAAAACCAGCAATTGTCATCCACTCAGATAAAAAAGGTGAGCGTATTGCTAAATTGCATAAAGGGGGTGAAGCTCGCTACATGATGTCAGTGGATACTATCCTTTCTGTTGAGCTTGGCTCTTACGTTAAGGCGGGTGATGTTATTGCGCGTTTGCCAATGGAAAGTGCTAAGACCAAAGATATTACAGGTGGTTTGCCGCGCGTGGCTGAACTTTTCGAAGCACGGCGTCCAAAAGATCATGCTGTCATTGCTGAAATCAGTGGTACAGTTCGGTTCGGCCGGGGTTATAAAAATAAACGCCGCATTATTATCGAACCAAATGATGCAAATCTTGAGCCCGTAGAATATTTAATTCCAAAGGGTAAGCTATTTCATTTACAAGAAGGCGATCAGATTGAAAAAGGTGATTATATTCTTGATGGTAATCCAGCACCTCATGATATTTTAGCAATTAAGGGTGTTGAAGCTTTGGCGTCTTACCTTGTTAATGAAATTCAAGAAGTTTATCGTTTACAGGGTGTTTTGATTAATGATAAGCACATTGAGGTGATTGTTCGTCAGATGTTGCAGAAAGTTGAAATTACAGAATCTGGAGATTCTGGTTATATTCCAGGTGACAATGTTGATCGTATTGAATTAGATGAAATCAATGATAATCTAATTGCAGAAGGTAAAAAGCCTGCATCTGGTAACCCTATACTTCTTGGGATTACGAAAGCGTCTCTTCAGACACCATCCTTTATTTCAGCGGCATCGTTTCAGGAAACAACTCGGGTACTTACTGAAGCAGCAGTTTCTGGAAAGATTGATACTTTGCAAGGGCTGAAGGAGAATGTTATTGTTGGTCGGCTTATTCCTGCAGGTACAGGTGGCACAATTGCTCAAATTCGTCGTATTGCTACCATTCGTGATGATTTGATTGTAGATGAACAGCGTAAATCTCATCGTAGTGAAGAGAGCAAAGCTATGTTAACGGATATGACGGCTAATGTAGCTGTTGAGTAATTTTGATTAATATATGCCAAAGGGGTAATAGGGAAATGCCTGAATTTTATTCAGGCATTTTTTTAGTTTTGAAATACAACAATAAACAGATTATATTCTAATAAATATGACTGTAAAATTATAAGCAATTGTAGATTTTCTTTGTTTTTGCATTCATTGATGATGATATCAGCAATGCTTATTGTTTAGCTATAAGGTTTTAATTGTTGTGCAACCACATAGAAAATTATGTCAACAGATAGAAGGTTATAAGAGAGATAGAAAGAGCGATAAAATTGCTTAAAATAATCTAAAAATGATTGCTTTTAAGTGTTTAATACGTTCATATACGCAAAAAATGAGTTTATTCAGTTTATCAGCAGATGCCTTATGTAATTAAGTATAATAGATTTTAAAGTCTAATATAATTAGACCGTGATTATTACAGAAATGATTTATTAACTCATTCTGTACTATCTTTTTTAAAGAGGTATTAGTGGTGGTGTTATGGTGGAAAAATTAGAAGTTGAAGCTGACAATAAAAATTGTGCTATTATACGTAAGAATTTGTAGATTTTCATGAGTTAATATAATGGAAAATATGTGAGATATAACTCAAATCTTAGCTTAAATAATAGTCTTCATACTAATTAAAGTAATGGACATTTGAGAGCTCATTTTTTGGAAACGAGTATATTTTATTTAAGTACATTGCGTAGGTTTTTCTTTTGCCATAGAAAATTTTCTTTATTAGACAGCAATGATATTTCAATTTATTTTCTTATAAGTGGAAAGTAAAAAATAATGGCTAATTCTACTTTTGATATTTTTCAATCTATTTTATCACGAAAATCAATTAGAGCTTTTACTAACCAACCTGTTGAGCAGGAAACAATCAAGAAAATTTTAAAACTCGCCGCGCGAGCACCATCTGGAGCAAATCTTCAACCTTGGCAAGTAATTGTTATAACAGGGGATATGTTGAAGAAAGTAGGGGAGGAACTTTCACGGCTTGTATTATCAGGTGTGAAAGGAGAGCGTGAATATCATTATTATCCCCGCCAGTGGCGAGAGCCTTATCTTTCTAGGCGCCGAAAAGTTGGTTTGGATCTTTATAAAAGCCTTGAAATCCAGAAGGGTGAACAGGAAAAAATGCTTCGCCAACATGCGCGAAATTTCTCATTTTTTGATGCACCTGTTGGACTCTTATTTACAATGGATCAAGATATGGAAATTGGTAGCTGGCTTGATTTAGGTATGTTTATGCAGACAATTATGTTAGTAGCACGTGGGTTTGGATTAGACACATGCTCTCAAGCAGCTTTTGCTGATTATCATCAGCAAATTTGTACACTTTTATCAGTGCCTTCTGAGCGGCGTCTTATATGCGGTATGGCGCTTGGTTATCGCGATGTAAACGCTCCAGAAAACAATTTCGAGACTGAACGCGAACCGATCGAAAATTTTGTACGTTTTGTTTGATTTGTGCTAAAAAGTGTTCTTGTGCATTGGATGATTAATTTAAGAATTTGAGACATTATAAGAAATATTTCAATGAAATTTATGATCTCCATTTTATTTTAATGTTGCATATTAATGCTTATTTTACTAAACTCACTGAGCTAAAGTAATGGTATTTTAGGTAACTAATTAATTTCTCAAAGGTTGAAGATGGAAGATACTATAGAGAAAAACTGTTGGGCGGTAGCAAGGCGCGCAACATTGGTATTTATTGCTGTCATTTTTTTAGCTTATCTTACAATTTGATTTTAAATAAGACAAAAATAATAAAAAAACTTATACTCAAAATCTGCATTTTGTTTTGAGGTAAGTGATGTTTCTATCTGTTTTTGAACTTTTTAAAATTGGTATTGGTCCTTCTAGTTCTCATACGATGGGTCCAATGACGGCTGCTAATATGTTTTTGCAAGAAATTGCAGCAGAGGATTTGTCTTGTTCATCTCATATGAGGATTTCTCATATTCGTGTTTATCTTCATGGTTCGTTGGCTTTTACTGGTATTGGTCATGCTACAGATAGAGCTGTTATATTAGGGTTGTTGGGAGAAAAAGCTTCTACTGTTGACCCTAATAATATGGGGATGCTTTTAGAAAAAGTTAAACATGAAAAAAAGGTACAACCAATAGGTCATCCTGCTTATCATTTTGATTTGCAGAATGATCTTATTTTTGAGCAAAAAGAAGTTTTATCTGGGCACGCTAATGGTCTTGCATTTGAAGGGCTTGATTCTAATGGGAACATCCTCTTGCGGCGGGTTTATTATTCTATCGGTGGCGGTTTTGTGGTAACCGAGGATGAATTAAATGATGTGAATTATAATACAAAATTAAACACATCTCAGGTTCCATATCCTTTTGATTCAGCGAGTGAAATGTTACTAATGGCAGAAAATTCAGGCCTTTCAATTGCTGAAATGAAGCGTATCAATGAAGAAACGAAGATGGAGCGTGTTGCTTTTGATACTGCACTCGATGAGATTTTCTCAGCTATGTCAGATTGTATTGATAGGGGGCTTTCACAAGAAGGTGAGTTACCAGGTGGATTGCATATTCCAAGACGTGCCAAAAAACTATATCAAGAGCTTTTGGAGGATCAGAAAAAAAATCGTAATAACTCACTTTGGATCAATGATTGGCTTTCTGTATATGCCATAGCAGTAAATGAAGAAAATGCAGCTGGTGGCCGTATTGTCACTGCACCGACAAATGGTGCAGCTGGTGTTGTACCTTCTGTTTTACGTTGTTATCTGCAATTTAATAATAGCTCCAATCGAGAAGGGGTGTATAATTTTTTGTTAACAGCAGCAGCTATTGGCGGTATAATTAAGCATAATGCTTCTATTTCCGGTGCAGAAGTTGGTTGTCAGGGTGAAGTTGGGGCAGCATCTTCAATGGCAGCTGCAGGATTGACAGCAGCATTAGGTGGTACGCCCGCTCAAATTGAAAATGCTGCTGAAATTGCTCTTGAACATCATTTGGGAATGACATGCGATCCGGTTGCTGGTCTTGTACAGGTTCCGTGCATTGAACGCAATGCTATGGGTGCTGTTAAAGCTGTGACAGCTTCTTCTCTTGCTTTGCATGGTAATGGGTCACATTTTATTTCTCTTGACGCTTGTATTGAAACAATGCGTCAAACAGGCTATGATATGAGTGAACGCTATAAAGAGACGAGTCAAGGTGGCCTTGCACGCAATGTTACATCATGTTAGGCGTATATAAGAAATGATACTTCATTTGGTAAGATTATCAATTAGTTATGCATCAAGAGAAGCATTACTTTTGGGGCGTGCTTATGCATTGGAAAAATGTGAATTTGATAAAGAAATATCGTTTAAGTAAAGTAATCAAGTGATTGGAAAAATTTCTCTTTAATAAACGTTGGCACCAATATTCAGGATACTATTATCGTCTTGTAGATATTATCTTTTTTGCTGTAAATAAAGGTAAGCGATATACTGCTGAGTATCAGATTCAGCATTGATACCTAACATTTTTGCGTCTTGAAAAAAAGTGTTACTTAAACTCTAAAGATAAAGTGTTAAATAATAAAAATAGAAATTTATTCTGGAATCTCTATAAATTAAAAATAAAGACCCACACATTTAAAATCGTATAAAGTGAAAGAATACTCTGATCAATCAAGTATTTCTTATGAGGATAGCCAATAGAATTAAATATTTGTTGCCCCTAAACGAAGTTTGACGGGTATATTTCCTGTGCGACTTGCAACGCGTAAATGAATGCGTACAGGAGGTATAGCTAAACGACGATTTCGATTTGTTTGACAAATAAGAAGACTAACGAGAGAATGTGTATTTGGTACCGTTGGGGTGTGCTGTAAATTAGCAAGTTTAGTTGCAGCATTGTGAAGAGAACGTAAAGAGAAGAGGGACGATTGCTTCAACTGTTTTCCCTTTTTAAGAGAGGGGGAAATAACGTTATATGTCATGGTGCTGTCCTTAATGCAGAACTCAGAAACTTTTAATAGATTACAGTATAGCAGTTAAAATTTGCTTTCTTTAAAGTAGAACAAGCATCGTGCGCAGCTTTTTTTGATTGAAAACCAACAAATCGAGCGCGATAATAACGATGTCCACTTTTTTCAAATAGTTGCATATGTGCAGATGTATACTTTAAAGCTGAAAAAGCCGTATTCTTGGCTTTTGAAAGCAGAGCGTTCGCTTGCTCTTTACTGGGAAGAGAACCAATTTGAATGGCCCATCCACCGTTTGTAGGTAAAGAAGCGGTAATGATTTTATCTATCTCCACAGATGTGGTTTTGTGAGGATTAGGAGTTGGCATAATCACCTGATTTACAGCAGCTATAGCTGTGTTTAACTCATTAGGTTGCGCTGTAAGCGCTGTTAAAAGTGCAGAGATATCGTCATTGAAATCGGTTAGATTTGCTTTAGCAACAGGTATAGGAGTGGCTGCTCCAGTAGGTAAGTTATAGGATGCCGCAGCTACTAAATGTCTATTTGTTTTCTTACGGCTTGCTTGTGGTAAATACCGGTTCAACAAGTTAGTCATATGAATATCACGCTCTGCAGATGACTTTCCTCCCATTACCACAGCAACAATAGAGCGTCCTTCAATATGCATTGATGTGGCTAAATTAGAACCTGACATTTGTGTATAGCCTGTTTTAATTCCGTCAACGCCTTTTATTGTTTTTACTAGTTTATTATGATTGTTAATTGTTCTGCCACGAAAAGAGAAACTTGTCGTTTTAAACAGTTTATACTGTTGGGGAAAATGTTTGCGTAAAGCTAATGCCAAAGTGGCCATATCTTTTGCTGTAGAATAATTACGTACATCTGGAAGACCTGAAGCATTCGCAAAACGAGTATTCATCATACCAAGTTTACGAGCTTTTACTGTCATCATTCGAGCGAATTTTGTTTCACTACCACCAAGATATTCACCCACAGCAGCCGCAACGTCATTTGCTGATTTTGTAATAAGAGCTTTAGCAGCTTCTTCTACAGAAATTGTTTGACCTGCTTTAAAACCTATTTTCGTTGGTGGGCGCGCTGCTGCGTAAGCTGAGATAGGGATTGGCGTATTTGGCGTTACGCGGCGTACTTCCATAGCTTCAAAGAGTATGTACAACGTCATCATTTTTGTTAAAGAAGCGGGATAACGTTTTAAAGTTGCATTGGCTTGAAATAAGGTCTTGCCTGTATGTGCATCTATAACAATGGCCGCGTATTTATCAGGGTAGGCTTCTTTAGGGGTAGCCTTTGCTGAAGAATAAGAAATAGCTAAAACAACAAAAGAAGTTACTATTTTTTTGTAGAAAGGTGCAATTTTTCGCCAGTTAATATACACTTGTAATACCTTATTTATGCCAAATAATCGCACCAAGATCTTTCTTGCTGCAGTTAGTCTAACATAATTTAGCTAAATGGTGTTACTAATTTGTTTATAAAAATCATTTTTTGAGTTTCTCCATTCGACTTAAATCTGACCATAAGAGAAAGTTTTTTATTCTTTATATACTCAGGTATTGCAATGATTATGAGAGGATTTAAAATTAATAAAAAGCATACTACATGGAAAGTAATAATGATATTAACTAAAAAAACCACATTTTATACTATGCAAAATGAAAAAAGCAAAAGCTGGAGTAAAAATGAATGTGATACTATTCTCATGCCTCAAATTAAATCGAAGCTTCAAAAGCCTAAATTATACCGTGTTCTTTTACTGAATGATGATTATACACCTATGGATTTTGTTGTTTTTATTTTAAAAAAATTTTTTAAAAAAAGTTTAAAGGAAGCAACGCGTATTATGTTAAATGTTCACCAAAATGGGGTAGGTGAATGCGGTACTTATACCTATGAAGTGGCTGAAATGAAAGTTGCGCAAGTTATGGAATGTGCGCGTCAAAATGAACATCCATTGCAATGTGTAATGGAATAGAAGTGAGGGGCTATGCCATCTTTTACGCCCAGCCTTGAAGAGGTTTTGCATCGTGCATTAACAATCGCTACTCAGGCGCAACATGAATATGCAACATTAGAACATCTTTTACTTGCTTTGTTAGATGATGTTGATGCAAGTTCAGTGATCCACGCTTGTCAAGTAGATTTGGAAGAGTTACGGGAGCGTTTGACTAATTATATCCAATCGGAATTAGATGCACAAATTAAAACCAATAAGGATACCCAACCAACAGCATTTTTTCAGCGTGTTATTCAACGTGCAGTGATTCACGCTCAATCGACAGGAAAAGATGAAGTGTCGGGGGCAAATGTTCTTGTTGCGATTTTTTCTGAACGAGAAAGTCATGCAGCATATTTTCTTCAAGAAATGGGAATGACGCGCTATGATGCTGTACGTTTCATTTCACATGGTATTATGCGTGATGATGGGTTATCTCTATTACTTGAGGACCTCGAAGGGCAATTAGATCAGCATGTTTTGGAAAACAATAATAAAGCGGCAAGTGCGCTTGCTACTTATTGTGTTAATTTGAATTGTAAAGCGCACAGTGGAAAAATTGACTTATTAATTGGTCGTGACATGGAAATTTCACGAATGATGCAGGTTTTATGTCGAAGGTCAAAAAATAATCCACTGTTAGTTGGCGAACCTGGTGTTGGAAAAACAGCAATAGTTGAGGGGTTGGCTAGACGCATCGTTGATGAAAAAGTGCCTGAAGTTTTGTTAAATGCAACAATATTTTCTCTTGATATGGGGAGGCTTGTTGCTGGCACACGCTATCGTGGTGATTTTGAAGAGCGATTAAAGCAAGTTGTTAAAGAATTAGAACAGTATCCAGATGCTATTTTATTTATTGATGAAATTTATACGTTGATTGGGGCAGGAGCTACGTCTGGAGGTCATATGGATGCAGCAAATCTTTTAAAACCTACATTATCTTCAGGTGTGATTAGGTGTATTGGTTCGACAACTTATAAGGAATATCGAAAAATTTTTGAACTCGATCGAGCTTTGACGCGTCGTTTTCAGAAAATTAATGTTAATGAACCATCTATCGCTGATACAATTAAGATTTTGCAAGGACTAAAGCCTTATTTCGAAAAGTTTCACCAAATTAAATATACCGATGCAGCAATGATAGCATCAGTAGAATTATCTTCACGTTATATAGCTGACCGCCGTTTGCCGGATAAAGCAATTGATGTTATTGATGAAAGCGGTGCTGCACAGATGCTTTTGCCGAAAAAACAAAGAAAAAAAAGCGTAGGTGTTAAAGAAATTGAATCTACTGTTGCAGCTATGGCAAGGATTCCATCAAAAACAGTTTCTAATGATGATCGCAAAGTTCTTGAAAATCTCGAAAAAGAACTCAAGCATGTTGTTTATGGACAAGATCAGGCGATTGAAATACTTGTATCGTCTATTAAGTTAGCACGAGCTGGATTGCGTGAAGCAGAAAAGCCGATAGGAAGTTATTTATTTTCAGGACCAACAGGTGTGGGGAAAACTGAAGTTGCCAAACAACTGGCATCTTCTTTAGGGATTGAGTTATTGCGTTTTGATATGTCGGAATATATGGAACGGCATACAGTGGCGCGTTTGATAGGAGCTCCCCCAGGTTATGTAGGGTTTGATCAGGGTGGTCTTCTCACAGATGCCGTTGATCAAAATCCTCACGCGGTTGTATTGTTAGATGAGATTGAAAAGGCTCACCCAGAATTATTTAATATTTTATTGCAGGTGATGGATTATGGTAAATTGACAGACCATAATGGTAGAAAAATTGATTTCCGCAATATCATTTTAATTATGACGACCAATGCTGGCGCTTCAGATATGGCAAAGTCAGCTGTGGGATTTGGTAAGATACATCGCGATGGTGATGATATAGAGGCTATCAATCGATTATTTACACCAGAATTTCGTAATCGGCTAGATGCTATCCTTCCATTTGCGCCTTTATCTCGATTGGTAATCAGTCAGATTGTACAGAAGTTTATTTTTCAACTTGAAGCACAATTAGTTGATAGAGGAATCACTTTTGAGGTCAGTGAGACTGCAATGGTATGGCTTGCTCGTAAAGGGTATGATACTCAGATGGGAGCCCGTCCGCTGAGTCGTGTCATACAAGAACATATTAAGAAGCCATTAGCTGATGAAATTTTATTTGGAAAGTTGCATACTGGTGGCATGGTTCGCGTATTTACGCATAAATTGAATGGTAGCAGAGAAAAACTAGAATTAGAAATTTCATCTTCTGACTCTTCTTTTTGCCCAAAGGGTAACAAAGTTCACAAAAATTTATTAGATTCTGCAAAATATATGAGAAAAAAGAGTTCTACAGCTTAAGGCCGTTTTTTAAAGAACTGATCGGATTTTTTGCGCATGTTCTTTGAGTATTTCCGTAGGCGTTATAACACCCTTATGAGGTTTGAGTTCTACTCCTTCCATTCGTGGTATAATATGGAAATGAAGATGATAGACGGTTTGTTGACTAGCAGCCTCATTAAATTGCATAACTGTTACACCATCCGCTTGAAAAGCTTTTTTAACAGCATTAGCGATTTTTTGAACAACTTTAATGACTGGAAACAATATTTCCATATCTGCGTCTAATAGATTTCTGCAGCCTTTTCGGGGAATAACCAGTGTGTGCCCTGGAGCTTGGGGCATGATATCCATAAATGCAATAACATCATTATCTTCATAGACACGAACGGAAGGAATTTCGTTGCGAATTAATTTAGCAAAAATGTTATTATCATCATACACTTGTTTCATAAAGCATTCTCTCTCAATAATATCTATGTAAAAGTAGAATCAATTTACATTGTTTTTACGTTAAGACTGAAAAGTGTAAAGGTTTTAAAAATATAAACTCAATAGGTGATTTTTAATATTCGATTTTTGTGCAGATATTAGCATTTATGAAAGAACTAGATTTCTACAATAGCTTCTACTTCTACAGGAACATCCATAGGTAGAGCACAGACGCCAACAGCAGAACGGGCATGTTTACCAGATTCACCGAGAATATTAACAAATAGATCAGAAGCTCCGTTAGCGATAAGGGGTATATCCGTAAAATTAGGATCTACTGCAACAAAAACGGTAATTTTTATTACACGTTTTATTTTACTCAAATCACCAAGAGCTAATTTTATTTGTGCAAGGATATTAAGAGCACATACTTCTGCTGACTTTTTTGCTTGCTCAGCACTGACAGTTGCGCCAACTTTTCCGATTGCTACCGGTTTTCCACAAGACAGTGGTAGCTGGCCAGAAATGAAAAGTTGATTACCATTTTGTGATGTTGTTATGTAATTTGCAATGGGTTGTGTTGCTTCAGGAATAACAATACCAAATTTTTCTAAGCGGCTTTCAATTGAATTGGTCATATTTTAACTTCCATGTTTTCTATGATATAGTATGTTTCATAAACTATTTTCTGGTTTAAAGGAATGTATTGAAGTGATTTAAGGGGAGGTTTTTTGTTTTTTATATGATTGTGTGCAGAATAAAAAATTGGATATCAAAAATAATCAAGCCATTATTTATGATAGGTTTATACAATGTTCTCCTCTGTTCTGCAGAGGCTGAAGAACCTATTTTTTTAGTGCCTCATCGAGCTGTTTACGATTTCCAGCTTGAAAGTGTTTCTAATGAAATGTCGATCCTAGGAGTTTCTGGGCGAATGGTTTATGAAATCACAGGTTCGGTATGTCAGGGCTATACCACAAGATCTCGCTTTGTGAACCGCGTTTATATGAAAGATGCACCTATACGTTTAACGGATCAACAAATAATTAGCTATGAAACAGGTAATAGTCATGAATATCGTTTTAATGTTCAAAATAAGATTGGACGAGACGTTTCAGATAATATCGAAGGAGTGGCTAAACGCACTAAAAATGGAATTATAGTTAAATTGAAAAAGCCAAAAGACGATGTCTATAAACTTGCAACAGCTGAATTTCCAATTATGCAATTGAAAACTATTATTCAACAAGCAAAAGCAGCTCGTCATTTTTATCACACAGCAGTGTTTGATGGAACAGGTAATGCAAATGAAGTGATAAAAGAAAGTATAGTCATTGGAGACAGAAAAGAGCTAATATCTAATTCTGAAACGAAGAAATTGGGAAAATTAGGTGAGGAGAGTCATTGGCCTGTTACAATTTCTTATTTTGATGATGCAAAAAATAAAGATGGTTTACCTCTTTATCGTACCAACTTTCTTTTATATGAAAATGGTATTATGCGAAATATGCTTATAGATTATGGGGATTTTTCGATACGTGCAAAATTGAAAAATTTTGAACTACTCGATCTTGAAAACAATTCTGATACTTGTAAACATTAAATAATGTGCAGAAAATGACTTGAAAAAAAATCAAATATTAGTATGATATTCCCATTCCACACGCGAAATTCGGGTGCTTGTATGGAAAACTATCAAGTGTCCACCGGTAGTAAGTCTTTTACTTTTTTCGCGGAGGTTAAACCGGAAAGGATAAAATTGTGGCATTACCAGATTTTACTATGCGCCAGCTTTTAGAAGCAGGTGTACATTTTGGTCACCAGACACAACGCTGGAATCCAAAAATGGCTCCCTATATTTACGGTCAGCGTAATAATATTCATATTATTGATCTCGCTCAGACTGTTCCGCTCTTGTATCAGGCACTTAAGCTTGTATCGGATACGGTTGCACATGGGGGACGTGTTCTATTTGTTGGCACCAAACGGCAGGCGTCTGATATTATTGCTGATGCAGCTAATCGGTCGGCTCAGTATTATGTTAACGCACGCTGGCTCGGCGGTATGCTGACAAATTGGAAAACAATTTCTAATTCGATACACCGTTTACGTAAACTTGATAAAATTCTGACGGCTGAAGCGCAAGGCTTTACTAAAAAAGAGCGTTTAAATCTTGAACGTGATCGTGAGAAACTAAATCGTGCGCTTGGTGGTATTAAGGATATGGGGTCTGTTCCAGATCTTATGTTTATTATTGATACAAATAAGGAAAATATTGCCATTCAAGAAGCAAAGCGTTTAGGTGTTCCTGTAATTGCTATTGTTGATACAAATTGTGATCCTGATGGTATTGATTATCCGATTCCAGGTAATGATGATGCCTCGCGTGCGATTTCTCTTTACTGTGATCTCGTTGCACGTGCTGCTCTTGATGGTATTGCTCGTCAACAAGGTGCAATGAATATTGATGTTGGGGCTCAGGTTGATGTACCTGTGGAGCCTGTTTTGGAAGATGCGGTTTCGGTTGTGGAATCATGATTTAAAAACGCCTGTTGAGGCACTTATTTTCTACAAGAAAGGTTATGAGCGTGCAGAAGGGTTTTATCTATGCGCGCTTTTGCCGTTATAGGATAAAGAGGCTAATATGAGCATTACTGCTTTACAAGTAAAAGAACTTCGCGAATTATCAGGGGCCGGTATGATGGATTGCAAAACAGCTCTGGCAGAAACTAATGGTGATATGGAGGCTGCGGTTGATTGGCTTCGTAAAAAAGGGATAGCCAAAGCAGATAAAAAAGCTGGGCGTACAGCAGCTGAAGGGTTGATCGGTGTAGTGTCGAAAGATTTAAGCGCTGTTTTGGTTGAGGTGAATTCTGAGACAGATTTTGTTGCACGTAATGATGCTTTTCAGGAAATTGTACGTAATGTAGCTATTGCTGCTTTGGGTACACAGGGTAGTATTGAGTCTGTGTCTGCATCTATTTATCCAGGTTCTGAAAAAACTGTAGATGCAGCGATTAAAGATGCAATTGGCACAATTGGTGAGAATATGACATTGCGTCGTTCGGCTAAACTGTCTGTTAAAGATGGTGTTGTTGCTACTTATATTCATAATAGTGTGGCTGATGGTCTTGGCAAGCTTGGAGTTATTGTCGCTATTGAAACTTCTGGAAATAAAGATGCTGCTGTTGCTTTTGGTCGTCAGGTTGCAATGCATATTGCTGCAACCAATCCATTAGCGTTAACAGCAAAGGATGTTGATGCTGGTGCTGTTGAGCGTGAAAAAGCAATTTTTTCTGATCAGGCACGTCAATCTGGAAAGCCTGAAAATATCATCGAAAAAATGGTAGAAGGGCGTATGCGTAAGTTTTACGAAGAGGTTGTTTTGCTTTCTCAAGCCTTTGTTATGAATCCTGATGTTACTGTTGAAGCTGCTTTAAAGGATGCTGAAAAATCAATTGGAGCACCAGCAACAATCACTGGTTTTATTCGTTTTGTTTTAGGTGATGGTGTGGAAAAGGAAGAAACTGATTTTGCTGCAGAAGTTGCAGCTGTAGCAAAGAGTTAACTGTTTTTATGGAATTATTAGGCAGAAACCTAAAATTTATACCATTCATATGAAAAAGTGTAGCTAATTTAAAGGGCATCACGTGACAAGGTGGTGCCCTTAGTGTATCGGAAGTAGAAAATAAATGTGCTCTTTAGGAGATCATGGATGACGTTAGCTCTTCGATATAAACGTATTCTATTAAAAGTATCTGGTGAAGCGCTTATGGGGGGGCAAAGTTTTGGAATTGATGTTTCAGTTGCAGATCGTATTGCTTCCGATATTGCTGAGGTGCGGGCAATAGGTGTAGAAGTCGCTATTGTTATAGGTGGTGGTAATATTTTTCGTGGGGTTGCTGTTGCTTCACGGGGCGGAGATCGTATAACTGGCGATCATATGGGAATGCTTGCCACAGCTATTAATTCTTTAGCATTACGAACGTCATTAATGAAATTGGGGGTTGAGACGGTTGTATTGTCTGCGATTGCGATGCCACAAATTTGTGAAAGTTTTTCGCAACGTAAAGCGATAAGCTATATGAATCAGGGGAAAGTTGTTATTTTTGCCGGTGGTACAGGCAATCCATTTTTTACTACTGATTCTGCTGCTACTTTACGTGCGGCAGAGATTGGGGCAGATGTCTTATTGAAAGGAACGCAAGTAGACGGCATTTATTCTGCTGATCCAAAGATAGATCCTACAGCTAAGCGTTTTGATCAATTAACACATGTTGAAATTTTACAATGGGGATTGTCTGTTATGGATACAACAGCAGTAACTTTAGCACGTGAAAATAATGTGCCGATTATTGTTTATTCTATTCATGAAAAGGGTGGTTTGATTAAGGTATTGAATGGAACAGGTCGATTTACAATAGTATCGGAATAAATATAATTTTCATGGCTTAATTAAAGGAGATAGAAATATGAATGTTACATCGATGATGGATGATCTGAAACGTCGCATGGATGGTGCAATTTCAGCTTTTAAACACGAACTGAGTGGTTTGCGAACTGGACGAGCTTCAGCCAGTTTATTGGAGCCATTAACAGTTGAGGCTTATGGTTCTATTGTGCCTATACAACAGGTTGCTAATATTTCTGTTCCGGAACCACGTATGCTTTTAGTTTCTGTATGGGATAAAACGATGGTAGGAGCTGTGGAACGCGCTATTCGCGATTCTGGTCTTGGTTTCAATCCCATTACAGATGGTATAAATTTGCGTATTCCTATACCTGAATTGAATGAAGAGCGACGCAAAGAGCTAGTAAAAATTGCGCATCAATATGCAGAACAGGCTCGTGTTGCTACACGTCATGTTCGTCGTGATGGTATGGATAATTTAAAAAAATTAGAAAAGGAGGGTGAAATTAGTCAAGATGAAGTCCGTAATTTATCTGAGAAAGTTCAAAAACTCACAGATAACACCATTACAGATATCGATAAGATTTTGGGTGTGAAAGAAACGGATATTATGCAGGTTTAAGTTTATTTTCGTTAGGAAAATAATGTTATATTTGCGTCATATCGCCATTATTGTGAATGAAAACGGATTGATAGGCACGTATAATAATTAACTTTGATAACAAAATGTGAGGCAGAAGTAGATGTCCTTTATTGTATTAATACAATACAAGAAGGGTAGTTCTGAAATGGTTAATAGTTTTTGTGTTTTCATCTGGAAGTTAAATAAAACCATCTGCTAACTAACCTATCGGTAAGATTATTAAAGATTTTTGTTAAATATGGTCTTATTGATCTGCGTAATGAGAAATTTTCGTGTTCATATTATAAGTGATCGATTAAGTTTTTCATAAGGTATTTTAGAAGCGCTTGTGAATACAAAAATGTATAGCACATAATAAAGACCTGAATCTTATCATTACTTTTAAACGGAGAGGGCAATAAAAGCGATAAAGTAAGTTAAACACTCCGTTATTTTGTATGATTAATTTCTGATGTTTTTTATCTCTTGAGCAAGTTATAGATATAGTTTGGCGGAAAAAACGATTTTAATACGAAACAAAATGTCGATACTGATTTTTAATTATTTGCAAAAGTAGTAAATGGCAGTTTTCTAACTTTTTGTGTTAGGCAGTATATTCTAAATTATATTTTGTTTTTGGTCTAATTTTGATGAACAAACTTTTTAAACGGCTGTAACTTAGGATTATTGATTTTGTGAGCACTACTTTAGTATGTTGAAATAACTTGTGGTCAGTGTCGATGAAACTTAAAAAAATATGAATGTAAATATCACATGGCAGAATTTTTGCTTATGTTGATTTTTGGTTTTGTACCCTTTTGTATTATTTGGAGATCATTTTGTCTAATCTTGTTTCTCGTATTCTGACAGCTTTTGTTTTTGGCACTATTGCTTTGTGCTTGACATGGTTTGGAGGAGTTTTATTTTTTTTATTTGTGTGGGGAATTGGGGGCTTTATTCTTTATGAATGGGTTAACATCACCAAAGAAAAATGGAGAACTTCACAAAAAATACTAGCTGGGATTTTTTATTTGATTTTTGGTTTATTTTTAACGTTAACAGCATCTGCTCTATTGATCTTTAGTGGTTTAGTGGTTTTAGCAGCACTGTTAAGTATTGGATCTCTTGGAAATATTGGTTGGGTTTTTTGTGGTTTTTTGTATGCATCCGTTCCTGTCGTGGCCTTATCCTTTTTACGAGGTCATGAAATATTAGGATTTTGGGTAGTTATTTTTTTATTTGTGGTTGTATGGGGAACAGATATTATTGCATATTTTGGTGGTCGTACATTTCGTGGTCCAAAATTAGCACCACGGTTTTCGCCTAATAAGACATGGTCAGGGGCAATTAGCGGTACGCTTGCCGGAATTTTGGGTGGTATATTAGTTGCTTTTTGGGTTTTTGACAAAAGCCCAGCAAATTTTTTTATGCCATTACTTGCTTTAATTTTATCAATTATTTCACAAATAAGTGATTTAGGACAATCATGGCTGAAAAGGCGATTTTCTGTTAAAAACTCTAGTTCTTTATTACCTGGACATGGTGGATTTATGGATCGTATGGATGGGTTAGTTGGTGCTTCTTTTTTTCTATATATCATTGGTTCATTTATATCTGGTATGAACACACCTTTTAATTTTTTTTATATGATTTAAATTGGGGGAGGGCATTTTGGAATTTTTTCATCATATATTTAGTGTAGGGGGATTGTTTTTAAGGGGGGTAGGTATTGTTTTCGTTATTATGGTTATCATTTTTGTACATGAAATGGGCCATTATCTTATTGGGCGATGGTGCGGTATTAAGGTATCAGTTTTTTCGCTTGGATTTGGGCCGCAAATATTCAGTTATACAGACAAATATGGTACACAGTGGCGTTTAGCACTTATTTTGTTGGGAGGGTATGTAAAATTTGTAGGGGATAGAGATGTGACAAGTATGCTATCATCACAATCTTTTCCACAAGTACGTGGTTCATTTGCGAGTGCTCATGCTTGGAAAAGAGCAGCGACTGTTTTTGCCGGTCCTTTATCTAATATCCTTTTTACCATTATTGTTTTAACATTTTTTTTCTTTTCTTATGGACGTGTCGCCATTGAACCTGTTGTTGGATCTTTGGTAAAAGACGCTCCTGCTGTTCAAGCTGGTTTGGTATTAGGCGATCGTTTTGTTGAAATGGATGGTCGGCGGGTTGAAAGTTTTGAAGAGTTGATAGCTTATGTAACTTTTCATGGTGAAGATCCTATAGAATTTAAATTAGAACGTATGGGGCAGGTGTTTAAAACAGTCATTACACCAATAATGACTGAGAGGGATGATGGGTTTGGCAATCGGGTTCGAGTTGGTATGATCGGTGTGGGAGCACCTGTTGATCCAGCTAATCCTACACGTTTAGATCAAGCTTATGAGAAACATATTCATTATAATTTTTTGGGAGCGGTGAGAGAGGCATCAAAACGTGCAGCATTTATCATTACTCAAACAGTTCTTTTTGTTAGTCGTTTGATGGAGGGGCGAGAAGATCGTTGTCAGTTAAGTGGCCCTTCTAAGACTGTTAAAATTGCTTGGCAGATTAGTGAATCAGGATTTATTTCTCTTTTAAATTTTGCAGCTTTTCTTTCAATTGGTATTGGCCTGATTAACCTTTTTCCAATTCCTCCACTTGATGGCGGACATTTATTATTTTATGTCATTGAGGCTATTACTGGGAGACAGGTGCCAATTAAAATGCAGGAAATTATTTTCCACATAGGTTTCTTTGTTGTTTTTATGTTTATGATTTTTGCACTATTTAATGATTATTTTTGTTGGTTTGGTTATTAAAAATTATGGAAAATGTTTTGTAAATTAGATAATGGTGAAGAAATGGAGATTAGAAGCTGTTTACCATATCCATAGATTTACTATATCTGCAAAATATTATGGCGTTATATGCTATAGTCAGTAAAAAATAAGTGGATAGAACATGAGAACCTCGTTGAATAAAAAATTATTTTATACATATTTTTTGAGATGTCATGTTTAAAGAAAAAAGATTAAGGTAAAAAAACTAATGACTACAAATTCGAAACTTCTTAACGCACCATCTATGCTGGTGTTAGCTATGGTTGTAGTTGCTCCAACAGTAGCCGTTACGTCAATTTCGATGGTTGAAAAAGCACAGGCGTCTGTCGTTCATTCTATTGAGGTTCATGGTAATAAATTTGTGGATGCCCAGATAATTCGGGATAATATACAAATCGTAATTGGAAAAAATTTAGCAAGTGATGATATTGATGCTGTAGTGAAACGCCTTTTTTCATTAGGTTTATTTTATGACATTAAAGTAAATCAAGTGGGCAGTAAGTTGGTCATTTCCGTTAAGGAATATGAAGTAGTTAATCAAGTGTTATTTCAAGGGAATAAAACACTCAAAGATTCTGATCTTAAACGCTTTATTTCTTTGAAACCAAATGAAACTTTTAGTTCTGCTAAGCTTTCAGCTGATATAAGGATAATTCGTGAAGCTTATAGCACTGTTGGTCGAAAAAATGTTGCTGTCACAGCCCAGACTGTTGATTTAGGGAAAGGGCGTGTGAATGTGGTTTTCAATGTTGTTGAAGGTCAGAAGACGAAAATTGCCGATATTACATTTGAAGGAAATAATACATTTCCAACGCGCCGCTTACGTGATGTTATTTCAACAAGACCTTCAGGAATATTCTCATTATTGATGAGAGGTGATGTTTATAATGAAGAGCGTTTGGCTGCAGATGAAGAGGCATTGCGTCGTTTTTATTATAACCGTGGCTATGCAGATTTTCGGATTGTTTCATCTAAAGTAGTTTTTGATGAAAAGAGTAATAGTTACAAAATTAATTTCATTCTTGATGAAGGAGAACGCTATAAAATTGGCGATGTTCAGGTTGAGAGTGATATTGAGGGAATTGATACTCAATTTATAAAAGAGGCACTTAAAATCCGTCCAGGTATTATTTATAATGCAGCGTATGTTGAAAAATCTGTTGCAATTATCAATAATAAAGTTGCTGATGCTGGGTATGCCTTTGCTAAGGTTGATCCACGAGGAAATCGTGATTTTACAAATCGTACAATTTCGGTTGTCTATAATATTGAACAAGGTCCTCGGGTTTATGTTCAGCGGATTGATATACGTGGTAATGAAAAAACTCGAGATTATGTTATCCGTCGTGAAATTGATTTAAATGAGGGGGATGCTTATAATCAAACATTAGTGCAGCGGGCAAAGCGTCGACTAGAAAATTTGGGCTTTTTCAAAGCGGTAAATATTTCTATGATTCCAACGGATGAGCCTGATCAAGTTGTATTGGTTGTAGATGTTGTAGAGGTCCCGACAGGAGATCTTTCTTTCTCAGGTGGTTATACAACAGGGGGTAATACTCCGGGTATGTCTCTTGAGGTTTCTGTTACTGAGCGCAACCTTGGCGGGCGCGGTCAATATGTGAGGTTGAGTTTGGGGGCGGGGCAAGAGAAGTCTCGTAATTATAATCTGTCGTTTGTTGAGCCTCATTTTTTGGGTTATCGTTTGTCTGCTGGTGTTGATATTTTCCGCAATACTTATCGTGCTGATAATGCATATGATGTACGACAAACAGGAGGGTCGCTTCGATTTGGTGTATCAATTTTTGAGCAATTATCTGCGAATTTAGGTTATTCTTATGTGCAGGAAGAATATGATTTTGGTAAAGGTTATGATTTAACAAATGATGATGTCGTAAAAGAATTATATGGAAAATATTCTGGTGCGATTGTTCAGGCTGCAAAGCATAGCCCGTGGAAACGTTCATCCATTATTTATGGTCTGACCTATAGTTCTATTGATGATATGAATAATCCGCATGACGGTTTATATGTTCGTGCTATGCAGGAATATGCGGGGTTGGGTGGAAACGCTCAATTCTTAAAGACAACTGGTAAGGCAATGATGTACAAGACACTTTCTGATGAGATGGATCTTGTTAGTCTGCTTTCTGTTGGCAGTGGTTATATCCATGCAATAGGTAAAGATGGTGTCCGTATCTTTGATATGTTTAAAAGCGATACTGATATGATTCGGGGGTTCAAATATAACGGAATTGGTCCTCGTCAGGTTTCTAATAATGGTGAAGCACATTTTTTAGGCGGTAAAACATATATGAATGCAACTGCTGAGTTACAGTTTCCTATACCTGTTGTGCCTGAAAGTTTAGGTTTCCGTGGTGCTGTATTCGCAGATGCTGCAACGCTTTATGGTCATAATTATAAGCCTGTTCTTCAGGATGAAGCGCCGGTTACAGATACAGGGAGTGCATGGCGCACATCTGCGGGTGTTAGTTTGATGTGGGAATCACCGTTTGGTCCCCTTCGTATTAATTATGCTTGGCCCATAACTCAGAAAAAAGGTGATCAAGTGCAGAAATTTGAGTTTGGTATTTCTACTAAGTTCTAATTTGAGTTTTCCCTAGGAGGAAGGGGAAATTTCAAAGAAGAAATGAATTAGGCTAGGAAAGAGTGTTTGTGATGGCGGGTGCATTTTTTTTTACGCCTTCTCGGCGGTTGACAGTCGCTGATATTGCAGAGCTGACAGGTGCAAAACTTCTTAATCCAGAGTTTTCTAATACAGTTATAAACACTCTTTCTTCTATTGAAAGTGCTAAGGAAGGTTCTCTTGTTTTTATAGAGAATCAAAAATTTTCTGAGGCTTTATTAGGAAGTTCTGCAGTTGCTGTTTTTTGTACCAATGATATTGCTTTTAAGATTCCTAAGTCTATGGCAATTTTGGTGACATCAACACCGCAGCGTGATTTTTCTCAAATTGGGCGCATTTTATTTCCTAATTCTGTTAAACCAATACCTTGGTTTGGCAAAAAAGAAATTTCACCACATGCGTATATTCATCCAAGTGCTAAGCTTGAACATGATGTGTGTATTGAAGCGGGGGCTGTTATTGGTAAAAATGTTGAAATTGGTTCAGGTACACTTGTTTCATCAACTGCTGTTATTGGTGAAAATTGCCGTATTGGACGTGAATGCTATATTGCTCCTAAAGTTACAGTTCAATACTCTTTAATAGGCGATAGAGTTTATCTTTATCCTGGAGTTTGCATTGGGCAGGATGGTTTTGGCTATGTTGATGATGTTTCTGGAATTGAAAAAATTCCACATCTTGGTCGTGTAATCATTCAAGATGGTGTAGAAATTGGTGCAAATACAACAATTGATCGTGGAACACTTGAAGATACAATTATTGGTGAAGGAAGCAAAATTGATAATTTAGTACAAATTGCTCATAATGTAAAAATTGGTCGTTATTGTCTTATTGCTGCTCAATGTGGGATTGCTGGAAGTACATCTATAGGTGATATGTCCAGGCTTGGTGGAAGTGTTGGAGTGGCAGATCATATCACGATAGGTGAGTGTGTTCAAATTGCTGCTGGAAGTGGTGTCATGAATGATATTCCAGATGGCGAAAAATGGGGTGGAATTCCAGCGCGACCATTTAAACAGTGGTTTCGTGAAGTAGCGGCATTACGGAGTATTGGCAAAGTCAAAAGGGAGAAACGTTGATATGGTCAACACAGGAGAGATCAAAAGTCTAGAAACTGTAGATATTGATAAATTGCTGTCAATATTACCGCATCGTTATCCGTTTTTATTGATTGATCGTATCATTGAAATTGATGGTGATCACAAAGCTATTGGTATTAAAAATGTGACAATTAATGAGCCCTATTTTATGGGGCATTTTCCTGAAAAGCCAGTTATGCCTGGTGTTTTAATTTTAGAAGCTATGGCGCAAACAGCAGGAGCTATTTCACTTTTAAAATTAGATGATAAAAAAACAGGCTTAGTTTACCTTATGACTGTTGATAATGCAAAATTTCGTAAACCAGTTGTACCCGGTGATCAGTTAAAGCTTCATGTTCAACTGTTAAAAAAGCGATCCGGTCTTAGACGTTTTTCATGTGTTGCGGAAGTAGAGGGTATTCGCGTTTCTGAAGCAGAAGTTTCTGCAATGATTGTCGAATCAGAGCAAACAATGAAATAGGAATTTTAAAATGTCTGGTACAAAAATTCATCCGACTGCCTTTGTGGAAGAGGGGGCACAGCTTGGTGAGCATGTGTCAATTGGGCCATTTTGTCACATTAGTTCCAAAGCTGTTATCGGTGATGGATGTAATTTGATGAGTCACGTTGTAATAATGGGAAAAACAACGTTGGGTGCCAATAGTAAAGTATTTCCACATGCAATTTTAGGTGCAGATCCACAAAATAATAAACATAAAGGTGGTGATACAACGCTCTCTATTGGTAGAAATTGCACGATTCGTGAAGGTGTAACAATGCATAGGGGGTCCGATTCAAGTATAGGTACGACGATTGTTGGTGATGATTGTCAATTTTTTTGTTATGCGCATGTTGCACATGATTGCCATGTAGGAAATTGTGTAACATTTGCAAATAATGCAATGATCGGTGGTCATGTTACAGTTGGTGATTATGTTATTATAGGTGGTGGTTCTGGTGTCCACCAGTTTGTTCGTATTGGACATCATGCATTTGTTGGTGGTGTGTCTGCGTTGGTTGGTGATCTAATCCCTTATGGGATGGCTATTGGTGTGCAGGCAAAGTTTGCGGGATTAAATATTGTCGGGATGAAACGCGCTGGTTTTAAGCGTAAAGAAATTCATACATTACGTCACGCAGTTAATATGCTTTTTGATCATTATAAACCGCTTAAAGAACGCGTGAATGATGTTTTTTCTTCTTATTCTACATTTCAATCTGTAGTTGATATAGTTAATTTTATTCAAGAGGGAGGAAAACGCTTTTATTGTACACCTCGATTTGAAAGTGATACAATGCGCTCAGATAAGGGTTAAAAATGTCTTTTTCCGGTACCAAAAGTTTTTTTCCCGGTAGAGTTGCTATTGTAGCGGGAAGCGGTGTTCTGCCTTCTGTTGTTGCTCAGGCACTTGAAGAAAGTGGACAAAAGCCTTTTCTTGTACTTTTGCGTGGTGAAGCAGACGCTGTACTATATAATAGCTATGAGCGTTGCGAGCTATCGATTAGAGAGTTAGCACGGTTGTTTAAAATTTTAAAAGAAGCTGAGATTTGCAATATTATCTTGGCAGGTGGTGTGAAAAAGAGGCCGACTCTTTTACAGTTACGACCTGATTGGACAACTTTATTAGCGTTACCTAAGTTATTTAAGGTATTGGGGGGTGGGGATGATGCATTATTGAAGATTTGTATACAAGTTATTGAAGCACATGGTTTCCGGGTTGTTGGTGCTCATGAAGTGGTACCAAATCTATTAGCTCCGATAGAATTTAATTTAACATCAAGGCGTTCTACTCAAAAGGAAAATATAGATATTCGATTAGCGGTTAGAGCTACAAAGCTTTTAGGTCAATTAGATGTTGGGCAGGCAGCTGTAGTTATTAATGGTCGAGTTGTTGCACTAGAGGGTGCAGAAGGAACAGATGATATGTTACGGCGAGTTCGTGAAATGCGGGAAAGAAAGAAAATTCCGTTAAAAGGTGGTGTTCTTGTCAAATCAGCAAAGCCACAACAAGATCATCGGGTTGATTTGCCATCAATTGGGCCTACAACGGTGATTAATGTTGCAAAAAGTGGATTAGTTGGCATTGCAGTAGAGGCAAATAAAAGTTTAATATTGTCTTTGAGGGAAACAATAGAGGAAGCTAACAAACATTCGTTATTTATAGAAACATTTGAAAAATTTGATGATAAATAATCGTTCTTTTAAAATTGCTATTATTGCATGCGAAGAATCTGGAGATTTACTCGGAGCAGATTTGATTTCTTCGTTATCTTATAAGACAGGACGTAATATTCATTTAATTGGTGTTGGAGGTAGACATTTAAAGGCACTAGGTTTAAAAAGCGTTTTTAATTCTGATGATCTCGCTTTAATAGGATTGGGGGCAGTATTAAAAAAATTACCATTATTACTAGTGCGTATTCGCAGTTTATCCAAATTTATTGCGCAGGAACAACCTGATTGTTTAATTATTGTTGATAGCCCTGATTTTACCCATCGTGTTGCAAAAAAAGTGCGCACTTTAGCGCCTTCTATTCCTATTATTAAGTATGTTGCACCAACTGTTTGGGCATGGCGACCAGAACGCGCTAAAGCTATACGCAAATTTATTGATCATATTTTAGCAGTTTTTCCTTTTGAAGAAAAAATTATGAGGGATTTAGAAGGGCCACCTACTACCTATGTTGGACATCGCCTTTTAACTTATCCTCCACTCTTGACTGTTCAATCAGAAAAAAAACGTTTGCTTTTTGAACAAATATCAGTACCTACACTAGTTATTTTGCCAGGGTCACGTAGTTCGGAAATTCGTCATTTAATGCCTGTTTTTGGAGAAACAGTGGAGATTATTAAACAACGTATTCCTAATTTACGGATTGTTGTGTTGACATTACCACGTTTGGTAGATGAAATTCGTTTTTTAATGCAAGATTGGAAAATTGAGGCTGAGATTGTTGTTGGTGAAGATGCGAAATGGCGCGTTTTTACGGACGCTAATGTTGCGCTTGCAGCACTTGGGACGGTATCACTTGAATTGGCTTTAGCAAAAATTCCAATGGTACTTTGTTATAAATTTGACTATTTGTCTAAATTATTCATCTTTCCAAAAATAACGCTATGGAGTGCTGCTCTTCCAAATATTATTGCTGATAAACCTGTTATTTCAGAATATTTCAATGAATTTTTACGACCTGGCATGTTAGCAAGACAGATAGAGCAACTTTTGTATAATCGTTTATTACGACAAGCACAGTTGGATGCTTTTGATATGATAGAAGAGAAGATGAAAACTGAATTACCGTCAGGAATTATTGCTGCTCAAGTGATCACAAACTTTCTCAAGGAAAAATCAGAGCATTTAGAAGTGTAGATAAAATAATGCTAATAATTAATGTTTAATTTTAGCAAGAAACTCACGAGCACGTTGGCTTTTAGGGTTAGTAAAAAATATATTAGATGCCGTATCTTCAATAATTTTTCCATTCTCTAGAAAAAGTATTCTTTCTGAAACTTCACGGGCGAAATTCATTTCATGGGTAACACAGAGCATCGTTATTCCCGTATTTGCTAGTTGAGCCATAACTTCTAAAACTTCTCCGACACTTTCTGGATCAAGAGCTGACGTTGGTTCATCGAAAAGCATCACTTTAGGCTCCATACAAAGCGCACGTGCAATAGCAACGCGTTGCTGTTGCCCACCAGATAATTGTAAAGGATATTTGTCACAATGTTTTTCAATACCAACATGCGTAAGGTAACGAATTGCCTGTTCTTTTGCTTGTTGTTTGGAAAGTCCTTGGACTGTCATAGGCGCTAAAATACAATTTTGTATAACAGTCATATGAGGAAACAAGTTAAAGTTCTGAAAGACCATTCCTATTGTACGTAAAACATCTTTTTGTTGTTGTATGGGGGCAGTATAAATATCAACATCATGAATACGAATTGAGCCTTCTTGCGCTTTTTCCAATTGATTAATACAACGAATTAAGGTTGATTTTCCTGATCCAGAAGGGCCACAAATAACAATACGTTCACCAGTTTCTACATGCAGGTTGATATCATGTAATACCTGAAAGGTTCCGTACCATTTATTTAAATGTTGAATAGAAATAATTGGATTTTTAGCAGTATTAACAGGCTTGTTATTTTTATTTTCCAGATTCATTTTGTTGTATTCTCTTATTGATGAATTAATCAATTGATTTAATATCTTGATTAGGTACAAAATTTTTATACCATATATCATTTAACGTAAATATCGTGTTAGACGGTGTTCAATAAGAACGGTAAGACCATGAATAAGCTCAACGATAAAAAGATAAATGATAGCAACCCAAACATAAACTTGAAAATCAAATGTGCGTGCATAAATTAGTTTAGCAATACCCATTAGATCATAAATAGTTACTAATGAAGCTAGAGCACTGGATTTAATCATTAAAATAAACTCATTTCCTAAGGGGCGTAATGCTAGAATCATTGCTTGCGGAACGAAAACTCTAAAAAATGTTGTAGAGCCACTCAGCCCTAAAGCTTTTGATGCTTCATGTTGTCCAGTTGCTAGGGATTGAAAACTTCCTATAAAGATTTTAGCCTGATAGGCAGCTGAATTGAGCGCAAAAATAAAAATACAGCAATACCATGCGTTTTGAAAAAACCACCATAAACCGATTTTTTGCCAAAAATCGCTCATTGATCCAAGGCCATAATAAAAGAGAAATAGTTGCGCCAATAAAGGGGAACCACGGAAAAAATAAGTATAAGAACGTGATAAATATTGTAAGGGCTTATTGCTTGATAAATGTGCAAGTGTAATAAGTATCCCAAGAAAAAAACCAATAAAGCAGGAAATAAAAGTTAGCTCAAGAGTAACAATAAGGCCACTAATGAGTCTTGGACCATAATGGCTTAAGAGTTCAGGATTGAAAAGAAAATGGAGCCACTCAGGAATCATCAGATTAGACCTTTTGATAGGCTGTTTGAATATGTGTTTCTAAATAACGTAGGATTGTAGAAGAAACTGCTGAAAATAATAAATAGAGTAAACACGCCACAAAGTAAAAAAACATAGGTTTGTTGGTTGCAGCAACTGCTAAATTAGTTTGTCGCATCAGATCAACCAGTGAAATGGTTGAAACAAGAGATGTATCTTTGAGCAAAGTGAGCCAAGTGTTGGAAAGTCCTGGTAAGGCATTGCGCGTAAGCTGAGGAAAGACAATTCGAAAAAATGTAGTAGAACACGAAAAACCTAGAGCTTTAGCTGCTTCATATTGACCTTTATCAAAGATTTTGAATGCTCCAAGCCAAACTTCACAAGAAAAAGCTGCAAAAACCGTACTAAGAGCAAGAACACCAGCGGTAAAAGCATTAATGCTAAATGTTGTTTTTATACAAAAATAATCAAATATAGTTTGGATCAGATTTTGTAAGCCATGGTAAACAAGAAATAGAGTTAGAAGTTCTGGTAATCCGCGGAATATTGATGAAAATAGAGTAGCTATAACTTTAAGTATCTTGATATTAGATTGAATCATCACTGCGTTTAGAAGGCCTAAAGGAAGTCCTAAAAATACACAACATAAAGCTAATGACAGTGTTATTCCTGCACTAGAAAGTATAACCACACCCCACCCCCCATTGCTAAGTGATAGCAATGCCAAATTTTCAATCATTTACACGCTCCTAATAAAGGTACGGATAATTATTTTCTGGAAGTATAAATAGCGGATTAAATTTCCAGTTTTTAATAAATATCAACCTTGAAATATTTTTCTCTAATTTTGTCATATGTTCCATCCATACGGATTTCCTTTATAGCTTCATTGAACTTGTTTTTAAGGTCATTATCGTTCTGACGTATGCCAATAGCAATAGGCAGTTGTGTTTCTTCAATGCTTCCTAAAAGTTGGCAACATTCTTTCCCTTCATTTTCAAGCCAGCTTAATATTTGTAGTTTATCAAGAATAACAACATCAAGGCGATGGTTTAAAAGATCGCGATTTACTTCTATTGCTGTAGGGTAGAGTTTAATATTTACTCCTTTAGAGGCATAATTGTCTTCTGCATACATAGATTGGGTTGTATTTGATTGTACACCAAGATTTTTTCCTTTAAATGCTTCTGCTGAGATTTCTTTAATATGTGAATCTTTAGGAATAATTACAGCTAGTGCTGTTCTATAGTAAGAATCTGTGAAGTCAATTTTTTGTAATCGTTCTTGTGTAGGAGCTAAGGACGCAATAATAGCGTCATATTTTTTTGCAAGAAGACCGGGAATGATTCCATCAAAATCTTGAAGAATGATTGAGCATTCAACTTTCATTTTTTCGCAAAGCGCATAAGATATATCAATATCAAACCCCTGAAGTTTATTATTTGAATCAATATAACTAAAAGGGGGATAAGCGCCTTCAGTTGCAATTTTCAGTGTTTTAGCGTTCACCAATTGGGTAAATAGCGTTACACTTGCCATAAGAATTATTGCTAATAATTTCATTATGTTCTCCTGTTGAATACACAGCAAGATGTCAAATCCTCACATATTTTATAATCTGTAAACTCTATTGAGAGCAATGCAAAAATTTGTTAGTATTTGCTTTGCTACGAGTATAAATATTTCTCATGAAAGTTTTTATTTTCTCTGTTAAAGTATCAGTGTGATAAAATACATATTACAATTAATCTATTATAATGCAAATTGTTTACCTCAGATGGTAAAATTCTACTATTTTATGACGTAGAGTAGGTGTGATTTCAATAGCGATAAATACTTGCAGGAAAATTTTTTGAGTCAAAATTTGTTTAAATATTTTAAATGTTAATTACTATTTGATTAATTATAAAATCTTTACGTTATCAAAAATAAAGCCTCAATTTATTGAGGCTTTATTGGTTAGTTGTTTTTTTTAGTTTATCGATCATTTATAGAAACATATTTACGTGCAGTACACCCTGTATAAAGTTGGCGTGGACGGCCAATTTTTTGTGCTGGATCTTCAATCATTTCTTTCCATTGTGCAACCCAGCCAACACTACGTGCCAATGCAAAAAGAACAGTAAACATTTCGGTAGGAAAGCCTAAAGCTTTTAATGTAATTCCAGAATAGAAATCAACATTAGGATAGAGCTTTTTTTCAATAAAGTATTCATCATTTAGAGCAATTTTTTCAAGCTCCATAGCAATATCAAGAAGTGGATCATCTTGAATGTTTAGTTCTTTTAAAACTTCATGGCAGGTTTTTTGCATAAGTTTTGCACGTGGATCATAATTTTTATAAACTCGATGCCCAAAACCCATAAGACGGAAAGGATCATTTTTATCTTTTGCACGTTCAATAAATTCAGGAATTTTTTCAGTAGAACCTATTTCTTGCAGCATTTTTAGGCATGCTTCATTGGCACCACCATGAGCTGGCCCCCAAAGGCATGCAACACCTGCTGCAATACACGCAAACGGGTTAGCTCCTGACGAGCCCGCAAGGCGTACAGTTGATGTGGATGCGTTTTGTTCATGATCTGCATGCAGAGTAAAGATTCGGTCCATGGCTCGCGCAAGAACTGGATTAACTTTGTATTCTTCACAAGGAACGGAAAAACACATGTGAAGGAAATTTGCAGCATAACCAAGATCGTTACGTGGATAAACGAAAGGTTGTCCAATACTATATTTATAAGCCATAGCAGCAAGAGTTGGAACTTTTGCAATAAGACGAATAGAAGCGATCATTCTTTGTTGTGCGTCTGTAATATCAATGGAGTCATGATAAAATGCAGACATAGCCCCAAGACAAGCAACCATAACTGCCATAGGATGAGAATCGCGACGGAATCCGTGGAAAAAGCGTGAGAATTGTTCGTGCACCATTGTATGATGCATAATCCGGCTATCAAAATTAATTTTTTCTTGTTTCGTTGGCAATTCACCATAAAGCAAAAGGTAACAAACTTCAAGGAAGTCTCCATTTTCAGCTAATTGGTCGATAGAATAACCATGATAAAGTAATACTCCTTCATCACCATCAATATAAGTGATTTTTGATTCACAAGAAGCGGTTGAGGTAAACCCGGGATCATAGGTAAAACTATCAGTCTCTTTATAGAGAGAAGTAATTTCAATTACATCAGGCCCAATGGTTCCTTTATGCACTGGCAATTCTATTTTTTTATCATTTACGATAATATATGCTTTATTCTCAGACATTAAATATTCCTTTCAGATCCTTCATCTCTCAAGTCAAGATGCCGCTTTATCGGATAAGGAGGTATGTAGTTAAAGATTTTCCTACTTATATTAAGAATAGATTTACTTTAAAAGTTAGTTTATGCAATATAAAAATATTTTTATTTTCAGTTCTAATAAATATGTATTTCAATTTTTTAAGTTAAAAAATGCTTTCATTTTACATTAAGACATTTGTACTTTCGATCTTTATTGTGTTCATATAATTAACATTCGGATAAAATAATTTGATCATTAATGCGATTTAAAGATTCATCTCGTCCCAATAGAACAAGAACATCGAAAACCCCGGGGGATGATGCACATCCTGTGAGAGCTGCTCGCAGTGGTTGCGCAACATCTCCAAATTTGAGTTGTTGTGTTTGTACGTAGTTTCGAAGAGTTTCATCTAGCGTTTCTAAATTCCAATGAGAACACGTTTTTAAAGCAAGATAGACTCCTTTTAAGTTAGCCCGACCATTTTCATTTAAGAGCGTTTTGGCTTTCTCATCGAGAGATAACGGTCGTTGTGTAAAGATAAAGGAGGCACCATTAATAAGCTCAAGCAGTGTTTTCGAACGTTTTTTCAAACTTGGTATCGCAGTTAAAAATTGCGCGCGTTTTTGTTCATCAAGTTTTTTCATTATTTCTAAACCGCCTTCAATTTCTGGCAAAATATTAAGAGCAGCATCAAAAAGACTTTGATCGTTGCTCATACGAATATAATGCCCATTAATGGCATCTAGTTTCTTAAAATCAAAACGAGCAGCGCCTTTATTAATATCATTAATATCAAACCAAGAAATCATATCTTTAGTGGAGATAAGTTCGTCATTGCCGTGGCTCCAACCTAGACGGACAAGATAATTACGTAAAGCATCAGGAAGATATCCCATTGCTCGATAGGCATCGACACCTAATGCGCCATGTCTCTTTGATAGTTTTGTGCCGTTTTCACCATGAATAAGTGGGATATGCGCCATGACAGGAATATCCCACCCCAATGCATTGTAGATAATCGTTTGACGGGCTGCATTTGTGAGATGATCATCCCCACGAATGATATGCGTTATTTTCATATCATGATCATCAACAACAACAGCGTGCATGTAAGTTGGGGTACCATCAGAACGTAAAATGATAAAGTCATCTAGGTCTTTGTTAGGGAAACGAATATCTCCCTGAACGCGATCGTGTAAAATTGTTTCACCATCTTGTGGTGCTTTAATGCGAATAACAGGTTTAATCCCTTTGGGAGATTCAGATGAATCACGGTTGCGCCAACGTCCATCATAGCGTGGTGGGCGTCCTTCTGCACGGGCATTTTCACGCATCTCGGCTAATTCTTCAGGTGAAGCATAACAATAATAAGCTTTACCATCTTTGACTAATTGTTCAGCAACCTGACGGTGGCGTTCTGCTCGTTCAAATTGTGAAATAGGAGCTCCATCATAGTTGAGTCCCATCCAGTGCAGACCATCTATAATAGCTTTAACTGCTGCTTCTGTTGAGCGTTCTCGATCTGTATCTTCAATACGTAGAAGCATTTTACCACCATTATGTTTTGCATAAAGCCAGTTAAATAAAGCAGTGCGAGCGCTACCAATATGAAGAAAACCTGTGGGTGAGGGTGCAAAACGGGTAATAACAGGCACGAATATATCCTTTAATTAAGATGTTATTTCTAGGACTTTACTAAAAGATTATGTTAGCATAGCTAATAGGGTGTGCAATAGCCGCATTGCAAGTAAAGTGGGGATTTGCGGATGTTAGATCCAAATAAAGTTAATGATAATCTATTAAGGAGAAGCTTGTCAAAAAAGAAAAGTTTGGACCTGATACAACAGGACGATTTTTCTATTATTAATAGTGCAGATAATACCATCTGTATTAGGCAAAGCGTCTATTTACTCACATTTTTAAAAGAAAATATAATTATCTTTTGGAGATGGTTGATAGATTGCATACAAAAGGAAATTTCTTTTGGGCTACCTTTCTTACTGATTTTAATATTTTTTTCCACAGGTGTTGTTTTTTATTTTTGTTTGGATAGAGAACCAAGTTGGAAGCAATTTATTATATTGATCAGTACATTTCTTGGAATACTGTATATTTTACGCCGTTATCGAGGAATGTGGCTCATAACTGGTTTTTTATTTTGTGTTATATTAGGCGCTTTGGCAGCAAAGATAGAAACATGGCGTATGTCTACAACAATGTTAGGCAGTGATGTTTCCACCACATTAACAGGGAGAATTGTTTCTATAGAGCCAATAGAAAAAGGAGGATTCCGTTTAAATATAGATGTTTTAAGCACGCAAAAGCCCGTGTTATATCATGCACCTGATCGGGTTCGTTTAATAGCAAAACATTTGCCATATGGGTTAGCTTCCGGTGATGGAGTATACGGGAAAGTAAGGCTTCGTGCTTTATCTGGGCCTGTACGTCCAGGAAGTTATGATTTTAGTTTCCATAATTATTTTAAAAGAATTGGTGCTTACGGAATTTTTCTGGAAAAACCAATTAAGATATCAGTTGCACAACCTGACACTTTATTAGATAGAGCCTTACAAAAAATTGAAAATTTACGGATGGTAATGACTCAACAAATTAATGCAACAATTAGCGGAGAGGAAGGAAAAATTGCTGCTGCTTTAATAACTGGGTACAGGGGTGGTATTTCAAAGGATACCAATAAGGCATTGCGTGTAGCTGGGTTAGCTCACATTTTGTCAATATCAGGTCTGCATATGGCTCTGCTTAGTGGTATGGTTCTTATCGTTATTCGCAGTTTTTTAGCTCTTTTTCCCATTTTTTCATCTTATTATTCAGCTAAGAAATTTGCTGCTGTCGTTGCATTAATAATAACGTTTTTTTATTTGATGTTATCTGGCATGAATGTAGCGGCGCAAAGAAGTTTTGTAATGGTTTCTGTTCTATTGATTGCTGTGTTGTGCAATCGTTCTGCCGTGACAATGCGCAATTTTGCTATTGCTGGTTTGGTAACTGTAGCTACTATTCCGCATGCAATATTAAGCCCTAGTTTTCAAATGTCATTTTCTGCAACTGCAGCTTTGATTGCTGCTTTTGGTTGGTGGAGTGAAAGACGATCTTCTTATACAGGCAGAACAACACCTTCTTATGTTGGAGGTGGAGTACTTCGTTTTATTTTTTCGTCAGTTGTTTCAATCTGTGCGTCTTCACTTGTGGCAGGCTTTGCCAGTGGAATTTACGCTGCTTATCATTTTGCAAATGTGGCATCACTTGGCATGATCAGTAATATTTTAGCTTTACCTATTGTTTTCATTTTTGTTATGCCTTTTGGGTTAATAGGAGCATTTGCGATGCTTATGGGGCTTGAATGGTTGCCACTACAAATTATGGGGTTTGGTATCTCTCTTGTAATAAAAATTGCTTATGCTGTAACAGCTATTTCTCCTACTCTTCGTCCTGGATTTATGCCATTATCTGCATTTGTTTTATTAAGTTTAGGCTTAGTTGGTCTTACTTTTTTAAAAACACCCATCAAATTCTTTTTTAGTATTTTCATTTTTATAGGTATTTTTGTTTGTATGGTATACTCACCTGTGCAACTAATCATAGCAAATAATATGAGTCTTGTGGGGATCATTAATGAGAGAAAATTATATATTGATCGTTACTATGCCTCTAAGTTTGTACTATCTGTATGGGCAAATTCATTCCACGTACAAGATACTATCAAACCAACAAAAAATGGTCCATCGCTCAACGGACAATTTATTTGTAATAATAATATTTGTACAGCTTTGTTAGAAAAAGGATTAAAAGTTGCCGTTTTACGCGGAAAAACAGATCAGTGTATAAACGCAGATATCGTGATTAGAGCATCTACAATAAGCAATCAAACATGCGATAAAATTGCACCGATAACATTTACATCTCAACAATTACTATCACGAGGAAGTGTTATGATGACTAAAAAAGGAGATATTATTTGGTCTTCTAACGGGTTTCATAGACCTTGGAACATACATAGACAAAATTCCCACAGATCATAGAGTAAATAGTATCAAAAAATAACTCTATTTTAGATTTTTACAATCAAATAGAGTTATATTTTAAAAGCATTCTAACCTAACAGTTAGTTTTATGAAAATACATTACAGGCAAATTTTATTCTAATTCGGAAAAACTCACACTCAGCTGACTATATCTTTCTTCTCCAATAGTGTTAAGAAGCTGAATCTGAGTTTCAAGAGAATCAATGTGATTCTCTTCATCTTCAAGTAATTCATCGAATAATTTCTTTGAAACATGGTCAGAGAGTTTAGAACAAATCTCCCGCGACTTAAGATAAGATTCCCGAGCATCATACTCACTTTTAAGATCGCATTCTAAAACTTCTCTAAGGTTTCTTCCAATACGCAACGGTGCAGGAAACTCAAGGTTAGGGTGCCCTTCAAGAAAAGTGATACGCTTAACAATTCTATTTACATGTTTCATTTCTTCTGTAGCTTCTTTACGTTCTATTTCAGCTAACTTTGCGTAACCCCAACTTTCTGTCAGGCAAGAATGCAACTGATATTGATTAACGGCACTAATTTCAAGAGCAAGAGCTTCATTGAGCTGCTTGATGATTTCTGGATGACCTTTCATGGTATTTAATCTTCCTATATCAATTTCTTTAATGGATGGACACAAATAAAAAAGAAGGTAACATATTATCCCCCTAATTATGTTTATAAAAATAATTTTTTATTATCTTAATGATAATCTCTACAATATTAGGAAAATAACCACAATATTTCTCATATTACTTCACTAAACTAAATTATATAATTTTTTATGAGCTATAATCAATAATCAACACTCTTTTTGAGAAAGAAAAGAAATGATTTTCGCTGTTTAACTGATTGATAATTTTGCAAGGATGTATGATCACTATAAATTTGAATTTGAATAATGAGAGTTATGCTAAAGTCGTTTCCTAAAAGAGTCAATATAAACAAATTTCAAAAGAGATATAGTTAATCATTGTATTCTATAAAGTGGTATGTTTTGCTATAATAACTGACTTTTTAACAGAAGATGGCAAATAAGTCTGTGAGAATTGAGGAAACAGGGTGTTTTTTTGTTATTAATTCATAATTAATAAAGATAATCGGTAACAGGAAAAGTGTTCATGGATGCTCAAAAATTAAAAAAGATGGCGGCTGCTAAAGCACTTGAGTTTGTTCAAGATGATATGCGACTTGGTATAGGTGCTGGTTCTACAGTCAATGAATTTATTCGTTTACTTGGTGAGCGTGTTGCAGATGGTCTGCGTGTCATTGGTGTTGCTGCTTCACGTTATTCTGAACAATTATGTATTAAATACGGAGTGCCTGTCACTACTCTAGAACAAATATCTGAACTTGACCTTGACATTGATGGGGCTGATGAAATTGGTCCTGATATGACTTTAATTAAAGGAGGGGGGGGAGCATTATTGCGTGAAAAAATTGTAGCGGCAGCATCTCGTACGATGCTTGTTATCGCAGATGAAACAAAAGTGGTAAAAACGCTTGGTTCTTTTGCACTACCGGTTGAGGTTAATCAATTTGGTATGAGTGCTACATGCAAAGCAATTGAAAAAATGGCTGATAATCTAGGACTTTCAGGAAAAATTAGATTACGGATGAATGGAGATATTCCTTTTGAAACAGATGAGGGTCATTTTATTCTTGATGCATTTTGGGGTCGCATTATGCAACCCAAAATATTATCAGATGCATTATTTGAAATTCCTGGTGTTGTTGAGCACGGCCTTTTTTTGGGGTTGGCTTCGCGTTCAATTGTAGCAATGGCAGATGGTACAATAAAAATTTTAGAGCCGTGTGATTTTTGAACGAAATATTTATATTGCTGATGTATTAGTTATAATAAAACGTTATTAAAAATTTTGAATAGAAATAATATAATATGGGAGTAATAATTGAATGAGAACTATACTTTCTCTTCAGCGCTTTGTAATATCACTTGGTACAGTTGTTATTTTTATTGTGAATATGGGAATGGTTTATGCACAAGATGTGAAAGACCAACATTTAGATTCAGCAAGAAAGATGATCAAGGCCATTCAAGCAACCGATCAATTTGATAATTTTTTACCAAGTGCTGCGTATAACCTCAAAAATGAATTAATAAGTGGTGATCCAAATTTGGCAACAACTATTTCTGAAATTGTTGATAAGCAAGCACTTGCTTTGGCTAAACGGCGTGCTGATTTGGAAGAAGAAATTGCTCATGTCTACGTAAAACATTTTAGTCAGGAAGAGCTAGATACAATTGCAACATTTTATAATTCTGCTGCTGGTAAAAAGTTTTTAACAGAAGTTCCAAATATCGCACGTGACTCTTATTCTGTCTTTGATAAGTGGCGTTCTAATGTAATGCAAGATCTTGTAAAAAATGTAGAAAAAGAGATGGTTAAGATACTCGGTTTGAATAAATCTACTACTTCAGAGCCTGCTTCTTCAGCAGATTCAAAATAGTTTTATGATAGTATCATAATTATCAGTGTTTTTTTATCTCACTAAAAGTGGCAGTTTTATTGTCGTTTTTAACGAAAATAAGTATTTTTTAAGTATCGTATTTATACAAAAAATTTTATTAAAGATAAAAAAGACTTTCATTCAGTGATAAAGATTAATAACCTGTACGATATAGCTGTATGGGAAGGAATGATTTGTGGCATCTTTTGATTTTGATTTATTTGTTATTGGGAGTGGTTCTGGTGGTGTACGTGCTGCTCGTCTCGCAGGGGGGCTTGGTAAGCGCGTAGCTATAGCGGAAGAATATCGTATAGGGGGTACTTGTGTTATTCGCGGTTGTGTCCCCAAAAAATTATTTGTTTACGCATCAAAGTACGCACAAGAATTCAGTGATAGCGTTGGTTTTGGTTGGCAATGTGCTGATCCAGTTTTTAACTGGGAAAAATTAGTTGCGGCTAAAAATAAAGAAATATCAAGACTAGAAGAGCTTTATCGAAAACAATTAAAAAATAATAATGTTCATATTTACGAAAGTCGTGCTGTTTTTATTGATGATCATACATTAGAGCTTTCTGCAACAGGTGAACGAGTAACAGCGGAAAAGATTTTAATCGCAACAGGAGCAAAGACTTTAACAAATACCGCAATAGGTAGTGATTTATGTCTTACTTCTAATGAAATTTTTAACCTTAAAGAGTTACCAAAATCAATAGTAATTATTGGTGGGGGGTATATTGGTGTTGAATTTGCTAATATTTTTCATGGATTAGGTGTAAAAACAACATTGCTCCATCATGGTGATTTAATCCTTCGTAATTTTGATCATGATTTGCGGCAGTTGCTAAGTGATGCAATGATTGAAAAGGGGATTTCTATTGTCTATGAGGCAACAATCTCTCAGGTTAAAACCAACGGTAATGGCTATGATGCTATTTTGTCAGATGGAAGAACTCTCAGTGTCGATCAGGTTATGTTTGCTACAGGGCGTGTGCCAAATACTGTAGACTTAGGGCTTCAGCGGGCAGGGGTTAGATTTAATGAAATTGGTGCAGTTATTGTTGATGAAAAGATGACCACCAATATACCCCATATTTGGGCTGTTGGTGATGTGACTGACCGTCGTCAATTAACACCTGTCGCTATCCATGAGGCAATGTGTTTTATTAAAACCGCATTTCAAAATACTCCAACTATACCTGATTATGATTTAGTTGCGACAGCTGTTTTTTCACAACCGGAGATTGGGACAGTTGGTCTTTCAGAAGAGGAAGCAATACACTGTTATAAATGTGTTGAAATTTATCGTACGTTATTTCGTCCTATGCGTAATACTCTTTCCGGTAACCCAGAAAAAATGTTTATGAAACTTGTTGTTGATGGTGAAAGCCGTGTTGTTGTTGGTGCGCATATTTTAGGGGAGGGCGCTGGTGAGATGGTACAGCTTATTGGAATATCTCTCAAAGGAAAACTGACGAAAGATGTATTTGATGAAACTATGGCAATACATCCAACGGCAGCAGAAGAACTGGTAACGATGTATAAACCGAACTATATATATGAAAATGGAAAGAAGTTGGAAGGCTAAACGTTGATTACTATGGTGAACTAACTTAAGACTTTTATGCTATAATCTGCGTGGAGGGGCTTTAAAAGAAAGTTACGATGGTAAAAAAATGGACACCTCAATCTTGGAAAGAAAAGCCAATTAAACAGGTTCCAACTTATCCAGATCAATCTCTATTAGCGAATATTGAAAATAAGCTACGTAAATATCCTCCTTTAGTTTTTGTTGATGAAATTCATGATTTGAAAGATAAATTAGCGGCAGTTACTAAAGGTCAAGCTTTTTTGTTACAAGGTGGTGATTGTGCGGAAAGCTTTGCAGAATATGAGGCTAATAATATTCGTGATTTTTTTCGTGTATTTTTGCAAATGGCGATTGTTTTAACTTTTGGCAATTCTAAGCCAGTTGTTAAAATTGGTCGTATTGCTGGTCAATTTGCAAAGCCACGCTCTTGTGATATGGAAAGCAAAGGTAAGGATAAGCTTCCTGCTTATCGGGGTGATATTATTAATAGCATTGAATTTGACAAAAATTCTCGTATTCCCGATCCACGACGAATGTTAATAGTCTATCGTCAATCGGCAGCAACGCTTAATTTGTTGCGTGCTTTTTCACAAGGTGGCTATGCTAACTTAGAAAATCTCCATACATGGATGTTGAGTTTTATTTCCAATAGCCCACAAGGCGAACATTATGAATTGTTGGCAAAACGTATTTCTGAAACAATAGATTTTATGCGTTCAATAGGAATTACGGCCAAAACAAATCCTTTATTATATACAACGTCTTTTTATACCAGCCACGAAGCACTTTTACTTAACTATGAAGAACCTTTAACGCGGATTGATTCAATTTCTGGAAATTGGTATGCTACATCTGGCCATATGTTATGGATAGGTGATCGTACGCGCCAATTTGATCATGCGCATGTTGAATATTGCCGTGGTATTGAAAATCCTATCGGATTAAAATGTGGTCCTTCTATTGAACCTGATGAGCTTTTGAGATTAGTTGATATTCTTAATCCTAAGAATGAACCAGGTAGGCTTACTCTCATTGTTCGTTTTGGTTATGATAAGATTGAGAATTATCTTCCTCAACTAATTCGTGTAATTAAACGTGAGAGGCGCAATGTTTTATGGTCTTGTGACCCAATGCATGGCAATACAATTATTGCAAATGGTTATAAAACTCGCCCTTTTGGTCATATTTTAAAAGAAGTCAAAAGTTTTTTTTCAATACATCAAAGCGAGGGAACTTATCCAGGTGGTATTCATATTGAAATGACAGGTCGTGATGTAACTGAATGTACAGGTGGTGCGTATGCTATTTCAGTAGAAGATCTTTCTGATCGCTATCATACTCATTGTGATCCACGATTGAATGCGAATCAGGCATTAGAATTGGCTTTTTTTGTCGCTGAACTTCTTAAAAAGAATTGTGATTCTAGTCCATTAATTGTTGAATCAAATATATAAATGGGAAATACCTAATATAATTTATAATCAATGTTTTTCTATTTGTGGAATTAAGCGCTTTTTGACAAAAGAAATGCTTTGGTGATTGAAACTGAATTATAGTCACATTAAATTAATCTGATGACACAACAACTTATAAAAAATGATTTTCGGGTTGCGGTTGCCCAATTAAATCCTATTATCGGTGATGTTGAAGGAAATTTTGCTCTCGCAGTAATGGCACATCAGGAAGCTCAAGAACAAGGTGCCGATCTTGTATTATTAACTGAGCTTTTTATAAGTGCTTATCCACCGGAAGATCTTGTGCTTAAACCTGCTTTTATAAAAGCATGTGAAAATGCTATACAGAAATTAGCAAAAGTAACAAAAAATGGACCAGGAATTGTTATTGGTGTTCCGCTAAAGCGTGGTGATGCTATTTATAATGGTATTATACTTCTTAATGATGGGCAAATAGTTGCTGAACGCTTAAAATTTGATTTGCCTAATTATGCTGAATTTGACGAAAAGCGTATGTTTTCTTCTGGTTCGTATCTTGAGCCTATTGTTTACCGTGGAGTGACATTAGGAATTGTGATCTGTGAAGATATTTGGGGTGATTCCTCTATTTGTGCACAGCTTAGTAATAAAGGAGCTGAAATTATTCTTGTTGCTAATGGATCTCCTTATAAGCGCCATAAAACATTCAAACGCTTAGATATTGTTCGAGCGCAAGCTATTCAATCGGGTGTGCCAATTATTTATGCTAATCAAGTTGGTGGTCAAGATGAGTTAGTTTTTGATGGAGGATCTTTTGCATTGAATGGACAAGGCAAAATAGCATTTCAGATGAAGCATTTTGAGAGCCATATTGCTTTAAGTCACTGGCAACGACAATCTATCGGGTGGCAATGTGTTTCTGGGCCTAATGAAGAACTTTTTAGTGGATTAGCTGCTGATTATCAGGCTTGTGTTTTAGGTTTAAGAGATTACGTTAATAAAAACTGTTTTCAAGATGTTATTCTTGGTCTTTCGGGGGGAATTGATTCAGCACTTTGCGCGACAATGGCAGTAGATGCTCTTGGAGCTGAAAGAGTGTGCGCTGTAATGATGCCTTATCATTATACTTCACAAGAATCATTAAAGGATGCTGAAGATTGCGTGCGTTTGTTAGGGTGTCATTACGAAATCATACCAATTATTCAACCTGTTGAGGGTTTTTTAAATGCACTAGCACCTATTTTTTCACAATTAAAGCCTGATGTTACAGAAGAAAATCTTCAAAGTCGTACACGCGGAACTATTTTAATGGCTCTTTCGAATAAATTTGGTTCAATGCTGATTGCAACAGGTAATAAGTCAGAAATGGCCGTTGGGTATGCAACACTTTATGGTGATATGAACGGTGGTTTTAATCCTATTAAAGATATTTATAAAATGCAGGTCTATGCATTAGCGAAGTGGCGTAATGAAAATCACTGGCAGAATTTGTTGGGGGCAAAAGGGGTTGTTATTCCATCTAATATTATCATGAAAGCACCTTCCGCAGAGCTACGAGAAAATCAGAAAGATGAGGATTCTCTTCCTCCTTATCCCATTTTAGATGATGTTTTACAATCTCTTGTCGAAAATGACATGAGTGTTGATGAGATTGTTCAGTGTGGGCATTTACGAGAAACGGTTGAGAAAATTGAACATTTGCTTTATTTAGCTGAATATAAAAGGCGGCAGTCCGCACCTGGTGTAAAAATCAGTTGTAAAAGCTTCGGGCGTGATCGTCGTTATCCTATTGTCAATCGTTTTCGTGATAAAAGTTGAGCATTGTTTAATGATAAAAGTTCGTTTTGCCCCATCTCCAACGGGTTATATTCATGTTGGCAATGCCCGTATTGCTTTATTTAACTGGCTTTATGCGCAGACATGTAATGGCACATTTGTTTTGCGTTATGACGATACAGATGTTGAACGTTCTAAACAAGAATATATTGATGGTATTATGGTTGATCTTGAGTGGCTTGGTATTAAGCCAGATGAGATTTACTATCAATCTAGACGATTTAGTCGGTATGATGAGGTTACAGAAACTCTCAAACAACGCGGTCTTCTTTACCCCTGTTATGAAACGGCAGAGGAATTAGATCGGCGCCGCAAAATCCAACTTTCACGTAGGCTACCTCCTGTTTATAATCGTGATGCATTAAAATTGAAACCAGAAGATAAAAGAAACTTTGAATTTCAGGGTCGTAAACCCCATTGGCGTTTTCTTTTACCTAATTTTGAAAAAGATCCATTTCAAACAAAGCGGACAGAAATTTATTGGGATGATCTTGTAAAGGGAAAGCAGGCGATTGATTTAGCCTCTATCTCAGATCCCGTTTTAATTCGTGAGGATGGGAGCTATCTTTATACACTGCCCTCTGTAGTTGATGATATAGATATGGCTATTACACATGTTATTCGTGGTGATGATCATATTACCAATACAGGTGCACAGATTGCTATTTTTAAGGCTCTCGGTGTAAAGCCGCCTATTTTAGGGCATATTAATTTATTGACTACAATTTCAGGAAAAGGGCTTTCAAAACGTAACAATGATCTTTCCGTTCGTTCTTTACGACAAGAAGGGTTTGAATCTATAGCTGTTCAGTGTCTTTCTGTATTGACTGGAACATCGCAAAATGTGCAGATTTATCCTAATCAAGCTGCTCTTTTAGAGCATTTTGATCTCCAAAATACGTCAAAATCAGCTGCAAAATTTGATTTTGTTGATCTTCTTTCTCTAAATAGTCATTGCGTTCATGAGTTAACATATGAAGATGTCAAAGAACGGCTTGAAAAACTTTCTATTGGTGGAGAAAAAGCAGAAGAGTTTTGGAATGCGATAAGAAGCAATATTAATAAAGTGAATGATGCAGCTTTATGGTGGACAATTATTCATGGTGATCAGAATTTTGAGGCGATTTCTCCTGAAGATCATACATTTGTACGCCAGTCTGTTGAGTTGTTACCGAAAGGTGTGTTAAATGATGAAACTTGGAAAGTTTGGACAACAGCATTAAAAGAGAAAACGGACCGCAAAGGAAAGGCTTTGTTTATGCCATTGCGTCAGGCACTTACTGGAATGGAATATGGTCCAGAAATGGGTAAGCTTTTGCAGCTTTTAGGGCGTGAAAAAGTCATAAAAAGATTAACTGTTTAAAATATTCAATATAGAACAATTAAAAAATATTTTATCAATCTTATCCGTTTCTCAATGATCAAATTTGCTATTTAAGAGCGAATTTTTATGAGCATAAATGCTGGGATATCGCTACCAAACCCAAGAGGGGTAGGACCTTTATCTTTTTCTAAATGGGATAAGTCGGGTGAATTTACTTTGTTTTTTGCAGTTTCATTATAAAATACTTTATCTTCTTTTGACAATTTTTTGATATGAGCGGTGCGTTTTTTAGGGGTGGATTTCTTTGAAAGTTTTGCAGATTTTGTTTTTATAATAGAGTCATTTGCTTGATCGTTGACTAAAGTAGAAAGGTCCCCATTGAGCCATTCAATTTTTTCTTTGCTTATTTTTTCAATAGCACTGATGTATTTTTGGTCATCGGGTGTAACAATGGTAAAAGCTTTTCCACTACGCTTTGCACGCCCTGTACGACCAATCCGATGAATATAATCTTCAGCGTGTGTTGGTACATCATAGTTGAAAACATGACTGACATCTGGGATATCAAGTCCACGAGCAGCAACGTCAGAAGCAACGAGAAGTGTGAGTTTATTGTCTTTAAAATCAGCTAATGTATTCATACGTGAGTGCTGGTCCATGTCACCATGAAGTGCACCTACACTGAAATTATATTTGATAAGCGATCTAAAAAGCTCAGAAATATCTTTTTTCCTGTTGCAGAAAATAATAGCATTTTTAAGTTCATCACCTTCATTATAAATAAGTTCTCGCAAAACAGCTCTTTTATCCCACGCTTTGCTTCCAGATTTGACAAGACGTTGCGTAATTGTTTTAGCTGTTGATGAAGCTTTTGTAACTTCAATACAGATGGGTGAATGTAAAAATTGCTCTGTCAATTTTGTAATTTCTGGCGCCATTGTTGCTGAGAAAAACAAAGTTTGACGAGTAAACGGGGTTAATTTGCAGATGCGTTCAATATCAGGAATAAAGCCCATATCTAACATACGATCGGCTTCATCAATGACAAGAATTTCAGTACCTATTAAAAGTAATTTACCGCGTTCGAAATGATCAAGAAGACGTCCTGGTGTTGCTATAAGAACATCGGCACCTTGTTCAAGCTTGCGATTTTGATCTTCAAAAGAAACTCCACCAATTAAAAGAACGACATTTAAACGATGATTCACTCCATATTTATCGAAATTTTCTTGAACTTGGGCTGCAAGTTCTCGTGTTGGCTCTAATATAAGAGTACGGGGCATTCTTGCTCTTGCACGGCCTTTTTCGAGTAATGTAAGCATAGGGAGCACGAATGAAGCTGTTTTACCAGTACCGGTCTGAGCGATCCCAAGCACATCTTTGCGTTGAAGCACATGAGGAATTGTTTCACTCTGAATAGGTGTTGGAGTCGTGTATCCTGCTGATCTTACAGCTTTAATAACTTTTTCGGAAAGGCCTAAATCATCAAAACTATTCAAAGGTGGTGTCATTTTTCTATCAATTGTTCTGCAATTTTAACCTAGTTATTGGTTAGGTTGGTTAGCATCCCATGTTATTAAAAAGGGTTAAGATGCATTTACAAAAAAGTCAACTGTAACTACCCTATATGTATAAGAAAGCAATGATAAAAATAATTAATAACGAAATTGTTCTGATAAAATACGTTCATCCCATGAATGGTCAGGATCAAAAAGAATAGAGGCTGTTATTTCTGGAGCCGATGAAATGATAACTGAATGGACAGATTTAACTTCCACATTATCAGCAGCAGCATTTACAGGGCGTTTGTTTGCTTCGAGCATATCAAAACGCACTGTCATTGTATTGGGAAGTAATGCTCCATGCCAGCGCCGAGGGCGAAAAGCGCTAACAGGGGTGAGGGCCATAAGAGGTGCCATAAGAGGCAAAATAGGACCTTGTACCGACAAGTTATATGCGGTAGATCCGGCTGGTGTGGCAACAAGAATACCATCACAATTTAATTGTTCCATGCGCACTTTGTTATCAATGCTGATACGAATCTTAGCAGCTTGATAAGATTGACGAAATAAGGATACTTCATTAATTGCAAGTGCTTCAATATGTTTTTGGCATTCAGTATTTGCAATCATACGTAGGGGATGAATTTCTTTTTTATGTGCAGCAGCAACGCGAGTTGGCAGTTTTTTCTCATGAAACTCATTCATAAGAAATCCTATTGAACCTCGATTCATCCCATAAATAGGTTTTCCGGTATTCATAACATCTCGCACTGCTCGCAACATTGTTCCATCACCGCCAAGTGCAACAACTACATCGCTTTCTTCAAGAGAAGAGTGACCGTAAACGGAAATTAATGTATTGGTAGCTTTAATAGCTTCTTCAGTTTCAGCAGAAATAAAATGAAAGCGGCTTGGTAATGGTGGCATTGAGGATTGTCCTGATATTTATGGTCTATTTTTAATGTATTTTTTAGAATTTGGAAGTTTTATATAAACACCATTTTTGCAAAAAGAAGGAATTTTGTATAAAAAGTTGATCTATTGTGGGACAATATTTTTCTTTTTGCAATTTTTTCAGAATGGTAATTCACCATTGAAGCGGAGAGCATGATCAGTTAAAAGGCTTTAATTGGTTTTTAAAACGGTTTTTAGCACCCGTAGCTCAGTTGGATAGAGCGCTGCCCTCCGAAGGCAGAGGTCACAGATTCGAATTCTGTCGGGTGCACCACATTTTTTAATACTAGAGTATATACTTTAGTTGAAATTAAATAAAAATTGAACAGTGGATATTTACAAAACGTAAGAGAAATTTTCTTTGTTATGTGTTTGTTACTTTATTAAAGCCAAGCGGTTTTTTGTTTATAAAGTCTTTGGAATTTTTGCATCTGCTAAAATAGCTGAAATATAACACTTTACAAAACTATATTAATAGAGAAACTATTCTAACAATATTTTGTTAAATTAATATTTATTAGCAAAACAATCGGTTGATTTCATATTAGTGCAACAATTTTACAATTGACAATGCCGTTCAATATATTTGCTATCATCAATTAACTATAAAACTGGCTGAGTTATTCTGATTTAGTGCAAAAGTTCTCGTTAAGATATTGTTAGGTTGTAACTCTAAATAATTATCAATATTTACATCACACTTGTGACTATGTTGTACTATTGAGGCGTTAAAAATCACACTTATAAGTTAGGTATAAGCATTATAATATTTTATATTAAATTTTAATGACCTAGTATTATTTTGATGAAGTAAATATAAGCTATATAGAATTGTTATGCTTTTTCTTTTCATAAGAAAAGCATTAATTTTGCGTTATACTAGACAAATAAGAAAGAAGATTATGACGATTATAATCAAGTCAGGTGAGGTAACACTTAGCGAACTTGAATCTGTTTATTGGGGTGATGAAGTAAGTAAACTTCATGAAGATACTCATTTAGCTATTAAGAAAGGAACAGCCGGCTCACATTGCTGAAATTGCTGCAGGCGATGAACCAGTTTATGGCATTAATACTGGTTTTGGAAAATTAGCTTCAATTAAAATTAATGTAAATGATGTGGTTATTTTACAAAGAAATCTTATCTTATCGCATTATTGTGGTAGGGGCCCCTTTAGCTGAAAATATTGTACGCTTGATAATTACGTTAAAGCTTATTTCGCTTGGGCGAGGGAGTTCTGGTGTTCAGCTGGAATTAATAAATTTATTAGAAAATATGCTTAAAAAGGGAGTTATTCCTGTTATTTCTGAAAAAGGATCAGTTGGTGCATCAGGTGATCTTGCACCACTCGCTCATATGGTAGCTGTTATAATAGGTGAAGGAGAATCGTTCTTTCAGAATATTCATATGAGTGGAGGAGCTGCTTTAAAAAAGCGGGATTATCTCCTGTTGTTTTAAAGGCAAAAGAAGGCTTAGCTCTTATCAATGGTACTCAGACATCAATAGGCACTTGCGCTCGCAGATTTTTTTCGCGATTATCGGGTACTGTGTGTGGGGCTTCTTTTTTGTGCAATATCTACAAATGTCATTATAGGCTTAACAGCCCCATTTCATTCCGATATCCATATTTTACGTGATCATCATGGGTAAATTATTGTATTGCAGGTATTAAAAAAACTTATGAAAGATTCAAAAAATTCTGGTAGAACATCTACGTGGTGATAATGTGTTCAAGATCCTTATTGTATACGTTCCAGCCACAAATTATGGGTGCTTGTTTTGATATTTTTACAGTGGCAGCAAAAACGCTGATTATTAAAGCAAATGCAGTAACAGATAATCCATTGTTTTAGGAAACGGTGGCAAGTTGTATCGAGTAGAAATTTTCATTGCTGAGCCTATTGTTTTATTGCTGATCAGGTCGCACTTGTTTTATGTGAAATAGGTTCAATTTCTCAAAGACACATTGCTCTTATGGTTGATCTAGCAGTTTTCCATGGAATTCCTGCTTTTTAAGTACAAAATGCAGGTCTTAATTCAGGTTTCATGATCGCTGAAGTGACAGCAGCTTCTTTAATGTTTGAAAATAAGCAAATGGTACATCCCGCTTCGTTTAATTCAACGCTAACTTCAGTAAATCAAGAAGGTCATGTTTCAATGGCTTACCATGGTACTCGTCGATTATTAGCTATGAGCGAAAATCTTTTACTATTATTGGTATTGAAATACTTGTTGCAGCACAGCGAATTGAATGCTGTGCCCCTCTAAAACCAAGTCCTTTATTGCAGGCTGTTATGGAGTATTTACGCAGAAATATCACAATTCTTAAAGCGGATCGTTATATGGTTGTAGGTCTTGAAAAGGTGCATGTACTTGTGAATGAGGGGCATTATTTATATATTTTATCAAAAACAATTTTTCCACAATTGGAGCTGAAATAATATTTATTTTGAGATTGAACAAAGAAAGAGGCTCATTATTCTAAGTTTATCTCATAAGTTTGGAGTCAGATGATATATTTACCAATTGAGTGAGGGGAAACAAATTTATAAATCAGACGAGCATATTTATTATTGCTATGATTGGTTTATAATAATGTAATGGCAGCACACGCAAAGTATCATAAAGGGGTATTATTTAATCAAATACCTCTTAAAACTTAAAGAGACAGAAAGAATGCAATTTTTTTGTTATGAACAGTGCAAATTGCACCACCATACATAGTGATTATGCGTCTTAACTATCATGATATTATATTTTATGCGATGAAAAAATAGAAATTTCAAAATCTTTCAGATCCATTAAAGTTTTTTACATTTCAGTTGGCTTCAGTGCTTGTTAATCTGAAGAGTGAGCCTTTATAAGGATTATACAGCATTTGAAAAGGAAAAAAATGTCAGTAAACAAGCTTAAACGAGGTATGAATAAACGTCAGGTTATATTTTTAGCTTTCGGATCTGCTATTGGAACAGGCCTTTTTTACGGGTCTACGCAAGCAATTAATCTTGCTGGTCCAAGTGTTCTTATTGCGTATTGTATTGCGGGTTTAGCTGTTTTTATGGTGATGCGGGCTCTAGGTGAGATGATTATTCATAATCCTTTGCCAGGTTCTTTTGCCCGTTACGCTGCAAATCATATATCACCTTTGGCTGGTTTTCTAACAGGGTGGACATATGTTTTTGAGGTGGTTCTTGTTGGTTTAGCTGATATTACAGTTTTTGCAACTTATATGGGTTTTTGGTATCCTGGTGTTTCTCCTTGGATCTGGACATTGAGCATTACGCTTATTATTACCGCTATTAACTTAGCGGCAGTCAAAGTATATGGTGAGCTAGAATTTTGGCTGTCTTCTATCAAAGTAATTGCTATTATCGTTATGATTGTTTTAGGCATAGCAATTATTGTGTTTAATTGGAATATGGGCACACAATCCACTGTTCATAATTTATGGCAAAATGGTGGTATATTTCCCAATGGTTGGTTTGGTTTTTTAGCTTGCTTTAGTGTTGTTGTTTTTTCTTTTGGTGGGGTAGAGATTGTTGGAATAGCAGCTATGGAAACGCAAGATCCTAATAAAACTATTTCAAAAGCAATTAATTCTATTCCAATTCGGATTTTACTATTTTACGTTATAACTTTGACGGTTTTAATGATACTTTATCCTTGGAATAAAATTGGGTTGATTGGTAGTCCTTTTGTTTCAATTTTTGAAAACCTTGGTATTTCATCAGCAGCTAACATTCTTAACGTTGTTGTTGTTACAGCGGCTATTTCAGCCATTAATAGCGAAATGTATGGCGCTAGTCGCATGATTCATGGGCTATCACAAGAAGGCTATGTATTTAAGAAATTTCAATATCTATCAAAAAACGGTATACCAATTTTTATTATTTTACTAATATCTGTCGTATTTTTTTTTGGTGTTGTTCTTAACTATTTTTATCATGATCAACTTTTTTTTCTCATTGCAGCAATGGCAACATTTGCAACAGTTTTCGTTTGGCTGATGATTTTACTTTCGCAAATTTTCATGAGACTTAAAATGCCTAAAGAAAAACAGCATAATCTAAAATTTCCTATTCCATTTTGGCCAGTAGGATCGATTTTTGCTATTTTATTTATGATCTTTATTTTTGTTTTGTTATGTTTTTTTGATGATACACGACCAGTTTTAATGATAGGAGTAGCTTGGCTTAGTTGGCTCGTAGTTTGCTTTTATGCACTTAAATTTTTTAATAAAGAAAAAAGAAAAACTATCTGTAAAAATTGAATTTTTCATTTATTAAAAAGCAAAATACTTTTACTATTTGGGTAGATAATTATTACAAAAACGCTAAATATTATAAGCGTATTTCATTGGTAAGCCTAGTTTTATTAATTGAGTGGCTAGAAAAATCTACTTTATAAATATTCTATATAGCTAATAAGATTAACATAATATTTTAGAAAGAAGACATGGTTATATCAAGGTATAAATTTCAAATTCTTGGAAAACTTTTATGGTTAAACTAATAACTGCTTTTGAATGTTTATGGAATTAATTTATGTTACTTGTTTTTTTTCATCGATCTTCAAGAGTGTGGGAACGAATTGACGAGGCAGGAGGAAGAGAAAATCTTGGATGCTTGCAATCGTGTGCAGAGATTGCTCAGTGTGAAAGCTTCGGATGAGCAGGTTAAGAAAGCTGCTTTTTTGCTCTCAAGTTGAGAGTTCCAGCCAACACAGATCCCAGTGTAGTTTCCTTGTCTTACAAGACGATACTCGAATATGTTTCAGCATACGCTCTTGCACAAGCCGTTGAAAAATTTTCACGGGTCAAGCCAAGAATTATGTCAAAGGTATTCATGCCTACGTGTGCAGAGCTTGTTTCCTACTGTCAGCAGATAGGATGAAATAACAGGGCTGTTAACAACAATCCCTTTTTCTTATTAGTGGAAAAATGAAGAGTAGCCAAAACATATGACGAAGTATCAAGGAGATGGAGTAACTGTCAAAGAGTAGTAAATAAAAGAGCATCTTTATGTCTTGCTCGCTAGTAATTTGATCGGTGAGATAGAATCCCTAGTTTTTTTGGTTTTCAGCTTCCATCACGAGTACTGCTGCCTCTGTATAAGGCGCTACTCTAATGCTGCATGTACACTATCAGGTAGCAAAACAGCTACTACAGGAGCACAAATAACAAGAAAACGTGAACAGTAGAGATAAAAGCGTTTCAATCTGCATTAATGCAAGGTGTGACACGGGCAGAAGCAAAACTTGTAGAAAAGGAAACTATAACAAGCAGGTGCAAAGAAAGAAACAGCAAAATTTTTTTAGGGCGCTATAAAAACAGATGCGATCTATGGGGCTATAGCGGGAAGCGGTGAGAGCAGTGTTGTTAGTACTATTAGCAAAGGTAGCTTAGATGGCAATGGTGAAAACAGTATTTATGGTGGTGCAGGAGGCGGGGTAGGGGATGGTTTAGCTGCTTTTTTTATGATTTTAACTAAGGTCTTTCGTTTTGGAAGACAAGTTAAACAGTGCAAGCAAACAGAGGAAGTTTTAAAAATAGCAAGAACACGATTTGAAATAGAAGATGAAATTAATAAGAAAAGTGATGTTGATGTATGCTCTGATCTTTCTAAGTGGGTGTGTAAAAAATGAATATGTTTCTTGTATTGGGTGTTGCCAATGTATTTAGATCAGCAAGATTATGATGGAATCAGTTCAAGCTTGGCAAGAGACATTTTAAAGCATAATGAATACGGAAAATGCTCGTGTGGTTGGGAAACTATTAACAAAAGTTCAAGATAATTTTAGTGCAGTTTATAAAGACAAGTTAAAAAATTTTATTCCATAACTTGATTATCTTTTTTCTAACCTTAAGTAAATAGCAATAAAATCAACAGGTTATAGAAAAAAAACAACTGGTGGGCGTGACAGGGATTGAACCTGTGACCCCTACGATGTCAACGTAGTGCTCTCCCACTGAGCTACACGCCCATTCAATGATGGTGCATACTGCATATAGAATTATAAACGTCAATGTCTGATTTAATTTTTTATTTGATTAAATGCAAACAATTTACAGAAAATATTCTATTAAGCAGCTATAAGTATTTTTTCAACTTCACTAACTAATTCACGCAAATGAAATGGTTTAGAAAGCACTTTAGCATCAGGAATAGTATTATTATTTGAATTTAATGCAACTGCTGCAAAGCCTGTAATGAACATAACTCGTAAATCAGGATCAATTTCAGTAGCACGTCGTGCTAATTCAATTCCATCCATTTCTGGCATAACAATATCAGTGAGTAGAAGAGAAAATGGTTCTTCTTGTAAACGTTTATATGCACTAGCACCATTATCAAAATCGATGACTTCATAACCTGCACGTTCTAGTGCTTTTGCTAGAAAGCGGCGCATATCATTATCATCTTCCGCGAGCAGGATTCGTTTCATGATTATGTCCAATTGCTCCATTTATTAGTTTTTCACTATATTGATGTATACGATATAGTGTATTTATAAAAAAGCGGTAAAATGCTTATAATTAGAATGAATAGCAAAATGGTTAACTCTTGCATATTTGTCAAGGATACATAATGTCGTTTTTAGTTGAGTTCAATTTAAAATATGTATGACAGTAGAAGGAGACCGGACATTTATATATTTTGAGTTTTCTTAATTACATGTTTTGTTTTTAAATTTTTTTCATATTTGTTTTATAAGTATGCTGGTTTAGAGGTTATTGATACTCAAAATTCAGAAAGGTATTGTGTTAATTTTCTATTTTGAAATATCATACAGAAAAACAATATTTTCGAGCAGTCGTTCTATCTATTTTTAGTAATATGAATTGTAGGACATATGAGTTAGTCCTAATATGCTTGCTTTTTCCTCACCAAATTTTGGTTATTCCAAAAGAATATTAAAGATTACAAGAAAAATTAATATATTTTGTAAAAGGAGCTTTCTTATTAAAGCCCTTAATGAAGGCAAAAAGCTATAATTTTTCTTCCCACATAGTGTTAAACTAAGATAACACTTAATGGCTAAGTTATAATAGTGATGAAGAAATAGTAAATAGTTATCTTATTTTGTCCTCTTTTATGAGTTAAAATATAAAAGAGTTGAAATGGAAAAGATTGATTACCAAATAAATGTTACAATCGCCATAATGGGATTGTTGGTTTGTAAGAAAGTCTGCCATTTGGAGACTTTGTAAATTAATTGTAGTCGCTCTAAAGGAGGGCAATTATGCGTCAAGTAGATTTTTCACCATTTTATCGTTCAACAGTAGGTTTTGATCATCTTTTAAATTGGTTTGATTCCAGAACACAACCGGATGATGTCTCTTCTTATCCACCATATAATATTGAGCGTTTAAGTGAGGATTCTTATCGGATTTCTATGGCTGTTGCTGGTTTTTCTTTAAATGAAATCGATATTGAAACGCATTGTAACCAGCTAACCATTAAAGGTGAGAAAATACCTGAAAATGATGATGAAGGACGAGAATTCCTTTATCGAGGAATTGCTTCGCGTGCTTTTGAAAGACGTTTTCATTTAGCTGATCACGTTAAGGTCATAGGAGCAGAATTAAGAGATGGTCTTCTTCATATTCAGCTTAAAAGAGAAATGCCGGCTGAATTAAAACCAAAAAAGATAGTTGTGCAACAAGCCTCGCCAGCTGTTGCTAAAAGTAGCAATGGTTATAATATGCCTAAAGCAAGCTTAGAAGTTGAAACAACAGAATGATTTATAATTTTTAAAATATTTAGAACGCGAGACAAAAGTCTCGCGTTTTTTATTTTCTACTGATGAAAAGACTATTTAACTGAAAGTTTGTTACGTAAATAATGGCATTTTTTTAGTAATACGAGATGAAGAGATATATAAAATGTAGCTAAACTAAAGGCAGGATAATTTTTGTAAATCAATTAATAACTATAAAATCTTATAACTTACTGCGTGATAAGCTATTTATATAGGCAATAAAATTTTTTTGATAATTCAACACAATGTGTAATAAGTAAGCACGATATTAGATTAAGTAAGTGTATTTATTATATATATTAAGTAGGTATCAGATTTGGAATAGAATATAAAGAATGGTCGGAGCGGCGGGATTCGAACCCACGACCCCTTGACCCCCAGTCAAGTGCGCTACCAGGCTGCGCTACGCTCCGAGTTGTCAAAAACGACTAAACGACTGTCTCTTTAAAGGCAAGAGGAAAAATAAACAGAATAAAATCTAATAAAATGCTTTTTTCCAGTTTAAAAAAAAGCTTAAAAAAGTAAAAGTGAAACTTGGCACTTTATTACTTCGGAGTAGCTTTGAAATAAAAAATCAAAGCTTAAGTTTACGGAAAAGGTTAAACATTCCGATTTATGTCTTGTTATTTTGTTTTTAATATATCAAAAAAATAAAATTATCGTAAATAAAGTCATTGAAAGCGCTTATTTGGTAAGGGAAAAATGAACAATGGGTCGTTCGGTAATAAGTTTGACAGAAGCCGCAGTAGATCGCATTAAAGATATTATGAAAACAAAAAATGCGTGTGGTATTCTTATTGGTATCAAAAAGGGTGGCTGTGCGGGAATGGAATATACAATTACTCTCGCAAAAGAAAAAATGCACGATGCGGATGCTGTTGAAATTAATGGTGCTCACGTTTTTATTGCGCGCGATGCAATATTATTTTTATTAGGCACACAAATAGATTATGAAGTGACCACACTTCGTTCTGGTTTTATATTCAACAATCCCAATCAAATTTCAGCATGTGGATGTGGTGAATCAGTAGAAATTCGCCCCGCTTCACAGAATAAATTGAATGAAATGTATGAAAACCATTGAGTTTTGTTAAATTGTGTTTAGTAAAGCAAGGTTGTGATTAGTTTTTTCTTATTGTGTATTTTTAGCTTTATTCCAAAGATTTTCCATTTCTTTTAAAGATACGTCAACCAATGTTTTTGACTGGTTTGATAGACTTTCTTCAATATAGGTGAAGCGATTTCTAAATTTTATATTTGTTTTTTTTAATGCCTTTTGTGGGTCAATATTCAAATGGCGTGCAAGGTTAAGTATGGCAAAATAAAGATCACCAAATTCTGCTTCTATTTCTGAGGTTTTATCAGCTTTGATTGCTTCTTTAAGTTCATTGAATTCTTCTTTTATTTTTTTTAAGACTTTATCTTTTTTATGCCAATCAAAACCCACTTTAGCAGCCATATTTTGTAAAGCGAGCGCTTCTTGATCTGCTGGTTGTGTCGGTTTTACTTGTGCAAGATAGCCTGTTGGTGCATCGTCTGCTAAACCTGCCTCTTTGAGCTGTTGTTTTCGTTCAGCTTTTTCTATTTTTTTGATATATTCCCATGTATCCTCTGGAGGAAGGTCTACGTTTTTTTGTTCTGCATTTTCAAAGATATGAGGATGACGGCGAATTATTTTTGCGGTAATCGCGTAAACAACGTCATCAAAAGAAAAGCTACCTTCTTCCTTAGCAATCGCAGCATAATAAACTATCTGTAAAAGAAGGTCACCTAGTTCATCGCAAAGATCTACTCGGTTACCTCGCTCAATGGCATCGATAACTTCATAAACTTCTTCGATCGTATAAGGTATGATGGATTCAAAGGTTTGTTTTATATCCCAAACACAACCATTATCGCGATCTCGTAATATTGAAATAATTGTAATAAGGTCATTAATATCTTTTGATGCTAACACTGATGTCTCTTTTATGTGGATAATATGGATACATTATTCACCCCAACGTCTATGAAACCACATCCATTGTCCAGGATATTCACGCACCCAAGTTTCAACAATATCATTTAATTTTTGTACAGAGGCATTTATGTCAATTTCATTTTTATCATCAAGTGGCAGTTCCATACGCTCATATAACTCTAAACGATAACGTCCTCCAGCTAATCGGATACAGCGTGCTGGATAAATATCACAATTATATTGCCGAGCAAGTTTTATAATTAAGGGATTAGTTTTAAGCGATCGATTAAAAAATGTACTAGGGATACCTCGGCGAAATTTTTGATCAACAAGCATGCCAACATTTTCATTTTTTGCTAATTTTTCTGCTAATGCCCAAGTTGCGTGCGCTGCAGATGGCACAAGGTGCCCCATAGAATTTTGTCGAGCTTTCAAAACTCGATCTGCAATATGAGGGTTGTTGGGTGGTCTAAATAACACTGTAACATTAAGATCAAAGCTTTGTGCACATATAGGAAGAAGCTCAAAATTTCCAGTATGGGCTGTGAAAAAAATATGAGGCTTTTTTTCATTTTTTAATCGTTGAAATATTTCAGCACCACTGACTTCAATTAAACCAGGTTGGCTGGCATTGGGATCAAAATCAAAAATTTTATCGAGAAAAATATATTCGACAAGAAGTCGTCCCATATTTTCCCACATTTCTAGTGCAATTGCATGTAATTCTTGTTCTGTTTTTTCTGGGTATGCAGCTCTAAGGTTTGCAAGCGCAATTTGATGACGAGATACAAGAGGACCAAATGTCTTTGCTAACCAAGAAATAAAAGAGAATCCAATGTTAATAGGGAGATGTCGTAAAATAGCTAAAAAAGCAATAAGCAAATGTACCCACAGCCAATTGACAGAATTTTTAATAACCATTTTAATACGATACATTGAAATTTTGATAAAATGCTTTGTCATGATTTAGTCAATTTTGAGAATAATTTTACCAAAAACATCACGACTTTCTATTCGTTTTAAGGCTGTATCGATTTTATTAAAGTCAACAATCGTATCAATGATAGGGGATACAATCCCTTGTGCCATTTTCTGCATAGCATTTGCCATATTTTCCATACGACAGCCAAATGAACCAAATATTTTAAGTTGTTGTTGAAATAGTTGCATTAAATTTATAGGTGCTGAAACACCAGAAGTTGAACCACAAGTTACTAAACGAGCGCCTCGTTTCATACACAATATAGAGCCTGTCCATGTATCAGCACCTACATGTTCAAAAACGACATCAACTCCTTTTTTTTGAGTTAATTTGCGGACCACACCTTCAAAGCGATCTTTACGGTAATTAATCACATAATCAGCTCCAAGGGATTGTGCTTTTACAATTTTATTGTCTGAGCCCACAGTGGTAATAACTGTGCACCCTATGGCTTTTGCGATCTGGATGGCTGCTGAACCAATACCAGAACCACCGGCATGTATTAAAATTGTTTCTCCAGCTTGTAATTTTGCGTTATCAAAAAGCATATGTTCTACAGTGCCAAAAGTGATTGGAGCGACAGCTGCTTTTATTGCATCACATTCCAATGGAGCTGGCACTAATAGACGTGCTGGAAGGTTAACAAGTTCACAAGCAAAGCCATCAAGATGAAAACCATAAACACCTTTTACATCACTACAAAGGTTGTCACGTCCTTCGCGGCAGGCTTTGCACAAACCGCAGGTTTGTGCACCATAAATTGAAACAATTTGCCCGAGTTGTAGATTTTCAACGCCATCTCCTAGTTGAACAATTTCACCGGAAGCTTCTGCACCTATAATAAGCGGCATTTTTCTTTTAGCAAAAGCCATACCACGCCATCCCCACACATCAATATGATTAAGAGCAACAGCCTTTATACAGACTGTCACTTCACCAGGGCTAGGCAGTGGTGGTGGTGCAATATCAGTGATCTCAAGTTGACGCTCATTAAATAGTTGCAGTGCACGCATCATTATTCTCTATTAATATATATTGTTATAAGATTAGTGTTTACGAAATTTAATTATTAAAGGATTACTGTTTATATGCCGTAATAACAAGACTAGTATTTTGACCGCCAAAACCAAATGAATTAGATAAAACCGCATTAACGCAAGCTTTACGGCTATAATTAGGAACAACATCCAAAGGGATAGTAGGATCTGGATCATCATAATTGATCGTGGGGGGAAGTATTCCCGATTGGATAGTTAAAAGTGAAAAGACAGCTTCTATAGTGCCAGCAGCAGTTAAAGTGTGCCCAATCATTGATTTATTGGAAGAAACGGGAATATGTTCTAAAATATCACCAAATACCTTTGATAATGCTAGATATTCCATCTTTTCATTTTCAGGTGTAGAAGTTCCATGTGCGTTGATATAATCAATTTCATTGATTGTTATTTGTGCATCAGCTAATGCTTTACGTACTGCTTCAGTTGCTGGGGATGCGTCGGGTTTTGAACGAGTACGGTGGAAATCATCTGCTGTTTCTCCACAACCAGCTAGAATTCCCAGAACTTTTGCTTTACGCTCTAGAGCACTTTCAAGAGATTCAAGAACAAGAGCACCCGATCCTTCTGCCATGACAAAGCCGTTTCGGTCACGGCTAAATGGTTTTGATGCTTTTTCTGCGGGATCATTATGGGTTGAAAGAGCAGATAATAAAGAAAAACGAATAAGAGATTCCGCTGAAACTGAACCGTCAGTAGCGATGATAAGTGCGCGATCTGTTTCCCCTCGTCGAATAGATTCCACACCTAGTTGAATTGCCGTCGCGCCAGATGCACAAGCAGTTGAAAGTGTAATAGGAAGCCCCTTTGTTCCAAATGTTTTTTGCAGTTTTTCTGCAATTGCTCCAAATTGCGTTGTTTCGAAAAGTGCATACTGAGGCTTACGGCTACAGACTTCGAGAAGATGCGCATAAGAAGGTTCATCATTAGATACCTCTTCTTGATCAAGAGCAAAACGAGCTTTCCACTCAAGTTCAACAGGGGGAGCTGCTAAGAATAATGGTCCATTAAAATTTGTTTTATCAAGATTGGCTTGCTCTAAAGCTTCTTCTGCTGCAAGATGTGCTAGTTTTTCAGAAAGAGCTGAAGCTCCAATTGTGCTTTCTTGAAGAAAATCAACTGTTCCTGCAATAATTGTATTTAATCCTTCAACAGGAAAGCGTGTTATTTTATGAATACCGCTAACGCCATTGATTAATTTTTGCCAATTTTCTTGTTTACCTTGCCCTAGTGATGTTACAATTCCTGTTCCAGTTATTGCTATAAGTGGACGTCCGAAATGATCGTTATATTCCGTCATGGAAATTCCTTTTAAACAGCAGCTAAGTGCACTATACCTTCGGCTCTTTTTATACCAATTGTAGTGGCTAATGCTTCATGTACTTCTCCAGAAAATGGTTTTTCATGAGTACTCAATGTTGGAAAACTAAGTTTTTTCTCAACAGAAATGGCAGCTAATGCGAGCGCTAAGAGAAATTGCGCTTCTCGTAAGTAGCCAAATAATGTTGTTATACCACGGTAAGGTATATTAGCAGCATCAAGTGCACTTTGTTCTGCTTTTGTTGCTTCATGCGATCCTGAAGCACCTGAAATTGTAAAAGCAGATTTAGCCGTTATTGTTTTCAACATTGTAGCAATTGTATCTTTAAGTGGAATTTTTGTCCTATTTGTTTGATCTGTAATGATTTGGCTTATTTCAGCATAAACACGAGCATTTCGCTTTTTTGCTTGTTCACCTTTTTCAAGAACTAAAAAAATGCCCACAGAACCAGTTATTATTTCACCGCCAAGAGAGTTTTTACGCCCCCAAACTGGCGACCAACCATCACGTGCTAAAAGGCCCCCAAGCCCATGAGCTAACAACATATCATAGCTTTGAGCGTTATAGGAGCTGCCTACTAAAACGTGTGTACTCTGTCCTGCTCGAATCCGGGCAACAGCTACTTGAACAGCAGAAAGTCCACTACCTTCTTCACCCATAAATGTACGAGAAGAGCCTGTTACTTTATGAACAATTGAAATATTACCAGCTAAAAGATTAGATAATTGTGCTAAAAACAAAGTTGGTCGGAGTTCAGTTGAAAGAACAGAGTTAAGCATAGAAGCATGATTATCTGTTGTGCGTGCTTTAGCGAGAATTTGTGTATCAACAGCAATATCACGTTCGCCTCCACTAGCAGCAACGATCATATCCATTGTTGATGTTAACTGTTCATTGTTTTTTATTCCAGCATCTTCAAGAGCAAGGCCAGCTGCATAGGTACCAAGACGTTGCCATGTTTCCATTTGTCGTTGATCACTACGTTTTGGAATTTGTAGATTCCAATCGACTTCAGTTAATTTATGGACAGTGTAAGGTGAAAAACTTGTACAATCTAGATTTGGTATAACTTTAGGATCGTTCAATTTTTGCCAATGACAATCAACCCCTTCACCTAAAGAGCTTATCAGTCCTATACCGGTAATGAATACAGATTGATCGCGCATAGTAAAAAGAGTCAATTAGCCTTTTTCAAGGTAATGAGTTCATCAATTTTTGCACAAAGGTTTTTAAGAACAAAATATTCTTCGGTTGTAACAATACCTTCATTAATTTCTTGAGTCCACTGTTCTAGCGGAATTTTAATTCCAAAAGCTTTATCAAGAGCAAAAACGATATCAAGAAAATCCAGACTATCGATTCCTAAATCATCAATTGTATGACTTTCAGGCGTAATCATGCTGCGATCGACTTCACTAATTTCCGCAATAACATCAGCGACTTTATCAAAAGTAGAGTGCAATGTGTAATTCCTTATTATAGGTTGATAGCTTCATAAAACATTTAAATATAACTCTATCTAGCTTTTTTTACCTAAAAAAAAAAGACTTAATCCAAAATGCAACTATCTTTTCAATATGAAAAATGAATTTGCGATGGATTAAGTCACAATTTTTGACGATTTATGAGGAGATACTTTAAATTTTATCGTAATGAGGGTTACTTATTTTTTATCATGAAGTTTTTTTCTATTTGCGGCAAGCACTGCCAGTGCTGTCATATTGACAACCCCTCGTGAAGTTACTGAAGGTGTAAGAATATGCACAGGGCGTGCTGCCCCAATTAAAATAGGGCCAACATGGAGTGAATCTGTTAGATTTTTTACAATATTGAGTGTGATATTGGCCGCATCAAGTGTTGGAAAAACAAGCAAATTAGCTTCTCCCTTGAGACGTGAATCAGGAAAAACACGATCACGAAAAATTTGAGAAAGTGCAGAATCACCATGCATTTCCCCATCTGCCTCCAGATCTGGGTATAACTCTGCCAAGATTTCAGCTGCACGACGCATTTTACGCGCGCTTTCTGTATTTTTAGAACCAAAATTTGAATGTGATAATAATGCTACTTTTGGTGTTATACCAAAAGCTTCAACTTCCTGTGCTGCCAACACTGTCATTTCCACTATCTCTTCTGCAGAAGGATTTTCGTTAACGTAAGTATCCGTTAAAAAAAGAGTGTTATGCGGAAAGATAAGTAAACTAACAGAAGAAAAACGGCTAACATTAGAATCAAGTCCAATAATTTGCTCGATTAATTGAAGATTACGTTCAAAACGTCCTTCTAAACCGCAAATCATTGCATCAGCTTCTTCACGCATAACTGCAAGGGCAGCAATAGCTGTTGTTGATGTTCTTACAATTGTTTTTGCAACTTCAGGTGATACACCACATCTACCTGTATAACGAAGCAATAAATTAACATAATCACGAAAACGTGGATCATCTTCTGGATTTGTGAGCTCAAAGTCTACACCGGGACGAATTCTTAAACCAAAGCGCTCTAATCTAGATTCCACTACATGTGGACGACCAATGAGAAGAGGAATTGCAGTTTGTTCTTCAAGAACAATTTGTGCTGCACGAAGTACACGTTCATCTTCGCCATTGGCATAAATTACACGTTTGCGTTTTGCTGTTTTCACACTAGCAAAAACAGGTTTCATTGTTAGACCAGAACGGTATACAAAACGATTAAGGTTATCATGATAAGCAGCAATATCTTCAATTGGCCGCATTGCTACACCAGTTTCCATTGCTGCATTAGCAACTGCAGGTGCAATACGTAGTATTAAACGTGGATCAAAAGGGAAGGGGATAAGATAATCTGGACCAAAATTAGATGTTTCTTTTGAATAGGCAAGTTCTGCAACATCTGAAGATTCTTCACGGGCAAGGGCAGCAATGGCATGAACTGCAGCTATTTTCATTTCTTCATTAATTGCAGTAGCACCAACATCTAATGCACCACGAAAAATATAAGGAAAACAAAGGACATTATTGACTTGATTGGGATAATCAGAACGTCCTGTGCAGATCATTGCATCTGGTCGTACAGCACGCGCTTCTTCTGGCATGATTTCCGGTGTTGGATTAGCAAGTGCTAAAATTAAAGGTTTTGAAGCCATTTTTTTGAGATATTCAGGTTTTAAAACACCACCTGCTGAAACACCTAAAAAAACGTCTGCATCATCAATAATCTCGGATAAAGTTCGTGCATCAGTTTTTTGAGCATAATTGATTTTCCAACGATCCATAAGTGTTTTGCGGCCTTTATAAACAACACCGTCTAAGTCACTAAGCCAAATATTTTCAACTTTTGCTCCAAGACGAACCAAAAGATTGAGACAAGCCAAGGCAGCAGCACCTGCACCTGAAGTAACTATTTTTACATCTTCAATTTTTTTACCAGCAAGATGTAATCCATTTAGTACAGCAGCAGAAACAATAATGGCAGTTCCATGTTGGTCATCATGAAAGACTGGAATATTCATTTTGGCACGAAGTTGTTCTTCGATTTCAAAGCATTCAGGAGCTTTGATGTCTTCAAGATTGATACCACTAAATGTCGGCTCCAACGCAGATACGATTTCTACCATTTGCGCAATATCAGGTGCATCAAGTTCAATATCAAAAACATCAATATTCGCAAATTTTTTAAATAAAACAGCTTTTCCTTCCATAACAGGTTTAGAAGCAAGCGGACCAATGTTTCCTAATCCTAAAACAGCCGTTCCATTTGATATAACAGCCACCAAATTGGAACGGGAAGTATATTGAGCTGCTAGGTTTGGATCTTTATGAATTGCAAGACATGGCGCAGCAACGCCGGGAGAATAAGCAAGCGCTAAATCACGTTGATTACCAAGCGGTTTTGTTGCTTGTATTTTTAGTTTTCCAGGTTTTGGATATTGGTGGTAAAAAAGCGCTGCGCTATCAAGTTCAGTTTGATGTGAACTGACTTTATTATTTGATTTTGTAGACATTTTTGTGATATCCGAGTTAATATATTTTATAGGGACATTGCCATTTATAATAAGATTATGTCCGCTAAAAGATTCTAATTTTAAATATAAGAAGGCATAAATACGCACAAATTCTTGTGAATTTTCAAACTAATACACCAGATTAATTTATTTACGTTAATTAATAATTTCATTAACATTATTATTTTTGCCTCCTTAACAATTTTTACAACAATTGATCAGTTTGAAAAGGCCCTGATAAGATAGTGTTGGTGGTTATATTACAAGTAGTTATGTTTTTGTAATGCTTACAAGAAATGATGCAAGCTTAATATGTATGCTGAAAATGGAAAAAAATCTAAATTTATGATTGATGTGCAGAGGGATACAAAGATAGTTATAAATACGCTTAATTATTTGTAAAATAACATTTAGCATTACTTTTATAACCCTTATGAGAATAATTTTATTTTGGATAAAGTTTGTCATAAATTTTTCGTATTTTAACTTTTCCAATTCGTAACATCCAAGATTGTTATTATTACTAACAAAAGTTCAAGTAAATGTATTGAAAATGATACGCTTTATTCTCCTTTTGTCCATATATTTGGAATAACATTCGTCATTTCTATATTAAATTAAGATAATTTCTGCTGTTGTTTTCTGAAGTGTATTGAATAGCGTTTATTCATGACCATATGTAGTTTATTATTCCGGCACATGTGCACATACTTTTTCTTGTGTTCTGTTTAAGCATAAACGGGCGGTTTATGATTTTTTATCTTAATTCCATGAAGTATACTTCTCTTATAAGCAAGTAACGGGATTTTGAAACAACATTTACGCTTTTGACTTACTAAGTATGCTTAAAAAAGAATATTAGCAAGTTGAATGATGAAGAAACTGCTGCTTGTAGTTGAACGATGTAAAAGTTAGCTACTTTTACGGTTAAAACTTATTAGTATTATTCATAACATTGTATAAATTCATGATGATGATGATTAATTAATACAATAAAAAAAGGAAAAAGTTATTCTTTTTCCTTTTTTTGTTGGTTTATTGAATGCGTCCACTTGCATGGGCAAGCATAGTATAAACTTTTCCGGTATCTGATATTAAATATTGTCGTGCTGTACGGGTATTTCCAGAACTACGGGATACATCACGTAATAATTTTTCAAAATCTGCAATGTATTGATTGACTAAGTTTTTAAAATTAATATCATTTGTATATTTTTGTTTAATCATTTCAAATATTATTTTCCCGCTTGAGGTATAAATCTGCTCAGTTATGATATTTTTTTGTCCACGCCGATAATGATTCCATAACTCAACAATCGCGTTATGATTAATAGCTTGTAAAATACTTGTTGCTAATGAATTAAGAGATCCATTCGCAGAATGAGATTTTGTTTGTACTGATGAAGCAACTGAGCTGTTATTAGTGCTTTCAGGTTGTGTTTTTTCACACGAAGCTTCTGCCAGCAAATCTGATACCCATCTGTTTTGATTTGGTTTGCTTTGTTCTTGAGACCAAATAGGCTTTGGTGGCACTATCTTCTTTGTGGTTTCAGAAGAAGTACTATTGACCCCATTTGACGTTAATGATGTAGTTATGGCTGACATCAATTGATCTTTTCCGCTATTTTTGTCATTGTTTTGTATAACATTTGTTAAGTCCTTTAATGCTGCAATTTGTTCATTCAGAGTGTAACGGACTGTTTGTATTGTTTCTTTTGTTTGCTCTGGTAGTTTTTGAATATTCTCATTAATATCATTATTAACTTTTAAAAGTTGTAAACGAATTTCACCAGCTAATTTACGTATATCTTCTGCAGCTCCTGAGAAACGTGCTGAAACTTCATTGATAAGTTGATTAAGTGTCTGTTCCAGTAATTGCGTAGAATTACGTGTATTTTCATCGGTGTGTTTAAATGCTAAACTAAGAGTATCTTCATAATGTTTGATAAATTGATTAATCTCATCAGACTTTGAAACAAGAGTATTGCTCAGCGTAGATAGTGCATTTCGTTTTTCTTCAAGTGTTACACTCAATGCATTTTCTGATTTCTCGAGCATATGAATGGTGTCAGAAAGTGTTTGAGCATGTTCGCTGAAATTTATTGTGATATGACTAATTTTATCAAATGTATTTTGCATAAACTCTTGCAGAGTTTCCATATTATTATTGAGCGCTTGACCTGAAGTTGATAAGTGCTCTGCTGCTTGATTGGTATTTTGGAAGAAATTATTTGTTGTTTCATTAAATTGAGTGTCAATATTTTGAACTGTTGATATCAAAATATTACTATTTTCGTGGATATTATAAATTGATTGATTCAACTGCTCAAGGATTGCCGAGACATTATTGATAAGGTCTTCTTTCATCGTAGCCATGGTCTGAATAGTTTCAGAATTGGTTTGTGCAAAAGTATTTACCCAAGCTTCATTTTGTGCGTAAATTCTTTGTTCAGCATCTTGTGTTGAGAGGGCAAGTTGTTCACTGATATGCTGCGTTAAATTACCAAATGATTCAGTTGTATGTTGTGCAGTTTGATTTAAATAATCTGTTAATTCTGTTAACTGTTCAACATATCCTGAAACTTGAGAAGCTGTTTGATTGTTTGCTTCTTCTAAACGATTACTTATATCAGACAGCCGATACCCTAAATTACTTTCAAGCTCCTGCATGGATTGATAAAGAACATTAGAGCGTTCATTAAGTAATTGTTCAACAGCTGTTGTTGAAGAATGAATTGCTTCATTAAATAATGTTTGTACATTATTGTTTGCTATTGTAAAGGCTTCTGCAGTATAAGCCGTCTGCTCTTCTAGGACAGAGAGAATTTTCTCACTGGTGTTATGAATCGTTTGCTCAACGTTTGATACAATACGATTACCAGATTCAAAAATAATATTTTCCGCCCTTGCAGTTATATCATTAACAGATGAAACAAACTGGTTACCGGCAGAAAGGATAGAGGTTTCTGATTTTTCTGCTTGATCGGCCATTATCAATGCCGCTTGCTGAGAAGCGTTGATAAGTTTTTCTTGTACTTTATTTGTTTCATCATCTAATGATAAAAGCATTTGTTCACTCGTGGAGGCAAGAATATCAGATGCTTCCATGACTTTGTTATGTAAACTACCTGTGACTGTATTAACAGAATTCTCTAGTGTTCCGCATATATTATCTATGCTTGTTTCCAACGTTTGCTGGATTGTTTGGGTATGCTCATTATTAAGGGTAATAGATGTTTTTAGAGTTTCAGAGTGTTCCTCAAATACAGATGTTTGTTCTTTAATAGTTTCACATATTTGGCCCATTTTTTCAGATAATGTCTCCCCTAACGTAGTTACACGTTCAAAGATTTGACCTGTTCTATTTTCTAGATTTTCGTCGAATGATTCTATACGATTTTCAAAGGTTTCAAACAGTATCTCATTAGATTGAGAAAGAGTATCCTTTAAAGTTTCAGTATGATTTTCAAGGTTTTTGATGTGGTTTTGGACAGCTTCGGTAATAGTTTTATTATTATTATCAATAACATTTTCAACCAAGTCCATTTGCTGTTTTAAGGCTGTATCGATGTGTATGTCGCTTTTTGCGATGATATGATGGATTGTTTCCATGCGTTGCTCGATCGTGCGAGTTTGATCTGCAAGAACTTCATTAAGAGAAAAACTATTGGCAGCCAAAGAATCGCGCAAGGCTTCAGCACGTATATCAATATTTTTAGCTTGCGTTTCTAAGGCATCTTGAGTGGTTTGGCAGCTTTGCGTAATGGTTTCTCGTAGTTTTTCTGTGCAATGGACTATAGCGAACAGGTGATTTTCCGCGCGCTGGTCAATGATTTGAATATTATCAGTTAAAGTTTTTTCAATGGATGATACATTTTGAGTTAACTCATCAATTTGATTTCTCAATGTATCAGCAATCTTATCCTTTTCGCTGGTGAGCATATTTTCCATTATATTTCTTTGATCAGCAATTTGTAATTTAAAGTCTTGTGAACGTTCCTTTATAATATCAACAATTGCATCATCAACATTTTGGATTTCTTCTCTTAGAAGTTTTTTACTTTCATTGATTGCAGAAAGAACATTATCATGGCCGTTTGTAAATACATTGGCAATATCAGCAGTTCTTTCTTGAAGATTTGCATTAATTTGCAAGCTGTGAGCTTCCAAAAATCCGCCAAGTTTTTCAATGTTATCTTCTAAGGTTTGACTACGAGAAATGAAAGATTTGATAATAGAATCGCCATGTTCTTTAAGAGATAAATCAACAGTTGCTAAACGGTTTTCAAAGGCTTCAAGCGCTTCTGTGGTGATATTATCGAATGTAGAAGAGATTTTATGAGCCTGATCATCAAGCAGTATGATTTTTTCATCCAAATTTTGTAATGATTGATTATGGCGATCAACAATTACTGTATCGATTGTTTTAAATTTTTCATCAATATTGGAGAGGGTTTGATCTGTTGCAGTTTGTACGTTTTCCACGATTTTAGCGATATGCATTTCAGCTTTAACAGTTGTTTCATTAAAGATTTTTTCTAACTGTTTTTCATTATTATCAAAACGCTCTGAAAAACCATCAAAGTTTTTTCCTAATTCATTAAAAAATTCCGTGTTTTTTTGCTCAATGTGTACTGTCGTTTCGTTAAATTTTTCAAAGAGCTTTTTTGTTATATCATCCCCTACATAGGAAAGTTTTGTAACAAGATCTTCACCTTGTTTTTCTAAAGTGTGAGAAAGGGTCTGCGTAAGCTTGTCAATATTGGTTGAAATTTTAGATGCAACCAAATCAAATTCATCACTCAACTGTTCCTGTGTTCCTTTAATTGTTGACTGTACGCGGCTGGCATGATTCAAAATTGCTGTACGTTCATTATTTAATTCTTCTATTAATTTGTGAATCCGCGATTCATTTTCTGCATAAGCCTGTTCAAGATTATGGACTTCACCTTGTATAATAGCTTCAAGTTCAACAGCACGCCCAAGAGTGCGTTCAATTCCTTCATTCATTGCAACTACTTCTTTGCGAATAGTCTCTCCTATAGCAATGGCTTGTTTTTCAGATATGTGCCGTGGTTCACTAAGGTGTTGCGCTGCATGCGTTATGAGAACAGCAATATTGCGTAATTCAGTTGAACGTTTTGTCAGCTGAGCAAAACCCCAAGACATAAGAATAGGAATTATAGTTCCTGCAGTTACAATTAATCCAGTAGGTGATGTAATAAAGGAAGTAATATTGGTTAAAGAACTTAATCCAGCAGGAGCTAATTTATGCGCAACAAAAGCACCCCCTGTTGCCCACAAAGCGCTGAGTGCTGTTGTGCTCCAATAAATCCGAGAGATAGAATTTTGCTTTAGTAATCCCAAATTTAAAGGCTCTATTGTATCATCATTAGCGGGGAGAGGTTTTGTAGGCAATAACGTGTCACGCACAGTTCCACCCGAAAGCTCATCTGTAGGTTTTTGACCAAAAAGCTGTTCAGCAACAGATTCATCAATAACAACGTCATCATGAACATTAGAGGTAAGAATCGAAGCACTGTTTTCAGAAAAAATTTCTTCTTCTGCTGTTGCAATTTTTTGAATCAAATCATCCACATGAATAGGATTTAAAGAGTCATTTGATAATATTACATCACTTATCGAATTATCAAGGTTAAAGTCCATTGCTTTTTCGAGGGCTTCTTCAAATTCGACTTCAAATGCTTGTAATTTTGTTCTACGTGCCATACTTGCCTCACACTTTTACAAATGGAAAAGAAATACACTCCTTTCCAGTTACTTCTATCATATTAGCTGTTAATTATTTAGAAAGGAATATGTATAAGGCAAAAGTTTTACAACTTATCAAGATAGGGTTAACGCGACTTTTGTTTTTAGTGCAAAATCCATTAAAAACAATACAGTACGCGATTATATCTAATAAAATTGTTTATCTATTTGTTCTAATAGCCAATATTATAAACTTAATTATGTTTAATAGAGCAATTGGAATAAGTATTTTAGTTGTATACAATGCTCTGAAAATTTCTACAAAATACAACAGTTTTTTAAGTGCATAACCATTCATGTTTAAATTGATACAAAATGATTATGTCGCAACAAAATTTAGACAAAATAATTAATTATACAATGAATAATTAAATGTAGAATTTTTTAGCACTATGAAAAATTGTTTTTATAGTGAAGAGGTAATAGACTGCATTAAAATGACAAAAACATTTACTATACAATGAAAAAGCAAATATATCTATGATAACAATAACTTATTTTAATATATTTAAGTAATAAATTAAAAAATTAATGGAATTCATTCTACAGATACTAGATCAAAACATTACAATTTTTTAGCTATTTTGGTTATAACATGTATTAGAATCTATGTTTTACTTATCACGTTATTTAGAATATTTTTCCGCACCGTTATAGTTTTGTCACTATTGTTACAAAGTTTATCAATAGTGATAAAAATAAATTTGCTAGTATAAATTCAATGTAGAAAGATGCTTCTTTGTTATGCCTTTAAGTTATAATATATCAGCTGATCTTCTATATTTTTATGTTGAATAATACTAAAACCTGATCGATAATATATGGCAAACACTATTACGTAGAGAGATATCGTGTATGCTGGTATCTTTTGTACAAAAAAGCGTTTTTAAATAGTAACCAGTAAAAACAGAAATTGAAAAATTTTTATATTTAATTTTTGATCTTGTTAGTTGTGGTGTTTATTACTTACGCATAATAGGTTGTTTTTCAAATATTAAGCAGAGTTTTTCTGAATTTTTAATGCTAATACATTGACAATTTGTTATTTTTTAGTCGATATAAAACAGTGGATATTTTTACGATTCTCATCAAAGGTGTAAGAATATGGTAGAACGATCACAACACCTGCAAGATGTATTTTTAAATACAGTTCGTAAGCAAAAAATTTCTCTCACAATTTTTCTTGTGAATGGTGTTAAGTTGACAGGTGTTGTAACGTCATTTGATAATTTTTGCGTTCTTTTGCGGCGAGATGGGCATGCGCAACTGGTTTATAAACATGCTATTTCGACAATTATGCCGGGTCAATCTGTACAAATGTTTGAAGGTGAGGGCTCTGAATAAATAGGCTATTATCTTGAGTTCTTTTACTCTTTTTCTATTACCTTGAATTATTATGATGGATACAAATAAAAGATCTGGAAAATTAATTTCACAGATTGCAGAGCAAGTGCGTGTTGTCATTTTTTTACCGGTTTTTCCCGTAAACAAGAATGAAAAAATTTTAAGTGAGCACTCAATAGATTCTCGGGTCAAAGAAGCATTAGGGTTAGCACGTGCTATTGAGCTAGATATTGTCCATTATGAAACCATCAATATTAGCACACCACATCCTTCGACTTTGTTTGGGGTAGGTAAAGTAAGTGCATTTGCTAATTACATAAGTGAACATCGTATTGCACTTGCAATTGTAGATCATATTCTTACACCAGTACAGCAACGTAATTTAGAAAAATTATGGAGCTGTAAGGTTATTGATAGAACGGCTTTGATTCTTGAAATTTTTGGTCGTCGTGCACGAACAAAAGAAGGAAAATTGCAAGTCGAATTGGCACATTTGTCTTATCAAAAAAGCAGGCTTGTCCGGAGTTGGACACACTTGGAAAGGCAACGCGGTGGTAGTGGTTTTTTAGGAGGACCTGGTGAAACTCAAATTGAAGCGGATAGACGCCTTCTACAAGATAAAATCACTCGTATTCGTCATGAATTAGAAAATGTTGTTAAAACGCGTGCTCTTCATCGAGCTAAGAGGAAGAAGACGTCTCATCCTATTGTTGCTTTAGTAGGGTATACTAATGCCGGGAAATCAACACTTTTTAACCGCTTAAGTAATGCAGGTGTATTAACAAAGAACATGTTGTTTGCAACGCTTGATCCAACTTTACGCAAAGTTATTCTTCCTCATGGACAAACTATTTTTTTATCTGATACTGTAGGTTTTATCTCTAATTTACCAACACATTTGATCGCGGCTTTTAGAGCAACTCTCGAGGAAGTAATTGAAGCTGATTTAATTATCCACGTAAAGGATATATCAGATCCCGATCATCGTGCTCAGGCTCAAGATGTATTGGAAATACTTTCAAGTTTAGGTGTTGATACTGGCAATACAGATCATATCGTGGAAGTTTGGAATAAGGTCGATATGTTGGATAGGCATACATTGAATGTTTTGCAAACAAGTGCAAAAACATTGTTAAATCCTGCATTAATGATATCAGCAGTCACTGGAGGAGGATTAGATCAATTATTAATAACAATTGAAAAGCGGCTTTCTGGAGAAATGCAGAGCGTTAAATTAATATTAAAACCTGATGAAATGCAGCTTATTAATTGGTTTTATAAAAATTCTGGTAAGATAGAGCAGGAAAGTCATGATGATGGTTCTGTTACTATCCGAGCACTCCTTACTTGTGAAGCAAAGAAACGGTTAGATCATATTAAACAAAATATGTATAAATACTTCTTTTAAACTACGACCTCAGAAAATTTCTTTTATCTTTACGTTTTCCTAATCCAAAAATAATATAGCTTTAAATAATATAACTTTGAGTTAAGAGGATAGTCACTCCTTTCTCTTAAATCAAAGAGCGTGAGATATTTTGTTGGTTGAAATAAGATGAGTTTTGAGCGTGAGTAAGAGATTGTTAGTGCGCATAACGCAAAACGCTTTAATTGTTTTTTTCTCAGCAATATTATGTGCATTTTTGATTTGGTTATATTATTTTGTTCAGCCGCGATCCTACCAAGCAACCTTAACATTTATGTTATCTGATTCTGTTGGAATCCCATTATCAAGTGATGAGCAAGATAACATTGTTGGATTACTATTTGCCCAACCTATTTTTTTTAATAATTCAAATGTACAAAGATTTTTTCCTCATAATGTACATAAGAAAGAATTTCATGAAAATATTCGGTTTACTCGTGATGGTGATCTTATCAAGCTTTCTTTTGAAGCAAAAACTGCTGAAAATGCTCAAAAAGGGTTGGAAAGTTGGTTTTCTGCTTTTTCAGACACAGTCATTAAACGAAATCAAAAATTATTGTCGATGGGAAAGAAAGCTGATCAACAATACGATAATACTGCAATATTGAATATATTACAGACATTTCGTTCATCTATTAATTCTTCCATGCATCATGAAGCAAAACAGGTTGAACTTAATGCCCTTTATGCGAAATTAACAGATGCGACTTTAAGGCGTATTCATTTAACAATTTTGAATTCGATCATTAAGATGACGCGTAAAAATGGCCAATCTTTATTGTCTTTATCATTTATTGCAAACAACTCAGCCGTCGTTGCATTAGAAGCTAAAATTAATCTTTTGGAAACACAAAAGGCTCATATGGCTGCACAATTAGGTTGGGAACATCCTCAAATCAAAGCAATGATTGCGGAATCGAAAGCGCTTTCTACTCAGTTAGAAGATAAAATTTTGCAGATTACTAATCAAATTTATTCAGATGAGATTATCGCAAAGAAGTTTGAAATACAGCTAAGAGAAAAAATTAGAATTTTTGTAAAGAATCAATCTCAGCCTTTCAATCAAATGTTAAATGAGTTGGAAAATAAAATCAAAGTAGTGATAGATGGGCAGAATAAGGAAATGAACATTCATGCTTCTTTATTACAAAATGCAAAGATTCGCGTGATTGTTCCAATAGCAGTAGCTCCTGTTTCTTTTATAGCTCTTTATGGCAAAAATGTTTTTGTGCATACATTAGCAAGCTTGATAGCTCTTTTAGTAGGGTTATTATTATTTCAAAGATATTCTGGAACAAAAAAAATTCAATCGAAAGAGGACTTAGAAGATAGCAAAAATACTTTATTACCTAAGGTGATAGAAAATTCTGAAACTTTTATGACATTAGAAGAATTATCGGTCTTTTTAAAATTACGTTCTTCAATGATTGTTTCAATAATTGGGACACAGGCTGCTCGGATGGCGGCAAAATTATCTCTTCATCTTGTAGGAGAGAAAAAAACAGTTTTGCTGGTAGATATTTCTGGTCAACAAATAGAGAAAATAATTGGTCCTCATCGAGGATTGAGTGATGTGTTAACGGGCGATGCGCAGTTACAAGATGTTATTTATCGCGATTACGATACAGGAGTTGATATTCTTCCACAAGGGTTAGCAAGCGCTGTTCGTGCTCAGGATTTTTCAAATGATATTCCTCATCTATTAGAAGAATTTAAAAGAAATTATGATTTAATCATTTTAGAAATAGCTAGCGAACCCAAATACGGGTCTGAGCAAATTACGCAATCGACAGATTATTATATTTGTAGCGCTAGTCTTGATAAACATAACTGGATAGTGCAAATGATATCCAGATTTCCAAAAACTGTTTGTCGTGTGAATTCGTATTGAATATTGGCAAAATAAGAATGGTGATCACGTGTTGAACAAAAGCACTTTCTTTTTGCATAACATCGTTGAATTTTATAAGAACAATTGAGATTTAATCTTTAGATTTAAGAAATATTTGCAGTTGAAAATAAACTAAAGGAAATCCAAAATGGCAATAAAGGAATTGAATGATGTAGCTTTGACATCGCTGCAGAAACAAAATCGAAAACAAATTCAAGTGTGGCTTTATGTCATTTTATTGCTTTGTTTGGCAATTGTTTTAGTGGGGGGGGCTACCCGTTTGACAGGGTCAGGGTTATCAATAACTGAATGGAGGCCAATTCATGGTGTAATTCCACCAATTGGTCCAGATCAGTGGCAGGAAGAATTTTTGAAATATCAGCAAATAGCACAATATAAGTTGCTTAATCGCGATATGACATTAAATGCGTTTAAGGTTATTTTCTGGTGGGAGTGGGGGCACCGTGTTCTTGGTCGTCTTGTTGGTCTTGTAGCTTTATTGGGCTTGATTTGGTTTTGGATTACCAAACGTATAGAAAAAAGTATTTTGCGCCAACTTATTGTCGTACCAATTCTTATTGCTGTTCAAGGTGTTATTGGTTGGTGGATGGTAGCATCAGGGCTTGGTCAAAGCAATCTAACAAGTGTCAGTCAGTATCGCTTGGCAATTCATCTTATGACAGCATGTTTTATTATTATTTTTATCACTTATTTATCCCGAGGTCTTACAGAATCCACAGAGAAACCAGCAACCCAGACGGTTCAACGTTTTGCAGGTTGGCTTGTTTTTCTTGTTTTAATTGAGATTTATTTTGGTGCTTTAGTTGCAGGTCTTCATGCAGGTAAAGTCTATAATACATGGCCATTGATGGATGGTCAGATTATTCCTGATGGCTTACTTAATTATGATCCAATTTGGCTTAATTTATTTGAAAATCCTTTGACAGTTCAATTTGTTCATCGTTGTTTTGCTTATTTTCTGTTTATTATAGCAGTCGTTCATTCTCTGTATGTGCGAAAAAACATTCCACACTCAGCTCATGCTCGTCGTGCATTTTTTTTATGCGTTGCCATAGTTGCTCAAGCGCTTTTTGGCATTGTTACATTATTAAATGAAGTACCCCTAGGTTGGGGAGTTCTTCATCAAGGTGTTGCGTTAGTTATATTGTATTTTTCAGTTTTACATTGGCGAGCAACAAAGGGAGCATATCACGTTATTGAATAAAGATCTGCAATCGGAAGAAAGTCAGTTATTTTCAAGCATTAAATCAAGATTTTGAATAACAGCCGCAGATGCGCCTTTTCCAAGGTTATCTAATATGGCGCATAGATTGAAAATACCTTCACTATCGTTGCCAAAAACGAAAAGTTTCATACCGTCTTTATGCACTAAACATTCTGGATTTAATTTGGTAAGTGTTTCAGTCTCTTCTTGGGATGCGACTGATATGATGTCTTGACCATTATAATGGGCGTTGAGAATTTCACGCAGATTGCAACAATTAGCTGATTTTGCTAATAGATGACGATGGAGTGGAATGTTTACAATCATTCCTTGGGGAAAACGGCCAACACTTGGTACAAAAATAGGTGTTTGACTAATTTGCCCGTGAAATTTAATCTCTGGTACGTGTTTATGTTTGAGATTGAGACCATAAGTAAAATAATTTTCCTGAAGAGTATCTCGTCGGGATTGATTTTCCATCTGTGCAATTAATTGTTTACCTCCACCCGTGTAACCGGATATAGCATTAATTGATATTGGGTAATGAGCATCTAGTAAACCTGCTTCACGTAATGGCCGAATTAAACTAATTGCACCGGTCGGATAACATCCGGGGTTAGCAACGTAACGTGCTTGCTGGATACGCTTTTTTTGCCCCGCTGTCATTTCAGGAAAACCATAGATCCAATCTGGTGCAATGCGATATGCTGTTGAGCTATCAATAATTCTAATTTTTTTATTATTTTTAAGCAGTTCTATTGTTTCGCGTGCAGCTTCATCTGGAAGACATAAAATAGCAATGTCAGTTTGATTAAAATAATCTTGCCGCACATCAATTTTATGCCGATCTGCATAAGGAATAGAGAGCAATTCTAAATCATAGCGCTCTGCTAGTCGCTTTTGTATTTGCAATCCAGTTGTTCCATGTTCACCATCAATAAAGATTTTTGTTACCATTATATTTACCTTGAACTGACGTTTTCTGTCATATTAAGCCTGTAATATTGTATTCGGTTTGAATAATTGAATATTCTAAAATTACAGTTTGTCTTGTTTGTATGAAAAATGTTGTAGTAAAAGGAATTTAGAACAAGCTCGACGCTTAATTTTGCACCATTTATTTTTGTGTGGCGAGAGTTTTATTGCTTAAATAGCAAAAGAATAAGATAGATATATAGTATTTGCAATTTTTGAATTAAAATGCTTCAAAATATTTGGTTTGTGATACTTACCATATTACTTTTTATTTTAAGTTAGGGCATGCTTTATGACTAAGAAAGCAGATAAGCTGCAAAAATGTTTTTTTGATAGTAATTTACAAACTGTTGATTCTACAGTTTTTGATGCAATTAATGGTGAGCTTAAACGCCAGCATCATGAAATTGAGCTAATTGCATCAGAAAATATTGTTTCAAGAGCAGTTCTTGAAGCTCAAGGATCAGTTCTGACCAATAAATATGCAGAAGGTTATCCAGGAAAGCGTTACTATGGTGGTTGTCATTTTGTAGATTTAATTGAAGAACTGGCAATTAAACGAGCTAAAAAGCTTTTTGGTTCTGTTTTTGCAAATGTTCAGCCTAATTCTGGTAGCCAAATGAATCAAGCTGTATTTTTAGCTTTGCTTCAGCCTGGTGATACATTTATGGGATTGGATTTAAATTCTGGTGGTCATCTTACGCATGGTTCTCCTGTCAATATGTCAGGAAAATGGTTCAATGTTGTTTCTTATAGTGTGCGTCAAGAAGATCAACTTCTTGATATGGAAGATATTGAACGCCTTGCAAAAAAACATAAGCCAAAGCTTATTTTAGCAGGAGGAACAGCTTATTCACGTATATGGGATTGGAAACGGTTTCGCGAAATTGCTGATGAGATTGGGGCGTATTTAATGGTTGATATGGCACATATTGCTGGTTTAATTGCTGGTGGTGTTCATCCTTCACCTGTGCCATACGCTCATGTTGTTACTACTACGACGCATAAATCACTACGTGGTCCCCGTGGTGGTATGATATTAACTAACGATGAAGTTTTAGCTAAAAAGATTGATTCAGCAGTTTTTCCTGGTTTACAAGGTGGCCCTTTAATGCATGTGATTGCTGCTAAAGCAGTTGCACTAGGAGAGGCTTTACAACCTGCTTTTAAAGACTATGTTACCAATGTAGTTGATAATGCTAGAACTTTGGTAAAACGCTTACAAAATAATAATTTTGATATTGTTTCTGGCGGTACAGATAACCATTTATTATTAGTTGACTTGCGTTCTAAAAATTTAACAGGAAAATGTGCAGAATTGGCTTTAGGACGTTCTGGTATTATCTGTAATAAAAATAGTATTCCCTTTGATCCTCAAAAACCATTTGTAACCTCAGGTATTCGTTTGGGTACACCTGCAGCAACAACACGTGGCTTTACAGAAAGTGAATTTATCCAAATTGGTGACTTCATTTCAGAAGTTCTTGATTGTCTTAAAACAGTAGAAAGTGTTGAAGATAATGCTTCCATTGAAAGTGCTGTTAAGAGAAAAGTAAGAGATATGACAGATAATTTTCCTCTTTATTCTCATTTGAGTATTTGTTGAGGCACAAAAAAGATGCGTTGCCCTTACTGTCAATGTGAAGATACACAGGTTAAAGATTCGCGTCCTGCAGAAGAGGGCGCAGTAATTCGTCGTCGGCGTGTGTGTTCTGTTTGTGGCGGTCGTTTTACAACTTTTGAGCGTATTCAATTACGTGAATTGTCAGTTTTCAAAAAGAATGGTCGGCGTGAACCATTTAACCGTGATAAATTAATAAGATCAGTTAATGTGGCAGTGCGTAAACGTAATATTGATCCTGATCACATCGAACAAGCAATTTCAGGTATTGTACGCCAGCTTGAAAATTCAGGGGAACCTGAGATTGCTTCAGAAAAAATTGGGTATCTTGTAATGGAATGGTTAAAGAGCATTGATGACATTGCTTATATCCGTTTTGCTTCCGTGTATCGTGATTTTCGTAATGCAAGTGATTTCCATGATATTATAAATGAGCTTTCAAAAGATGTGGTGGATATAAAATCTTATTTTGATGAATAAAGAAGCACAAGATAACCAATTTATGGCCGTAGCTATTCGTTTAGCACAACGCCACATCGGACTTACTGGACAAAACCCATCCGTTGGCGCACTAATTACCCGAAATGATGGTACAAAAATATCTATAGTCGGCTACGGTATAACAGCTGTTGGTGGGAGACCACACGCTGAAACGCAAGCATTATTAATGGCAGGTCCATTATCCCACGGCGCTACTCTTTACACTACTTTAGAACCTTGTTCACATTATGGTAAAACTTTACCGTGTGTAGATGCACTTATTAATTCAGGTATTTCACGGGTTGTTATTGCACTTACTGATCCAGATGAACGGGTTTGTGGTCGTGGTATTGCTTTTTTACGTGCAGCTGGCATTGAAGTTGTTGAGGGAATTCTGGCTAAGGAAGCTTTTGAAACGTTGAGTGCTTATTTATGCGTGAAAAAGCTGCGACGGTGTGAAGTAACTTTAAAAATGGCAATTTCTGCAGATAATGGTATAGGAAAAAAAAAGAAGGGAAGTATAGAAATTAGTGGAGCGCAGGCTCATACATATACTCATATTCTGCGTGCTCAAAATGACGCTATTATGGTTGGTATTGGCACTATATTGGCAGATAATCCACAATTAAATTGCCGTTTGCCTGGGCTTGAAATACGCTCACCTATACGTATTATTTTAGATACAGATTTACGTATTCCATTTGATGCAAAGGTTATACAAACAGCAACTAAAATCCCCACATGGATTATTTGTAATACAACTCTTGCGAAAGAAAGCAAAAAAATGGCACTGGAACAGTGTGGTGTACGTATATTTTCAATAGAAATGAGCGATTATTTGATGCAACCTTTTGCTATTTTACAGCTACTTTGTCAGCGTGGAATCAATAGTATTTTGCTTGAAGGAGGAGCAAAGACAGGAGAAAAATTTTTAAATGCTGGTTGTGTGGATCAGCTGATATGTTTTCATGCACCAATTATTTTAGGTGAAGATCGTATTGATGCTCCCCATTTTGAAACTTATCTTTCAGAATTTAATAAAATTGAGACGAAAATGCTAGGAAATGACTGTTTGTGTAAATGGAGGCGCAAAATATTATGTTCACAGGAATTGTAACAGATATTGGTTGTGTTGAAGATATTCAATCTTTAAAACAAGGAATACGCTTAAGTATTTCTACACATTATGATGTAGAAACTATAGAAATTGGTGCATCAATTGCGTGTTCAGGCATTTGCCTAACGGTTGTTGAACGTGAGCTAAAACAGACAAATATTAATTGCTTTGTTGTAGAAGCGTGGAAAGAAACGTTGTATTTGACTAATCTTGCTAAGTGGACGAAAGGGACTTTTGTTAATTTGGAACGTTCATTACGGCTTGGCGATGAGATAGGTGGGCATTTAGTCTCTGGTCACGTTGATGATTTGGCTGAGATCGTTGATCAAAAAAATGAAGGTGATGCAATTCGTTTTTATTTAAAAACTTCAATGCGATTGGCGCCTTTTATTGCAGAAAAAGGTTCCATTGCGCTTAACGGTACATCTCTAACCATTAATAGTATTGAAGATAATATTTTTGATGTTCTTATTATTCGTCATACACTTGAAATGACAACATGGGGGCAGGCTAAAGTCGGGGACCAGGTGAATTTAGAAGTTGATCAGCTTGCTCGTTATGTTGCCAGACTTTCTGATTTTAAAATGAGAGATAAGTAGACTGAAAAATTGTTATGTTGTTTTTTAATTTGATGGTTATGTAATTTTTAAAGTTCTTTATTGATTTTAAATTGAGGATTTTATTGTGACAAAAAAAATACATAAAAAGTCGCATTTATTGATTGTTGAAGCACGTTTTTACGATAAAATTTCTAATGAACTTCTTGCAGGTGCAGTGAGTGTTTTGCAAAAAGCTGAAGTAAGTTATGATATTGTAACAGTTCCAGGGGCATTAGAGATACCCGGTGCAATAGTTTTTGCTGAGGAAAACAATAATAAGGTATCTTATGATGGTTATGTGGCACTTGGTTGTGTTATTCGGGGTGATACATATCATTTTGAAATTGTTGCTAATAATTCTTGTCAAGCATTAATGGATTTAACTCTTCATAGGCAATTGGTTATTGGAAATGGTATTTTGACTGTTGAGAATGAAGAACAAGCCTGGGTTCGTGCTGAACAGAATAAAAAGAATAAAGGTGGTTTTGCTGCTGAAGCTGCTTTATGTATGATTGCTCTAAAGAAGAAATTTGGAGATAATCATTAAATATGGCTGATATAAAAAGCAAACATTCTTCGCATTTGGCTAATAAACGCGGAGTAGCAAGGCTTGCTGCAGTGCAGGCACTATATCAAATGGATATAGTTGGTATTGGTGTTACGGAAATAGCAGCTGAGTATAAAGCTTATCGTTTGGGAAAAAATATTGATGGTAATCAATATCTTGATGCTGATTTTCAATGGTTTCGAGCTATTATAGCTGGTGTTGTACAAGAACAAAAGAAACTTGATCCTATGCTTCAGAAAAAACTTTCTGAAGAATGGTCACTTTCACGTCTTGATTCTATTTTACGTGCAATTTTGCGTGCAGGCTTATGGGAGTTAGTAAATCACAAGAACATACCTACTGCTGTTATTGTAAGTGAATATGTTGATGTAGCAAAAGCATTCTTTGAAAGTGATGAGCCAAAGCTTGTCAATGCAATTCTTGATAAAATAGCAAAAGAAATCCGTCTGCAAAAATAATAAAATAAAACTCTGACACTATTGAGATTTTATAAATATCACTAAAAACTGGAAATCGGTAATTAAATTAACGCGAGGTGTTAGCAAAACCTTTAACGACTTGGATTAAAAAAGAATGATCACTACCACCTGTTGGTGTTGTTTGAGTGATAAAATCGAATATTTGACCATCTTGTAAACCATAATTGGCTATCTTTGCGACCTGACCATTTTTATTGAAATAAATAGCCAAAACTTTACGATCAATAATTTTGGTTTTCATAAATCGCATTTTACGATACCGAGTTTGTGAAATATAATAAAAAACCTCGTTATCATATTTTGTTTTCAGTGAAGGAGTTCCTAAGGCTAAACGAACTTGCTCCTGACTTGATCCAATAGAAATGGAATCAAGAGCACTTTGATCAAGAACATAACCTTCCTTATAGGTTTGGCTTGAAGTTAAAGAATGAATTGAACTACATCCAGCAAACGCTGCCATACTTACTATAAATAAGCTAATCAATAATTTATGTTTGATTAAGTTTACTACGTGAGGCATCTGAAACAATGATATCTCCATTTACATGTAAGCATAGATGAGAAAGCAACCCGCATTTTCCAGCTTTTAGCTTAATTCGATATAATCTGCAATAGCTTACAGCGAGTTTCCTCTGTTATAAAATTAGTAATTTTACAAAGAACAACTTAAAAAGTTATAAAATATATTGATTAAACGAAATTACAATATACTACACTTTTTCTTGTTTTGGAGTTATCAATGAGTGTAAAAAATGTTTCTCAAATGATGTTTGCTCTGACTTATCCAATATCAGTGCGTTCGTTGTCTGCTAAGGGTGTAAAAATTCGTATTTGCGCAGATAAACAAGAATGCGCACATTTAGCTAAGAATCATGATTTACTTGAAGTGAAATTTTGTGAGGGAGAATTTCATATTTTACCATGGAAAAAGCGTGGGGTGTATGTAAAAGGTTTATTACGAGCACATATAGTACAATCATGTGTCATTACACTGGAGCCATTAGAAAATATTCTCCACGAAAATATTGAAATTACCTTTCTTCCTGAAGATTCAAATTTGGTTAAACCAAAAGTGTCAAAAGATACAAGAGAATTGCTTTTAGATGCAGATGGACCAGATATACCGGAAATTTTTTATGGTGATAAAATTGATATAGGCGCGATTATGGAAGAATTTTTTGAGCTATCAATTAATCATTATCCACGCAAAGAAGATGAAAATATGAGTTTGATTGAAAATTCGGAAAAAATTGAGCCAAAAATATCACCATTTTCTGTTTTGAAAGGGTGGAAATGATTATAAATATATAAAAAACACCTACTATATAGTCAAAGAGACAGTATTTCTGTAAGTCTGTTGTAGTGATAATCTTTGTATAACAAGAATTTTCAGTGTAAATTAAAATATAGGATGTGCAAGTGTGATTAGAATTTCTGTAGATGTCATGGGTGGTGATTATGGTCCAGAGGTTACTATTGAGGGGGCAGCAGTTGCACAGAAACATTTGCCAAATGTTCATTTTTTGTTTTATGGGGTAGAGGATGTTGTTGAGCCAATTTTTAAAAAATATCCTCATTTGGCTACAGCGTCGCGTTTTTATAACACAGAAAGTTATACACGTATGGATGAGAAACCAAGCCAAGCGCTTCGTGCAGGGCGCGGTAAATCATCAATGTGGCACGCAATTGAAGCTGTAAAAAATGGCGAAGCTGATGTTTGTGTCTCTGCTGGCAATACTGGTGCACTTATGGCAATGTCTCATTTTTGTTTAAAAATGATGGCAGAATCTAACCGGCCTGGAATTGCTGGTATTTGGCCAACTCTTCGTGGTGAGAGTATTGTGCTGGATATTGGTGCAACAATTGGTGCATCTGCTGATCAATTGGTTGATTTAGCGGTTATGGGGGCTGGTATGTTTCGTACTTTATATCATATTGAAAAACCAAGTGTTGGGCTTTTGAATGTGGGTGTTGAAGAGATAAAAGGCTTAGATGAAATCAAAAAAGCCGGAATGATATTACGTAAAGTGCAATTAGAAGGATTAGAGTATAAGGGATTTATTGAAGGTAATGACATTGGAAAAGGAGTAGTCGATGTGGTTGTCACTGAGGGGTTTTCTGGTAATATTGCTTTAAAAGTTGCAGAAGGAACTGCACGGCAAATAGCCGAACTTTTAAATACTGTTATGCGTCGCTCTGTTTTTTCACGCCTTGGATACGTTTTGTCTCGAGGTGCTTTTCATCAACTGAAACAGAAGATAGATCCTGATCGGATTAATGGCGGTGTGCTTTTAGGTTTAAATGGTATTGTTATAAAAAGTCATGGTGGTGTTAATGCTGGCGGTTTTGCTTCTGCTATCCGCGTTGGTTATAAAATGGTAAATAACGGACTTTTAAAAAAAATAGTTGAAGATTTACGACACTTTCATGAAAGTAAAGTGATACTTTAAAATTATGAAGGTAGAGCTGTCAATTAATATGCAAACAGTATGATCGGCATTCGTAGTAGAGATAAAAGATTCCAAGAGAGGGTGAGGACTGTATGATTCGATCAGTTATATGTGGTGTAGGAAGTGCTTTACCAAAAAAAAGTTTATCGAATAATGAAATTACCAAGTTTGTTGAAACATCTGATTCGTGGATTGTTCAACGTACGGGAATTCGCCAACGTTATATTGCTGATACAAACGAAACAACTGTTTCTTTGGGGGTAACAGCAGCACAAGCTGCACTTAAAAATTCTAATATGACAATAGAAGATATTGATTGTATTATTTTAGCTACTTCAACACCTAACCATACTTTTCCTGCTTCTGCTGTTGAAATTCAACATGCTTTGGGAATGAAACGTGGTTTTGCTTTTGATATTCAAGCTGTTTGCTCTGGTTTTATTTTTGCATTGACAACAGGAGATGTATATTTACGTTGCGGAGCAGCAAAAAGAATCTTGGTAATTGGATCTGAGACATTTTCTCGGATTTTAGATTGGCAAGATCGTACAACATGTGTTTTATTTGGTGATGGTGCGGGTGCAGCTGTTTTGGAAGCGCAAGAAGTTGAAGGTAATGTTCTTGTTGATTGTGGTATATTGTCTGCGAAATTGCGCTCTAATGGTGCGTATGTGGATAAATTGTATGTTGATGGTGGTCCTTCAACAACACAAACAACAGGTCATTTACGTATGAAAGGGCGAGAAGTTTTTAAACATGCAGTTGGTATGATAACCGATGTGATTGATGATTGTTTTGCAGCTGTTAATATGAATTCTTCTCAGTTAGATTGGTTTGTACCTCATCAGGCTAATAAACGTATTATTGAAGCATCAGCTAAAAAACTAGGGATCGCATTGGATAAAGTTGTGATGACTGTTGATCAACATGGTAATACGTCTGCAGCATCAGTACCATTAGCTTTAACAACTGCTGTTCAAGATGGAAGAATTAAAAAAGGAGATCTCATTATGTTAGAGGCCATGGGGGGTGGATTTACGTGGGGAGCAATTCTTGTTCGTTGGTAAATTATAGTGGCTTGACCATATTTGAATAAAACGTATAAATCGCTTTGTAACTTTAAATTTTAATAGGTGATTATGATGGCAGGTAAAACAATAACACGTGCAGATTTGGCTGGTGCGGTTTGTAGGAGAGTGGGCTTGTCATATACTGAGTCATCAGCTTTGGTTGAGTTGATTTTAGATGAAATTTGCAATTCACTTGTAAAGGGTGAAGTGGTTAAATTATCTTCTTTTGCGACTTTTCAAGTTCGCAATAAAAGTGAACGAATTGGTCGTAATCCAAAAACAGGTATTGAAGCACCTATTCCACCACGGCGTGTAGTAACATTCAAGGCTGCGAATATTTTGAAGAAAAGAATTTTAGATGCACATCGCGCAAGAGAGAAGTAAATTCATACAAATAAGCGATATTTAAAATGTTTGAGGTTTGATAAAGGAATTTATATTGGAATAACTTTTTCTATTTGAGTAATAGGTTTTGTATTAAATATAATTGAGGATAATCCCTATTTTAATCAATTTTAGCAAGAAATTTAAACTGATTCAGTTATTATAAAATCGTTAGTATGATATTTAAATAAGGTATTGTAGAATGGACAAGAGCCCTGATGCTTTTCGGACAATTAGCGAAGTAGCGGAATTATTAGGGTTACCACAGCATGTATTAAGATTTTGGGAAACACGTTTTGTTCAAATTAAGCCATTAAAGCGTGGTGGTGGGAGGCGTTACTATCGCCCTGTTGATATTGATTTGCTCAATGGTATTAAACAATTACTTTATGGTAAAGGCTATACTATAAAAGGTGTACAACGCCTTTTAAAAGAAAATGGTGCTTCTTTTGTTATTGCGCTCGGTAATAACGATCTTGATGCCATGAATGTTATAATAGAAAAAGAATGTATAGAACAAACATCTGAATCTACCAAAATTAATGAAGCCTCTAAGACTAAGTCAAAAAAGGCAGCATTTGGACTTTTAGGGTTTATGAAGAGTGAAGAAGAATCTGTTGGTGCTGTTAAAAGGCATCAAGACAAAACTGATAAAACATTGTTACAGGAAACATTATTTGAATTAATTGAATGTAAACGCATGCTTGATAGAGCACGATAAACAATCAACTTAGTTGAGCATATTACTTTCATTATTGAGTGTTTATTAAGCGGCGCAAATCTGGGGGGGTTGCTTCATTTGAAAGTTGTTTCATCACTTCTTCTATAGATAAAATAGTTTGATCTGCACTTCCTAAACGGCGCATACTCACACTATTTGTTTCAGCTTCACGTTTACCGCATACAAGGATTACAGGAACTTTTTGTAAAGAATGTTCACGTATTTTGTAATTAATTTTTTCATTGCGAAGATCTGATGTGGCTGAAAGACCAATAGCTTTGAGCTTTCTCGTTATTTTTTCTGCATATTCATTTGCTTCAGATGTGATTGGTGCAACAACAATTTGTTGGGGGGCAAGCCAAAGCGGTATATGTCCAGAAAAATTTTCAATTAATATACCAATAAAACGCTCCATTGATCCCAAAATAGCTCTATGAATCATAACAGGCTGACGTTTTTCTGAATCCTTGTCAATATAGAATGCACCAAAACGTTCAGGTAGATTGAAATCTACTTGTGTTGTTCCACATTGCCATTCGCGACCAATAGCATCTTTTAATGTATATTCAAATTTTGGTCCATAAAATGCACCTTCACCTGGAAGGATACTTGTTTTGATACGTCCTTTTGATTTTTTCTCAATAGTTTTAAGAACAGATGACATTATATTTTCGCAATGATCCCATAATTTGTCAGAACCGACGCGTTTTTCTGGACGCGTTGAAAATTTAAGACTGATTTCTTCAAAACCAAAATCTGCATAAGTTGATAAGATTAAATCATTAATACTAAGACATTCATCAGCTAATTGTTCATCTGTGCAGAAAATATGTGCATCGTCTTGTGTAAAACTACGAACACGCATAAGACCATGCAGAGAACCTGAAGGTTCATAACGATGGATAACACCAAATTCAGCAAGTCTAATAGGCAAGTCTCGGTAAGACTTTAAGCCATGTTTGAAAATTTGCACATGACCAGGGCAATTCATGGGTTTTAGAGCGTAAATACATTGATTATCCCAATCGTCAGTCGCTGGGGTTGTTTGAAACATATTTTCCTTATACCATCCCCAATGACCCGATATTTCCCAAAGTGATTTATCAAGAACTTGTGGTGCATTAACTTCAGCATATTTATGATCATCAAGGCGGCGGCGCATATAGCTAATTAAATTTTGGAACATTTTCCACCCCTTTGGGTGCCAGAAAATCATTCCTGGGCTTTCTTCTTGGAAATGAAATAAATCCATTTCACGTCCTAAACGGCGGTGATCGCGTTTTTCTGCTTCTTCTAGTGTATGGAGATAGGCTTTTAAGTCATTTTCGTTAGCAAATGCTGTACCATAAATTCTCGTTAACATAGGATTATTGGCATCCCCACGCCAATAAGCACCTGCGACTTTTGTCAGTTTGAAGGCATTGCCAATTTGACCAGTAGATTGCATATGTGGACCACGACAAAGATCAAACCAATCTCCTTGATAATAAACTTTTACGTCTTGATTTTCAGGGATAGCATCAATAATCTCAACCTTATACAGTTCGTTTTTTTCAGAAAAAATTTTCTTAGCTTTTTCACGAGACCAAATTTCTTTTCTGAAAGGTTTGTTTCGTTGGATAATTTCACGCATTTTTTTTTCGATGATGGTGAGGTCATCTAATGTGAAAGGTTGTTTACGCGCAAAATCATAATAAAAACCATTTTTAATAACGGGGCCGATTGTAACTTGTGTTTCAGGAAATAGTTCTTGTACTGCTTCAGCTAAGACATGAGCACAATCATGGCGTATTAATTCAAGTGCACGTGGATCATCACGAGTGATAATTTCCACTTGGCCAGATTGCTCTAATGGGTCTGAAAGATCTCGAATGATTCCGTTAAAGCTATAAGCAACTGCTTTTTTTACGAGTGATTTAGAAATAGATTCGGTCAATTCTAAACCTGTCATTTCAGAGGGATAATCACGTTTTGAACCATCAGGAAAAGAAAGAGAAATAAGGTCAAACATAAAAACACCCCTTTAGTCCAATTCCGCTAACGATTGCGGATGGTTTCGTGAAAATTTAATAATAGTTCAGATAGAGCTAGTAGATTAATTTTCTATCAATATGCATAAAAAAGAAAGACAATTATTTATCATTTTTAGCAGAGATTTTCCAATAGTGCCAAGGTTTATAAGAATAGTCAAGAGACGTTGGTACTGGATCAAAGCCATATGTTCCAAATGGGCCACAGCGTATAATACGAAAAAGCCCCATCCATGCACCGGCCCACAGGCCATAGCGTGCAATTGCTTCATAGGTATATTCTGAACAGGTTGGGATATGGCGACATTGATTTCCGATCAAACTGGAAAGTGTTATTTGATAAAGACGTATTAATGTAGTACCAAGTAATCGTCCAGGTGTTTTCTGCCAAGGACCTGTATAATTCCGAGTTTGTATTTTTTTTTGTTTGGGTTGTAATTTAACCATTTGTTTTTTCTTCAATTTGTTCAATACAGTCTACGACTGCATCAAATGTAAGCATTGTTGAAGCATGGCGTTCTTTATAATCTTTAATAGGTTGCAAACAGGAAAATGCTTTAAATGGAGCTGAGGGAGGAGGGCCATTTTCTGTTAACATATAAAAAATAATTTCACGTAATGCTTTAAGATCTCGCGTTTTTTTGCCAATAATATGATGCGCTAAAATAGAAGATGAAGCTTGTCCAAGTGCACACGCATATACTTCATGAGCAAAATCTATAACAATGTCGTTGTCTACTTTTAGATCCACAAGAACTGTTGATCCGCAAAGACGTGCACGTTTTTTTGACGTTGCATCAGGGTTATTAAGACGCCCAATTCTACTTATATGAGCAGCATATTCAAGGATTTTATTGCTATAAATGTTGTCCATCATGAGCTATTGCTTGGAATTTTTAGAGTTTTCACTATTCAGGCTTTTAATTCACTTGCGTAGAGATTATTATAAAATAAATTAATGTATATTAAATACTTTATACATAATAAGCTGGAGTTTTTTTTAATGCATAACCTTACGGAAGGAATCGCTACAGATTTCTCTTTATCTGAGAAAAAGCGTCCTAGTTTTGAAGAAGTGGAAGCAGCGGTTCGTACATTGTTGTTGTGGGTAGGGGAAAATCCAAATCGAGAAGGGCTTTTAGATACTCCCAAACGTGTTGCTAAGGTGTATAGTGAACTTTTTTCTGGTTACGATGAATCAATTGAGGAGATTTTAGGAACAGTTTTTGAAGAAGTTTCAGGTTATAATGAACCTATAATTATGAAGGATATTAGTTTTTATTCACATTGCGAGCATCATATTCTTCCAATTGTTGGTAAAGTTCATATTGCCTACCTTCCCGATACGAAAATTGTTGGTCTTTCAAAAGTTGCACGTGTTATAGATATTTTTTCCCACCGTTTACAAACGCAAGAAGCCATGACAGCTCAAGTGGCTAATGCTCTAAAAACACAGTTAAAACCCCGCGGTGTTGCAGTGGTAATTGAAGCTGAACATATGTGCATGGCTATGAGAGGGATACGAAAATACGGAACTACAACAATTACAACAAGTTTTCATGGTTCTTATAAAGAAGATCAAATTGCTCAGGCCAATTTGATGATGGTACTTCGCTCATTATGATAATGTATACAGTTTAACGACTTGTATCTGAAGCGTCCTGCGGTAATTGAGATAAAATAAATTATAAAAACACGAAAATGGGCTTGTATCGTGCTTTATGATTTGTTAAATCCCCGAAAGTGTAATGTATTTGGCCTCTACCATGTGCGGTCGTGGCGGAATTGGTAGACGCGCAGCGTTGAGGTCGCTGTGGGGCAACCCGTGGAAGTTCGAGTCTTCTCGACCGCACCATTATTTATTTTTAATACTTTGAAATATATAGATTTTTACTTAGTTAGATAATTTTCAGTCCACCTTTTGGTCCACTCTTTAGAGTTTATATAATTTTATCTAAATTTGTGTTATTTTTAGCTTATTTCCTTTGGGGTGAATGCCAAAACCTCTTTTTTTCTCCATCTAACTGACTTACCAAGCTTATATGGTTGGGGAAATACTCCTCGTATCACCCAATTGCGAATCGTTGTTGTTGACACATTAAAAAGTTGTGCACATTCACGTGTCGTGACATATCTATCGCAATCATCAAATGTTATCTCATTACCTTTCTCTTTTTGGATTACATAAATGGGCGCGAGTGCTTAGAGGAGATTGAAAGCGAAAGAGCGCTCCTTATAGGTTAAGCAGCTTGTGTAAAGAATTGTGTTTCTTGTTCTATTTCTGCTAAAAATGTTTCGACAGCTTTATTGATGCGCTCAATCTTTTCATTATTACGTTGAACGTGTTGAATCTTTACACGAAAACGAATTAATTTGCGTTTGAGCAGAGGATCATAACTGACAAAATCACATCATTTTCGCCTTGTGCAAGTCATTTGGAATTGCATTTGTAAGATATATTCAAACTTGATTTTGCTATTTTGCAAAAAAAACATATGCGTTGCTGGTTGAGAACATTTGACCTCTACAAGGCCATTATCTCCAATGAGACTGTCAGAACTAGTACCTGCCATTTCAATGTTGGGTGAGGAATAAATCCGCATCTAGTGACAGGGGTATTGCAAAAGAAGCTGTATTTTTGAATTGCACATGTCTTCATGTTCACGCCCCCATCGCATGGCAGGTGTTTCATAAGATGGTATTATTTCACCTGTTAAGCGTTCCCTGATAAGTTTATTTTTGTACTTTTCATATTTACTGTCGGTGAGTTCTTAGTTGTTTTATCGATAACGCTGTTAATGTTTGAAGCTGTGGTTTTTCCTAAACGAGCTTGAAACTATTCTGCTATTCTTTGTTCCATATCACACCCCTATTAAATCTTGTTGAGTTGGTGTGTGTGTGGTTGTTTTGATGAAGGTAAGACTTGTTTTTCTTTTTCATTTGGAAGAGTTGCCTTTTCTTCAGAACTCTAAAATAATTTGTCCCATCTCATGAGATATTTCTGTGAGGTTTGAGATTTTTGCAAAAGAGAGTACATTTTTCCGTTTACGTTTGTTTTATTAGCTCTTTGATTTGCTCAAGCACTTCATCAGGTACGCTCTCGTTTTGGAGAATATGGTTAACTTCATTAATGCGATCAGCTTCATTTTCGTCATAGATATTAGGAACACCGAAGGCAAGACGTGCACATTGTGTAATAGCTTTAACCATATAAACTAGGTAAATCAGTAAGATGGAAAAAGAATCTTGGCATTTATTCCAAAGGAAATAAGCTGCAAATAATAGCAATTTAGATAAAATTATATAAACTCTAGAGGATAAGCTAAAGGTAGTCTAAAAATTATCTAATTAAGTAAAAATCTATATATTTCAACATGTAAAAATATATAATGGTGCCCCCAGAGAGACTCGAACTCCCGACCCCCTGATTACAAATCAGGTGCTCTACCAACTGAGCTATAAGGGCACTACTGTATCGGAAGTAACACAAACTTACAAAAAGGCAAATAGAAAATTATAGATTCCAATACATATTTTTAAAAATGTATATTTAAAATATGAAACAGTTAGATTTTCACTATGTCTTTATCTTTTACTGTGGTTAATATTTATTATAAAATATAAAAAAGCGCTATTTAAGTTTAATCATTCTTATTGTTTACGAATTTGCTTAAGTTGATTTATCAGAAAGATATTTTTCTAACCAGTGGATATTGTAGTTGCCATCAATAATATCTTGATTACTAATAAGATCACGAAATAGAGGTAACGTAGTTTTAATCCCATCAACCACAAATTCATCTAAAGCACGTCGTAAACGCATCATGCATTCTAAGCGTGTACGTCCATGAACAATTAATTTTCCAATTAAGCTGTCATAATAAGGTGGAATATAATAACCTGAATAGGCACCTGAATCGACACGCACTCCTAAGCCTCCAGGTGTGTGAAAATGTGTGATAAGCCCTGGTGATGGCGTAAAATTAATTGGATTTTCAGCGTTAATACGACATTCAATAGCATGACCAGAAAAACGAATATCATCTTGTGTAACTGAAAGCCCTTGACCAGATGCAATATGAATTTGTTCATGGACTAAATCTATTCCCGTAATTGCTTCAGTTACAGGGTGTTCAACCTGTAAACGGGTATTCATTTCAATAAAGTAGAATTTTCCATTTTCATAAAGAAATTCAATAGTACCTGCTCCACGATAACCGAGTTTTGCACAAGCATTCGCAACAATAGAACCAATTTTTTTTCGTTCAGATTCATTAAGGGCAGGTGAGTAGGCTTCTTCCCATACTTTTTGATGGCGCCGTTGAAGTGAACAATCACGTTCTCCTAAATGAATGGCATTGCCAGCTCCATCACCCATGACTTGAATTTCAATATGACGTGGTTTTTCTAGATATTTTTCGATATAAACTGCATCGTCATTAAATGCAGCAAGAGCTTCTGAACGTGCTGTATTGAAAGCGGTGGAAAGTTCTTTTTCAGAACGAACGACTTTCATACCACGACCACCACCACCTGCAGAAGCTTTAATAATAACAGGGTAACCAATTTCATTAATGATATGCAGAGCTTCCTTTTCACCAGTTACAGCTCCATCTGAGCCCGGTACAATAGGAATTCCAAGATTTTTAGCGGTTTTTTTTGCTTCAATTTTATCGCCCATAATACGAATATGTGCAGATGTTGGGCCGATAAATGTAATTTCATGAGCTTCTAAAATATCTGCAAACTTTGCATTTTCAGAAAGAAAACCATATCCTGGGTGAATAGCATCAGCTCCTGTAATTTCGCATGCAGAAATAATTTGATGAATATTTAAATAAGAATCACGAGATGGAGGGGGGCCAATACAAACACTTTCGTCAGAAAGGCGAACATGCATAGCATCAGCATCAGCTGTTGAGTGAATAGCTACAGTTTTGATTCCAAGCTCTTTACAAGCCCGTAGAATGCGAAGCGCAATTTCTCCTCGGTTAGCAATGAGGATTTTTTGAATCATAGCTACCTCTCACTTTATTCAACAATAATAAGTGGCTCATCAAACTCAACTGGTTGAGCATCTTTAACAAGAACAGCAGTCACAGTACCTGAGCGTGGTGACGGAATATGATTCATTGTTTTCATTGCTTCAATGATAAGCAATGTTTGACCTTCAGAAACATTTTGTCCTATTTCTACAAAAGGCTGTGCACCGGGTGCAGGTGCAAGATATGCAGTACCAACCATTGGAGATGTTATTGCGTTATTTGATTGTTCTTCTTTTGTTGAAACTGTAGCCGTTAGGTTTGAAGAAGAGGTTAAAGTAGGAGCGGGAATGGACGCATAAATTGTCTGTTCAGAAGCAGCTGGAGTGTTTTGGCGTGATACACAAATACGAAGTTCACCTTGTTCAAGCTCAATATTAGTTAAATTCGTATCATTCAAAATCTTAGCAAGGTCGCGGATAAGTTCCATATTAATTTCGGTATGTTTAGTCGCGTCCGTTTTTTTTATTGCCATTTTATTTATAACTCCTTGCCCCATAAAGATCATTGTTATTTATATTCTCATGCTTAAATATCTCTAGGCTGCTCGTTACCTTTTATCTGGTATTTTTTTATTACACTTTGCAGCCTTAAATTTAGTCTATTCAATAAAATCACATTTATAAGCTTGTTAACAAAAAAGAGAAAGTAGAAAATATATTTTAACATTTCTCAATAAATTTGATGAAGCAAAAAAGAGATTCATTGTATGCTCTCTATTACTTTTTTTAAAATATCCTCACTGACAGCTCCCATAAATATTCTATCGCCAATGATGTAAGAGGGGGTACCGTTAATATTTAATGCAGAAGCAATTTGAATATTTCTTTTAAAAGATTTTTGCAAATTAGGGTTTTGTATTGCATTGTATAAATCTTTTTCATTTGCCCCTAGTGAAACTGCTATTTTTATAGCCTTGGCTTTATTTGCACGATTCTGACCAGTTAAAAGTTCTTTGTAAAATTGAAAATATTTTTCTGGGAGTTGTTGTCGAAAAGCATAAGCAATTGTATGTGCTTCTATCGAATCGGGCCCTAAAATTGGCAAGTCTTTAATAATTATTTGCAAGTTTGGGTATTCTTTTATTAAATTTACCATACTGGAATAAGAACGTTTACAAAAATTACAATTATAATCAAAAAATTCAACAAGTGTTATTTTCCCATTTGGATTTCCAAAAACAGCATCGTGAGAAGATTGAAAAATTTCCTTTTCTAATGATTTAACAACAAAAGCTTGCTGCTCCTCTATCCCCCCCAATTTTTCTTGAAGAACAAGCTGCATTTCAATCATAATTTCTGGATTTTTGAGAAGATAGTCTTTTATAATCTCTCGAATGTAATCATCATTTATATGTGGTGTTATTTTTTCTCTAAATTTGGATAAAAAAGTAGAATCTTCCAGAAGCTGTATTTTAAGGTTTTCTATGATTGAATTATTTGATGTTTTTTCTTTTGCTTCTAAACTAGATAAAGGTAAGCAAATTAGAATACTTAACGCAACTATTATTGAAGTTTTTGCAATGAATATTGTTGCTAAGTGTTGAAGTTGGTGTATCATCTATATATCTTTATATTTTAATAAAGTATCTATAAAATTATATGGAGAGTATTGCGTATACACAATAAAATATTGAATCATAGCGTAAACTTAGTGGGTAATGAAAATAACATCAATTGCTTTTTTCCTATTATGAAATAATTATCATGTAACGTATGATTTGTGGTAATTATATTTTCTGCTCAGGTTATTTTTTTTATGTGAAAAGCCTACAATAAACGCAAAAATAAAGCATTCTCTAGTGTTAATACTACAGATTTATTGGTGTGTATTTGGAAAATTATAGCATTAAGAGCAGTGTATTTTGGTGGAATTTCTGTTTAATTTTAACAAAATTTAGGTAATTTGAACAAGGCAATAAGTATAAAGCACGTTTTTATATCCTCAACCGATAGTGAAAAGTAATAAAGTTGTTGTGAAGAAAAAAACATTGCTCATATACATGAATAAAATGCTATGAATGAAAATGTATAAGTAATGTTTCTATGACGTTGTATAGCTCTCCATCATTAGTGAGATTTGCTGTGGCACCAATGTTAGGTTGGACAGATCGGCATTGCCGTTTTTTCTACCGTCTTTTAACAAAAAAGGCACTACTTTATACTGAAATGGTTGTAGTAGATGCTGCAATCCATGGCATTCGTGAACGACTATTAGCTTTTAGTGATGAAGAACATCCAATTGCATTGCAGTTAGGAGGATCGGATTCGCAAAAACTAGCAGAGGTAGCACGAATTGCAGAAGACTTTGGATATGATGAAATAAATCTCAATGTTGGTTGTCCATCAAATCGTGTTCAGGCAGGTATGTTTGGTGCTTGTTTAATGCTCCATCCTGATATTGTGGCAAGGGCTGTAGAAGCAATGAAACAGGCTGTGACCATATCTGTGACTGTTAAATGTCGTATTGGTGTAGACAAACAAGATGAAGAGTTAGCTTTAGATATTTTAGCTGATCAAGTGTGGAACGCTGGTTGCGATGCACTTTGGGTACATGCACGCAAAGCATGGTTAAAAGGACTAAATCCGAAAGAAAATCGTTGTATTCCAGAACTTAATTATGAAAGAGTTTATAGATTAAAACGTAAATATCCTCATAAATTTATTGGGATAAATGGTGGCATTCAATCGATTGATGAAATCAAAGAACATTTAAAATTATGTGATGCCACCATGGTGGGACGGCAAGTTTATCATGATCCAGCTTTGCTAATGTTCATTGATTCTCAAATATATGGTGAACCGCAAAACAATCTTAGTGATTGTGATCTGATTGCTACTATGTGTGATTATGCCGCTAAACATATAGCATCAGGTGGACGTCTTTCTCATGTGACACGCCATATGATTAATTTATTTCATGGTCGAAATGGTGTGCGTCGATGGCGACAAATATTATCGAATGATGCAACAAGAGAAAATGCAGGCGTAGCTGTTTTAAAAGAAGCTTTTGCTGCTTTTATTTAAGATAAGTTTTGTTGAAATTTTAAATTTTAGTTTAATATTTTAGATTAATTAATTTAATTTATATATTGTTATTTATATATAATTTTAATTAAAAAATCTCTCTTAAAGAGAGAAGTATGAAATGCTATCATCTATGATAATGAAACCCTGTTAAAATTTTGGGAAAAAGATATGAGAACTTTTTTGTAAATGTATATGTAAAAAATAAATACTGAAACATTACAACTTTTAGAATATTTTTGCGATGAAAAATCTATAAGCTTGGTGAGTCTACTTTTTTGAAGCAGCCTAGTTTTATCGGCTTTTAAAAATAAATGATTTTAAAATAAGCATAAAACATTACTTCAATAACGATGTAATGTATTTACACTGTAAAAAACAACGAATTATTTATACTCTGTTTATAAGATAAAATTTTAATTGATACGTTATAAATTTAAAAAGATATTTTTATGAACAGCAGTCCATTTGATGATTTTCGTGCATTATTAACAAACTTACCAAGTGCTGATGAATTTTCTATGATTTTGGCTGGAAAACGGCAAGCAAAGTTAGTAAAGCCGCAGACAGCCCTCGGAAAGTTGGGAGATATTGCGGTTTGGTATGCGGGGTGGAGAGGTGAAGAAAAGCCGATTATAACACAGCCTTTAGTGGCTATTTTTTCTGGTAATCACGGTGTTATCGAGGAAAATGTTACACCATTTCCGCAATCTATGACACAAGAAGTAGTAAAAAATATTACTGCTGGTGGTGCGGCTATCAATCAAATCTGCGTGGCTTATAATCTTAGACTAAAGATATTTGACTTAGCTCTAGAATGCCCAACAATGAATATTACTAAAGATGCAGCAATGGGTGAGCGTAACACAGCTGCGACGATGGCATTTGGTATGGAGTCAATTGCTGGGGGAACAGATCTTTTGTGTGTAGGTGAAATAGGAATTGGTAACTCAACAATAGCATCAGCTTTATGTCTGGCTTTGTTTGGTGGGGAAGCTGAAGAATGGGCTGGGTCTGGTAGGGAATTTGTAGGGGAATTTTATGAACGCAAAGTGAGAGCGATAAAAACAGCAATTTCTTTGCATGAGGGTTATTTAAATGATCCTTTTGAAATTATGCGCCGTTTAGGAGGACGCGAAATTGCAGCGATGGTGGGTGCTATCTTAGCAGCAAGAATGGAAAAAATTCCGGTTATTTTGGATGGTTTTGTAGCAACAGCAGCAGCGGCAGTATTGTATAAAATAAATCCAAGAATACTTGATCACATTATTGTTGGTCATATTTCTTCTGAACCAGCTCACTGTAAACTTTTGGAAAAAATTGGAAAAGAACCACTTCTAGATTTAAAGATGTGTCTTGGGGAAGGAACAGGTGCGGCTATGGCTGCTGGTGTGGTCAAAGCTGCTCTTTTAACCCACGCACAGATGACAGCTTGTGAACAAGAAAATTAATAGAAAAATAATAATGTAATCAATAAATATCACGAGAAGTCTTTAAGAATTCTACTCATTTGTTTTTTTTGCTGTTTTATATAATCAGGAAGTATCTCTATCGTTAATTCTATTATGAAAGATGATGGGAAGTTACAGAGGTGTTAATTTAACAATTAAAATCTTTTATAAAAAAGCCATCAATTTTAAATTGGAACCACAAAACATAATTAAGTAGGGCCGTATTTTGATTTATTGGATAAAATTTTAATCATTCCACGAAATTTTTACATGATTTTTAAAAAATATTAAGGCTATTTGTAATTTTATTGAGCCGGAATGGGTGGACGGTAATATATACAACTGTCTTTTTCAGAAAATAACTAAAACAAGTGAATAAGGCTATCTTTAGAGATTTTGAATTTTGTGTTAAAAAACAAATATCTTAAGCAATATCAAAGACAAAAAATGTAATATTTTCTTACAAAAAATAAACTTTTTTGATGAAGGTAATCTCTATTTTTCTCTTTCAAGTCTAAATTATAAAAATTTACGCACTAAATGACGAAGATATACGAGCAATTCGTCATTAAACCATGGGTGTTGTTGTAGCCAAAAAGTATTTCGCCATGATGGATGGGGTAAGGGCATAACATTATATCCTCGGGGTTGACGGATAGAAAGAATGTTTTTCCAATCATTGACGGTTTCTGAAACGGTTTTATGTTTAAGTCCTGCAATATGCCACTTTTGTGCATAATTTCCAATAGCAAGAACAAGCTTTATTTGTGGCATAGCTTGAAATACTTTTTCATGCCATATTTCTTGACATTCACGTCTTGGTGGTAAATCAGATTTGTTTTGATCGTAGCCAGGAAAACAAAACCCCATAGGAACAATAGCAAATAAAGATCTATCATAAAATTCATCACTTGTTACACCTAACCACTCACGTAATCTATCTCCAGAACGATCATTAAAAGGAATCGAACTTTCATGAACACGCAATCCTGGAGCTTGGCCTGCAATCGCAATAGAAGCTGTACTAGATAAATAAACAACAGGTTTGGGTTCATGAGGAAGAGGGGGAAGGTAATATGGACGCTCAATACAAACACGACAAAAACGAATCTGCTCCCCCAATTTAACAATTTGATTACACTTTTGTTGTGTCATGGTAGATAGAAAACTAATGACAGCATTACGCAAAAGCAATAATTTTATTTTTTCATATAAGGATGAGCTCTCCGCCATTCTTGCGGTTGCTGAAAATATGAACGCCATATCCCCCTTTTTTGTGCCTTAGCCTTTTGCTCTTCTTTTTGGTAGCTATAACCATAGTAACTTATAGCCCAACCATCACGCACCATTTTCGCATTAATATTCTTAACTTTTTCTGTTTCACACGTACCAAGAATACGCTGATATTTGTCTCTTTTATTCCAATAACATGTAACAAATCGGTTCGCTATAAGCTTTTGTAAGTGTTCTTTGGCTTTAATGCCACATGGATAGCGATCTTTTTCCGTACCACAAAACTGACGCAACTCAGGAGCATCAATTCCTGCAAGCCGAATCATAACATCACCAATTCTGATTGAATCACCATCAATAACAATAGCACTTCCCTTGATAAATTCTGTTGAAGGAGAAACCACCTCTTGAGATTGTGACCAAACACACCCCCCACCCCCCATCACGTTCATAAGAACACCGATGATTATAAAAACACCTAAATTTTTATTCCGATTAAAATCACTTAACTTAAAATAAAAAATATTATTTTTCATGGAATAATTAATATCACAATGTGTTTGATAAAGTCAAGATATTACTTTATACTATGAAAATATCTTATTTTTCTTGATGTTAATTGTATCATTATGAAAATAAGTATGGGGCAATGTTATTAGTATTAAAATATTATGCGGATAAAAGCCCCTTTGAATATTTAAATTCACTTTATAAAATTATTTATTAATTGACTGAGCTCATTTAATTGTACGTATACAACAAAAAAAAATCCCATTTGTTTAATCTATTTTAATTGTTCTGATTAAACAATTATTTGCTATTATCTTTAATATAACAAGTTTTTTCTCATACTAAAGCAGCAAAATATTCGCTAATTATGGGGGAGTAGAACATAAGTCACCATCATCACAGCAAAATACAAACTAACTCTTCAGCGAATTTTACTTTGAAATGGCAGCTCTTAAGATAGAGCTTTATAAAACGCTAAATATTTATTAGTATTTTAAAAGTGTGTTTATTTATATACTTAGTTAGAAATAAACAACATTATAACTAAATGAAATAAAACCAATTATTTGATTTTCGTTTCTTTAAACTCAACGTGCTTTCTAGCAATTGGGTCATATTTACGTTTGCTCATTTTGTCTGTCATTGTGCGGCTATTTTTCTTTGTTACATAGAAAAAACCAGTATCTGCAGTTGACAAAAGCTTAATCTTAATAGTTGCTGCTTTAGCCATAATAAGGATCCTATTAAACTGAAAATGATACTATCTTGCTATCAAAACTCATTTCTGATGCAATTATATTTCATTTATCAACACTACGGATGTTATAAAAAAAGTCAAGACTTGATTAAATTGCTTATCAGGTAGGTAAGCATTAAATTAATATATCAGTCAAAAAAGAAACTCTTCATAGAGGAAAAACAAAAATTTTAATATTTATTACTAGATCGATGACAATTGATTCAGTGAGTATGCTAATTCTGTAACAAAAATAGTCTCAGTAATTACGGTGATTTTGCTATAATCGAAATGTTATTAAAAAAATCTGCTCAGTCATCAGTAGTGAGACAAACTGTGTTTACACTTTTAATATTAACATTTAATCTAAGAGAGAAGGGGCTTTAAAAATTACTCTTATTTTTTCGTAGATTGTTTAAACGAGGATAAGTATAAGCATTTATATAGTATAACTTAAAGTAATGAATTGCAACTTTTTCAAATATGGACAAAATCAATTGAAGTAAAAATAAATGACATTATAGCGTAATGATAAGTTAAAGATTCTTTTTTAGAAAAAGGTACCCCCAAGAATAAAGAGATATTTCTATTTTTCATAGAAAAATTGTGATATATTTTTTCAATATCGTTTTTGTTTATAGGAATTACGTTTCTGTTTTTTTGCTATAAATTTGTTTTTATGATAGGAAATAGGTGAAAAAGTAAATAAATGAGGTTGTGTTAATACTTCAAAACATAAAGCACCAGCAAGAGGTTGTACTTCTACAAGCTTTACCTCTACTTCATCACCAAGTTGATAGCCTTTACGACTCCATTTTCCTATAAGGGTATGGTGTGTTTCATCAAAATGATAATAATCACGTTTAAGCGTAGAAATAGGAACAAAGCCGTCTGCATTTAGTTTATCAAGTGAGATAAAAAGACCTGCTTTTGTAACTCCAGAGATGCGACCTTTAAATGAATGACCGATTTTATTAACCAAATAGTGTGCAACAAGCCGATCAACAGTTTCCCTTTCAGCCATCATTGCGCGACGCTCATGTGCAGAAATTTGCATAGCAATTGCTGCCAGGTTTTGTTCTTGTGCATCTATTAGTTTATCGTCACCTAATTGCAGAGCTTTAATAAGAGATCGATGAACAATTAAATCAGCATAACGGCGGATTGGTGATGTAAAATGTGTATAGTTATGCAGATTTAAGCCAAAGTGACCTATATTTTCAGGGTTATATTCAGCTTGAGATTGTGAGCGTAAAATAATTTGATTTACCAATTCCTGTTGTTGCGTATTAATGACTTGTGTGAGAATACTATTGAATCGTTCTGACGTAAGTTCTGCTCTTTGAAAAAATGATATTCCCAGACTCTGAAGAAAGTTCTGTAGCATTTCTTGTTTTGCGAGAGACGGTTTGTCATGAACACGATAAATGAAGGGCTGATGATATTCTTTTAATGTTTCTGCGGCTGCAACATTAGCCTGTATCATAAATTCTTCAATTAAACGATGTGCTTCTAAATGAGGTGGAACCACAACATCTTTAATGTGCCCATTTTGATCAAGAATAATTTTTTTTTCAGGCACTTCTAATTCAAGTGGTTTTCGACGATTACGCGCAATTTTAAGTTTGCTATAAGCTCTCCACAATGGTTTCAGGATCTTCTCAAGAAGAGGAGCTGTTTTTTCATTTGTATTTCCTTCAATTGCACATTGTACTTCTTGATAAGATAGTTTGGCTACTGTACGCATAATAATACGGTGAAAACTATGTGTGCGTTTGTCGCCATTTGCGTCAAAAATCATACGAACAGCTAAAGCAGGTCTGTCTTTTCCTTCAAGAAGAGAGCATAAATTATTAGAAATATATTCAGGAAGCATTGGCACAACGCGATCAGGAAAATAAACAGAATTTCCTCGTTTTAATGCTTCTTTATCTAAGGCACTTCCTGTTTTTACATAATAAGAGACATCTGCGATTGCTACAGTGATAATCCAACCATCGCTATTTGCAGGATCTTCATCTTTTACTGCATAAACGGCATCATCATGGTCTTTTGCATCAGGTGGATCAATTGTAATAAACGGTAATTGTCGCCAATCTTCATGATTTGTTGTGCCAACAATAGGTTTTACATTTTTGGCTTGCTTCAAGACCTCTTCAGGAAAAACATAAGGAATTCCTTTTGAAATAAGCGCAATCATTGAAAGTGCTTTTTCACTATCAATAGATCCTAAAACATTTTTTATTTTTGCGCTTTTTAACTTGTAAACTGTATTTTTTCTAATTTCAGCTTCAACGAGATCGCCTGATTTTATATCAATATCTAAAGGTTCTTCAATAATCAGGTCATTAGTTTTGCGATCTATAGAACAAAGCTGCCATTGATTATTTTCTAATTTTTTTACTATGCCAAGCACAGTTCTTTCTTGCTTATCAATTTTACGGATAATACGTCCTTTATAGGAGAAACTTTGAGGGGTCTTATTTCTAAAAATTTTTACAAGACAGTAATCTCCAAGACTAATACTGTCTCCCTTTATATAACGAGGAGGTATTTCAATATTTGGCTTTAAATCACTCTTCCATTCAAGAGGTTGTGCAATAAAACCACCATCGTTATCTAATGCACTTATTTTAACTAAAGTAACAGGCGGCAACCTATCTTGAATTGTTATTTTTTTATGTTTTTTTGATATAGAATGATCCTTCAATTGATTGAGCATATCATTCAGCCAAAGACGAGAATCTCCTTTCAAATTAAAAGTTTTAGCGATTTCGCGTTTATTTAATAAGTTAGGATTATCAGTAATAAAAGACAAAATTTCTGCTTTACTAGGCAGTCGTTTAATATGAGAAGACTGAAGATATTTTGCTTTTTTTTTACCTTTAACCAAAATTTATACCTCTTTTATTTTGGAAGAAATTTATTTTTTCTACGCAGTTGTTTTTTTACTACCAGCTTTTTTTGCTTTTTTAGGGCTAGATGTTTTGGCTAAGAGAAGGTCTAATGCTTCTAAAAGCGTTACATCAGCTGGGTCTTTATCTTTGGGTAATGTTGCATTGATTTTTCCCCAATTTACATATAAGCCGTAACGTCCATCGCGCACAGTGACAGCTCCACCTTCTGGGTGTTCACCTAATGTGATCAGTGCTTCAGGTGCTGTCCGACCTCGTTTTGTTTTATTTTCTTGTTTTTCAGCTAATATTGTAACAGCACGATTAATACCAATCTCAAAAACTTCATTGATATCGGAAAGATTGGCAGATTTTCCATCATGAGAAAGGTAGGGACCATATCGCCCAATTGTGGCGGTAATTATTTTTCCCGTTTCAGGATGAATCCCAATTTCACGGGGAAGGGATAGCAAAGATAGGGCTTGATTAAGATCAATATTTTTTCTTGCCCACTCTTTTGGTAACCCTACACGTTTAGCTCCTTTATCCTGACCAAGTTTAATATATGAACCAAAGCGGCCAGTGCAAAGAGAAATATCTTTCCCCGTTTCAGGATCAACGCCAAGTACAAGAGGTTCATCACTGCGCACAACTTCATTTTCTTCTCCTGTATCTATACCAAGTTGGCGTGTATATTTGCACTCAGGATAATTGGAACAACCAACAAATGCGCCGTAACGACTTAATTTTAGCGATAACTGGCCATTTGTACAAAGGGGGCAAGATCGGGAATCACTTCCATCTTCACGTATAGGAAAAGCAAGAGGCGCTAATATTACGTTTAAAACATCAAGGACATGTGTTATACGCAATTTCTGGATATCGATGACGGATGCATTAAATTCATTCCAAAATTCATGTAAAACATCTTTCCAAGCTAATTTTCCATCCGATATGAGATCGAGTTTTTCTTCAAGGTTTGCCGTAAAGTCATATTCTACATAACGATTAAAGAAATTTTCAAGAAAAGCTGTGACAATACGTCCCTTAGCATCAGGAACAAGCTTTCGTTTATCAGTCACAGTATAGCCGCGATCAGAAAGTATTGCCAATATAGAGGCATAAGTTGAAGGGCGACCAATCCCCAATTCTTCAAGTTTTTTGATTAATGAGGCTTCAGAATAACGAGGAGGGGGTTCCGTAGTATGTTGAGTTACCTCAACTTTTTCTTTTATCAGTGTTTCACCAGTGTTGACATGGGGTAGGTGCTCTGATTCATCACCTTCACTATTTTCTTCATCTCGTTGATCGGTATAGGCAGAAATAAAACCATCAAAGCGGATAACAGACCCTGTTGCACGCAAATTTGCGTTATTTTTTCCTTGAATCGCTTGAATTTCAATCGTTGTGCGTTCAATTTCAGCAGAACGCATTTGGCTTGCAATAGCGCGCTTCCATATCAATTCGTACAGTTTTGCTTGGTCACTATCAAGAAAATTGCGTACTTGACTGGGGTTGCGTTGAAAGTCTGTTGGGCGAATAGCTTCATGTGCTTCTTGCGCATTTTTTGCTTTTGTTGAATAAAAACGCGGTTTTTCAGGAACATAGTCATTGCCAAACGACTCTTTAATCATTTTTCGTGCTGAATCAATGGCTTCTGGTGCCATTTGTACACCATCTGTACGCATATAAGTGATAAGACCTGACGTTTCACCATTAATTTCAACACCTTCATAAAGTTTTTGGGCAATTCGCATAGTACGAGAGGCTGAGAAACCTAATTTTGAGGAGGCAGCTTGTTGTAATGTGGATGTTGTAAATGGTGGAGAAGGATTTCTTTTTATAGGTTTTGCTTCAACATTTAAGGTGTGATATTCTGCTTCTTCCAACATGGAGCGGATTTTATCCGCCTGTTCTGAGGATTTAATATCAAGCTTTCCAAGTTTTTCTTGGTTAAATGCTACCAGTCGCGCGTAAAAATTATCATCTCGAATCGTTTTTAAGCATGTTGTAATTGACCAATAATCTTCTTTGATAAAATGTTCTATTTCTGATTCGCGATCGCAAATAATACGCAAGGCAACTGATTGAACACGACCAGCCGAACGTGAACCAGGCAGTTTACGCCATAAAACAGGTGAGAGTGTAAAACCAACAAGATAATCAAGAGCACGGCGTGCAAGATAAGCATCGACAAGCGATAGATCGATATCGCGTGGATTATTCATAGCATCCAGTACAGATTTTTTGGTGATTGCGTTGAAAACAACTCGTTTAACAGGTTTGTCCTTTAAAACTTTTTTTTGATTAAGAACATCAAGGATATGCCATGAAATGGCTTCCCCTTCACGATCAGGGTCAGTTGCCAAAATAAGACTATCAGCTTCTTTAACTGCTTTTGCTATTTCATTTAAACGTTTTGCAGAAGCGGTATCGATATCCCATTTCATGGCAAAATTTTGATCAGGTAAAACAGAGCCATCTTTTGCAGACAAGTCACGTACATGCCCAAATGATGCTACTACTTTATATTGAGATCCAAGATATTTATTAATTGTCTTCGCTTTAGCTGGAGATTCGACGATAACGATATCCATGATTTTATCCGAATGTTAAAATAAAAAATTCTTTCTATAAACTCCTTTCAAATGAATAGCTAATGGCAATTAGTCAAGAACACATAAAAAAAACTATGTTATACAACTTTTGATTGTTATTATTTAAAATACACTTTATAAGAGATCTCACAGCTTATTTCCCGAGGCTAATATAAAAGTATGCGGTAAAATATTGAAATAACATCTATTGAGAGATGGGGAGAATGCTCAAGGATAAAAAAATTATGCTTATAAATCGTTTAAAAGTTATCCATTATATCACGGATATGTCAAAACAAATGAGTCAAATGGCGCGCCAAGCTCATAGTCCACTTTTAGCATTACTCTTGGATATGGTAGCCAAAGAGGGGCAAAGTATTATTAATAGCTCTGAGGGGCTTGGGGAGGATTCAACGCCAACAATGACACACAACCATCAGGGTGTCGAATAAGTTTTCCAGCAAGTTCAAGTTCAACCAATAAGAGATAGAGGTTTTGTAAAGGAATATCTGAATGATTGCTTAATGTATCTAGGTCAATTGGAGTTGTTGAAAGAGCTGAAAGAACAGCTAAGCGTTCTGCATCATTTCCTATGGGAGCGGGTTTTTCAGTTTCTGTATCAGGCAAAGTAAAACTTTCCTGTTGAATTGGATATTCTTTTTCAAAAAGATTGAGCTGAGAACTTACAGTATTTGAGACTAATGGTGTAAGTGTTTCTACTATATCAGAAGGATGTGTAACCAGCAAAGCACCTTCTTTAATGAGATTATTTGTACCAACTGATCTCGGATCAAGTGGAGAGCCGGGAATAGCAAAAATTAATCGCCCTATATCAACAGCTTGACGGGCTGTAATTAAGGATCCTGACCGCATAGCTGCTTCTGCTACTAAGAGGCCAAGCGATAAGCCTGCAATAATACGGTTTCTTCTTGGAAAATCGTTAGCACGTGGTTTCCAGCCAACAGGCATTTCACTAATAATTGCCCCACCATTAGTGATAATGTCATCATAAAGCTTTTTATTTTCAGGAGGGTAGATATGATCAATCCCGCCAGCCATAACTGCGACAGTGCCTGTTTTTAAACTTGTTTGGTGAGCAATACTATCAATTCCACGTGCAAACCCGGAAATGGTTATAAAACCAGCTTTACCAAGAAAATGAGAAAATTGAGCAGTTAGTTTTTTACCTACTGCCGAAGCATTTCGAGAACCAATAATTCCAACGGAAGGTTTACGAAAAACTGAAATATTGCCTTTTATGGTAATAAGTGGTGGGGAGGCTTCTGTTACTTTAAGGTATGGTGGATAATCTGGTTCTCCTACACCGACAAAACGAATACCCAATTTTTCAGCTTTTTGCATTTCTTTTTCGGCATCTTCTAACGTTGCTATTCGAATAGGCATACAACGACCACCTTTTCTACTAAGCTCAGGAAGTACAGCCAAAGCATTTTCCGCTGTTTTATAATGGTCAATTAAATTACGAAAAGTAACTGGCCCAACATTCTCGCTACGTAATAACCGTAACCAGTTTAAACGTTGATGATCAGTAAGTAGGATCCCCTTATCCATTTCTATTTTTAATACCAACCTTACTTTCTTTTCCAGCTAATAATCTACCGATATTTGTATGATGTTTTATAATCACAAGTACGCTCATCATTATTATTACGTAATGAGCATAGAAGTAAGGAGAAAAAAAATAAACAAAAATTGGAACAATAATAACAGCAATAAGCCCAGATAATGAAGAATAACGCGTAAATAGAAAAATCCCTATCCAGATGATAATAAAAATATTTGCTGCTGGCCAAAAAAATCCTAAGCATACACCTAGATAAGTAGCAACACCCTTGCCACCTTTAAATTTGAGCCATATAGGAAAGATATGTCCTAAGAAGGCAAAGAAACCGGCTAGAATAACAATAATATTGTGTTCTACTGGAATCCCATTTTCTATTCGATTAATTAAAAGTTTTGCAATTAAAATAACAAAAGTTCCTTTTAGTATATCGCAAAGAAAAGTAAGAGCTGCAATTGCTTTATTTCCTGTACGTAAAACATTTGTTGTTCCAATATTTCCAGAGCCAATTGTTCTTATATCACCAAGTTTAGCAAATCGTGTGAAAAGCAGTCCAAATGGGATAGAACCAATGAGATAAGATATTAGAAAAATTAGAAAAATAAATCCTGTATGAAACTGAAAAAGTACTTCTATTTCATTCATCAAACATCTCATTCAATTTTGTTGATCAAGCTTAAACACTGACTGGCCCTTAACAAGGGTTTGGACAACACGCCCCTGAAAGTGAGTGTTCTCAAATGGTGTGTTTTTTGAACGTGAATGTAGCATATCTGAAGACAATATCCATGGTTCATCAAGATCAACTAAAATAAGATCTGCATTAGCGCCTTTTACGAGAGTTCCAGCATTAAGACCAAAAAGCTTTGCAGGTGCCGTTGATAAGAGCTCGGTCAGTCTCAAAAGAGATATCATGTCATTGTGATAGAGGAGTAAAGCCACACTTAAGAGAGTTTCCATTCCAATAGCACCTGCTTGAGCGTCTTGGAAGGGTAAGCGTTTTGTATCAACATCTTGAGGGTCATGGGAAGAAACAATAATATCAACTGTTCCATCTTTTATTGCTTCAATCATTGCTATACGATCTTCTTCTGCACGTAGTGGAGGCACTAAACGGAAAAAGGTACGATATTCGCCGATATCATTTTCATTAAGGGATAAATGATTAATAGATACACCAGCTGAAATCTTCGTATTATTCTGTTTTGCTAAACGAATAGCATCAGCAGACATAGCTGTCGATATTTGTGCAGCATGATAACGTGCTTGTGTTAGCGCAGCCAGTCGTAAATCTCTTTCCAATGGAATAACTTCTGCTTCGCGCGGAATTCCACAAAGACCAAGCCAACTTGCTAATAGACCCTCGTTCATCACACCTTGACCTGTAAGGTCTTTATCTTGTGTTTCATGAATTAAAGTGACATCAAAATCACGAGCATAAGTCATTGCACGTCGCATAACAGCTGAATTTTGAAGAGTTTTTTTTCCTTCACTAAAGGCGACAGCACCTGCATTTTTTAACAAACCAAATTCGGCAATTTCTTGTCCACCTAACCCTTGAGTAATAGCGGCAACAGGATAAATATTGACCAATGACGTTTCATGTGCTGTGCGGGTGATAAATTCAACAAGTGCTACATTATCAATAACTGGTTGTGTATCTGGCATCATAAGGAAGGAAGTAATACCTCCTGCAGCAGCAGATTGACTAGCTGAAGCGATTGTCTCACGATGCTCAGCTCCTGGCTCACCAACAAAGACTCGTGCATCAACAAGTCCAGGTAGAATCACTTTATTTTGCGCGTCAATAATTTCTGCATCTTCAGGTGTTCCTTGATTTAGTGCTTCTTTTCCAGCAGCTGTAATCAGTCCATTTTCAATGATAACCGTACCAATTTCATCGATTGTACGTGAAGGATCAACAATACGAGCGTTTTGAAAAACCATTGGTTTTGTCATTTTTTTTCTCCACTCCAATTATGACGTGAATCTAGTAAAGCCTCCATAACAGCCATTCGCACAGCTATTCCCATTTTTACTTGTATGGGGATCACACTTTGTGCTCCATCTGCTATGTCAGAAGCAATTTCTACTCCACGGTTTATTGGGCCAGGATGCATGATGATGCAATCACTTTTGGCATAAGCCAAATTTTCTTTATGTAGACCAAAATGATGAAAATATTCACGAACCGAAGGAATAAAGGCACCTACCATACGTTCGCGTTGTAAGCGTAACATCATGATAACGTCGGCATCTTTAAGACCTTCTTTCATTGTGTTAAAAACTTCAACACTCATATCTTCTATTCCGGTTGGCAGAAGTGTTGAAGGAGCAACAACACGAACACGTGCCCCTAAAGCATTAAGACTAATAATATTGGAACGTGCGACGCGTGAATGCAAGATATCTCCACAAATTGCAACAGTTAATCCTTCAATACGTCCTTTTATTCTTCGAATGGTCAGAGCATCTAATAAAGCTTGTGTTGGGTGTTCATGTGCACCATCGCCTGCATTAATGACACAACAATCAACTTTTTGTGCTAAAAGAGTAGCTGCTCCAGCGCAGTTATGGCGAATGATAAGTATATCCGGATTCATTGCATTAAGAGTTATTGCCGTATCAATCAATGTTTCTCCTTTTTTGACGGACGAATTACTAATAGCCATATTCATCACGTTTGCTCCTAATTGCTTGCCAGCTAATTCGAATGAAGATTGTGTTCGCGTAGAGGCTTCAAAGAAAAGATTAATTTGAGTACGTCCATGCAGTGTGGATTTTTTTTTATCAGTTGTTTTAGAATAAGTAATATTTGCATCTGCACGATCAAGAAGTGTAATAAGGTCTTGTACATTTAAACCTTTAATACCTAAAAGGTGACGGTAGGGGAAAATCGGAAAAAGAGTATTTTGAGTCATAGCATTCTTTTCTAGAGATCTCTAAAGAATTTAAACAAGTATTTGTTTGAATGTAATAATGTTTTTAACTGTAAAAAGATAAATAGTCTATGATATCAATGATTCGAATAAGGAATATACTATGAGTGCTCTGTTTATGCAGAATGGCCAACGGAAGAATGCGTTTCTTAGTGATACACTTATGTTTCGTATTGCATCCAGTTTACCTGCATCATTATTAACAAGTTTTGAGGAAATAGGGGCATTTGTAGCTAGCCACGAAGCACGAGATCTCTCCCGTTTAGCAAATTGTTATCGACCAATATTACGTTATAATAACGAATGGAGTTGCTTAACAGAACAGTTAGAAATCCACCCCGCTTATCATACTCTTCAACGATATTCTAGGCAAGTGGGTTTAAGTACTTCACTATGGGAAAATAGTGCTGCAGAAAATGGAATACGTTATCAAGCACGTGCTATTCGTTTGGCTTTATCTGCCGGTTTGGAAACAGGGCATTTAAATGAAGTTATTATAACAAGCGCAGCTATTGCAGTATTAATTGGTGACATTGAATTATTTAAAAGATGGCAAAATGTACTTTTGTCACGTCAATATGATTTATCTTCAAAGCCTATTAATAATAAAAAAAGTGCTTCTCTTACTTGTGCTTTTGATAATGTTGCAAAAAGTGAAAAATATCCTTCTAGTTTTTCAATTGCTCAGAAAGTTTCTTTTGATGAAAAAATGGGGCGTGACCTGTATCATTTAAATAGTGTAAAAACCAACGTTATTAATCCGGTGGTTGATGGGTATCTTGTCAGTGCAGAAATAGATGGTCATTTAAGCTGTTTTTTAGTTCCACGCATACAAGAAAATGGTGAATTAAATAATATCTCAATTCATTATTTATTGCAGCGTTCTGGAGAATATTCAGTGCCAGAGGGAATTGTTCATTTCAAAGGCAGTTATGGTTGGCTTTTGGGCAATATTGGGGAGGGGGCTAAAGTAATTAAAGATATCGAAACTATGATGCGCTTTGATCAGTCTGTGATATCAACAGGTGTTTTGCGCGCAGCACTTCAATTTGGTGTAGATTTTTTTCGGCAAAAAATGCCAAACCAGCCTCTACCCCCACTAACAGAGCGTATTTTTGCTGACATTGCACTCGATATTGTTGCTTCACAAGCATTGGTTTTACGTTTAGCACGGGCATTTGATAATGCTACAAATATTCGCTCTGAAGCAGCTTTTGCACGTATCATGACACCTATTATTGCTTGTCATGTAAATCAATTGGTTGTTCCTATTGTTAGTGAAATTATTGCACAGCTTGGTTTAGAAAGTTTTGTAGAAGGAAATCCATTATCGCAAATGTTACATGATGGATCTGCACGGATAGTTAGAAATAATGATTCTAATCAATTGGTACGTGACGCAATCCTTATAGCTAATAAAGCCCCTGGATTGTTTCAGCAATTGTTAGAAAAAATTGCAACTGATATTGGACCGGCAGGTCCGAGGACAGTTGAAATTATAAACTCTGCTATCCATATGGCTTCGACAAATGAAGGAGCAGGCCGTTTTTTTGTTGAGCAAGTGGCATATGCTGCTGCAACTGCATCGCTACGTTATAAGGAAATGGAATATATTGTAAATGCTTATATGGAAAGCCGCCTTGGAGGGCAATGGAGGTTATCTTATGGTATGATGGTTGCACGATATAATCCCGGACAATTATTGGAGATCCTTTATCCTTCTGTGTGATTTAGGTTCTCAATTCTGTCAAGAACGCCTTGTAATATAAAAGCAGCTGCTGCAGAATCAATACGGGTTACTCTTTTAGCGCGCGATACATCCATTTCTAAAAGGGAGCGTTGTGCAGCAATTGTTGATAATCGTTCATCCCAAAAAACGAATGGAACTTTTGTATACGTTTCTATATTGCTAACGAAAGTTCGGGTTGCTTGAACACGAGGGCCATTACTTCCATCCATATTAATAGGCAAACCAATGACAGCAACTCCTACATTTTCATTGTTAAAGATCTGAACAAGTGTAAGAGCATCTAGCGTAAATTTTTTTCGCAGAATAACAGGACGTGGGTTTGAAAATGTTAAGCTGATATCAGAAATGGCAATCCCAATAGTTTTTGTGCCTAAATCCAAGCCTGCTATTGTTTGTTTGGGTAAAAGATGTGTAGTAATTTCATGTATGTTAATGACAGCCATGTGTTTTATACTCAAAGTTTCTTAACATTTTAGGTTAATATTTATAGTAAAGCTTTGATACAGATATCAATATTCTTGCGCTTATAGAAGTGAGCTTGTATAGCCAAAACATGAAGAGAGTAATGTCGCAATCAAAATTCAGAAGAAAGGCATAATATGTCTGTTGATAATAAGACAGTCAAAAGAGTGGCACATTTAGCGCGTATTGCCATCCATGATGATGAAATAGAGCGGATGACAAAAGAATTCAATGTCATTTTAAAGTTTGTAGAACAACTTAATGAAGTTGATATCAATGGAGTTGAACCATTAACATCGGTAATGCCTATGGCTTTACGAATGCGTGAAGATAGTATCACAGATGGTAATAAAGCTGCAGAAATTGTAGCAAATGCACCTATAACAGAAGAAAATTTCTTTCTTGTTTCAAAGGTCGTAGAGTAATTTTTTAATATTTTAAAATTCGAGAATCAATATGACTGATTTAACAACCCTAACAATTGCACAAGCTCGTGATGCTTTAACAAAGGGAGATCTAAAAGCAACTGAATTAACAGAGGCTTATTTAAAAGCGATTGAATTAGCTAATCCAACTCTAAATGTTTATGTGGCAGTAACAGCAGAACAAGCAATGAAAATGGCTGCTGAATCAGATGACCGTTTTATAAACAAGCAAGCTGGTGTTTTAGAAGGGATTCCGCTAGGAATTAAAGATCTTTTTGCAACACAAGATGTCCATACTCAAGCTTGTTCATATATTCTTGATGGCTTTAAACCGAAATACGAATCAACAGTAACGGCTAATTTGTGGAAAGATGGGGCGGTTATGTTAGGCAAACTTAATATGGATGAGTTTGCAATGGGATCGTCTAATGAAACATCATATTATGGACCAGTTATCAATCCATGGCGGAAAAAAAAATCAGATGAAAAACTTGTACCAGGTGGTTCTTCAGGTGGTTCTGCAGCTGCAGTTGCAGCACGACTTTGTGCAGGAGCAACGGCAACTGATACTGGTGGATCAATACGTCAGCCAGCAGCCTTTACTGGTACTGTAGGGATAAAGCCGACTTATGGGCGGTGTTCGCGGTGGGGAACTATAGCTTATGCTTCATCGCTCGATCAAGCAGGGCCTATCGGGCGAGATGTGCGTGATTGTGCTATTATGCTTAAATCAATGGCTTCCTTTGATGATAAAGATTCAACTTCAGTTAATATACCAGTACCTGATTATGAAAATTATATAGGTCAATCAATTAAGGGAATGAAAATTGGTATTCCAAAAGAATACTATATTGAAGGAATGTCTGCTGAAATTATTGAGCTTTGGCAAAAAGGAATGGACTGGCTAAAAGAAGCAGGAGCCCAGATTATCGATATTTCATTACCTCACACAAAATATGCTTTGCCTGCTTATTATGTTGTGGCTCCTGCAGAAGCGTCTTCTAATTTAGCACGCTATGATGGTGTCCGTTTTGGACTTCGTATGCCCGGGAAAGATGTCATTGAAATGTATGAAAATACGCGCTCATCTGGCTTTGGTGATGAAGTCAAACGGCGTATTTTGATAGGAACTTATGTTCTTTCTGCAGGTTATTATGATGCTTATTATCTTAGAGCTCAAAAGGTGCGAACATTAATTAAACGTGATTTTGATCAATGTTTTGCTACTGGTATTGATGCTATTCTAACGCCTACAACACCGGTATCAGCTTTTGGTATTGCTGATGAAAAAATAAAGAATGATACAATAGCAATGTATTTAAATGATATCTGTACTGTATCAGTTAATATGGCAGGGTTACCAGGCATTTCTGTTCCCGCGGGCCTATCATTAAATGGTTTACCGTTAGGATTGCAATTGATTGGTAAGCCTTTTGCTGAAGAAACAATTTTTCAGATAGCCTACATTATAGAGCAAGCGGCGGGAACATTAAATGCTAAAAAATGGTGGCCATAAAAATCAAAAGCTTACATTTTTACAAAGCAATAAAAAACTCTTTCCTTAAGATACGAGAGAACCTTTGGGGGAGTGTAATTTCGTGCTATAATTTTTAGCCACCAAGATATGCTTCTTTTACACGTGAATCAGAAAGTATGGCTTGGCTTTCACCATGAAATAAAATTTTTCCTACTTCCAAAATATAAGCATAATCAGCAACAGAAAGAGCTGCAAATGCGTTTTGTTCAATAAGAAGGATAGTTTTTCCCATTTCATTAATTTTACGAACGATCGAAAAAATTTTTTGCACAAGAAGTGGTGCTAAACCAAGAGATGGTTCATCCAATATTACCATATCAGGATTGCTTATGAGTGCACGACCAACGGCCAGCATTTGCTGTTCACCACCTGACATTGTACCACCCAATTGCTTGGACCTTTCACGTAACCGTGGAAATAAGTCAAATATCCATTCAATATCATGAGCAATACCAGCTTTGTCATTACGAACATAAGCTCCTAGCTGGAGATTTTCTAAAACAGTCAAATGAGGCATAATACGTCGTCCTTCAGGACTTAATGCAATGCCTAATTGCAAAATTTCTTCTGGCTGTTTTTTTATAATAGATTTACCTTTATAGATAATATCTCCACAAACAGGCCGGTTAAGTCCTGCAATAGAACGTACAGTACTGCTCTTTCCTGCTCCATTGGCACCAATTAAAGTTACTATACTCCCTTTTTTTATGGACATAGAAATATCTTGAACAGCTTTAATAGCACCGTAATGAACGTGAAGATTTTTTATTTCAAGAATGTTCATACATATCTCCACCAAGATAAGCTTTTATAACTTTAGGATTATGGCGAATTTCATCTGGTGTCCCATTAGCAATACAACTGCCATATTCTAGCACCCAAATATCTTGGCAAAGTCCCATGACAACTTTCATATCATGTTCAATAAGCAGAATTGTAAGGTCAAATTCTTTTCTTACTTTTTCGGTGAATTTTCTAAGTTCTTCACTTTCTTGAGGATTCATTCCAGCAGCAGGTTCATCAAGAAGAAGTAATTTGGGTTTTGTCGCTAAAGCCCGAGCAATTTCTAAACACCGTTGAGCACCATAAGCCAAAGTGGTTGCTGGTTGGTTGGCGAGATGAGCAAGCTGAAGTCGTTCAAGAATCTCCATCGACTCTTTATAAAGCTTGTTTTTTTCTTTAATTGCACTTGGTAATAAAAGGACAGAAGCAAACCATGGGTATTTTTGCCGGACATGAGCACCAACCATAACATTTTGCAATACTGTTAATCCTTGAAAAAGGCGGATATTTTGAAATGTTCGCGCAATATGGCGTTTACAGATAATATAAGGTGCAAGACCACAAATATTTTCTCTGTCTAGAAGAATTGTTCCATTTGTGGGTGTATAAAAACCAGAAATTATATTAAAAACAGTGGTTTTTCCTGCACCATTGGGACCAATTAATCCAGTAATTGTTCCCCGTTTGATGGTCATATTGATATTGTTAACAGCGGTTAATCCACCAAAACGCATGGTAACATCATTGAGTGAAAGGATAATGTCGTTCATGACTTTTCCTCACTACTAGAGAGTGTCCTCCTTGTTAAAAGGCAATAGATCCAATTCCATGAAAATTCACGTTGACCTAGTAATCCTTTTCTCCAAAATAAAATGATTACTAACAATAAAAGTGAAAAAACAACCATACGTAGTCCTGGTATTCCTGGGATACATATAAAGCTTAAGTTTAATGGAGATTCGATAATACGAAGTGATTCAAGCAGCACCGTAATAATAATACTTCCAATAATACTTCCTGTAATAGAACCAAGACCGCCAGCAACAACGATCATCAAAATATTAAAGGTTAGAAGGAAGTTAAACATTTTAGGGTCAATGGTTGAAATGAGAGCAGCCGTCAATGCACCTCCAATACCAGCAAAAAATGCACCAACAGTGAAAGAAAAGCTACGGTAGAAAAAGGTATTAATACCCATTGTTTTTGAAGCGATTTCATCGTCACGAATAGCACGCAATACATTACCAATATTACTTTGTAGTAAAAGAGTTATAAAAATAATTGTAAATGCCAACCAACCATAATTCCACCACAATGTAGCATTTTGGGGTATCCCTTTAATTCCTAATGAGCCATTTGTTAAAGATGTAGCATTGGTAATAATAACGCGAATAATTTCTGCAAAACCTAATGTTGCAATTCCAAGATAATCACCACCAAGACGCAGTATGGGAAAAGCAATCAATAAGCCTACAACTGCAGCACATAAGCCACTTATAATAACAGCGATAAAAAAGGGTAACTGCAAACTTTGCAATGGTTCAGCTATTGGTTCTAGAATCCACATCATTTCTTTTTGTTCAGGAGAGAGAAGTAAAATTGCACATACATAAGCACCGATAGCCATAAAACCAGCATGTCCAAGAGAGAACATACCCGTAAATCCGTAAATCAAATTAAGCGAAATTGCCAATATGGCGTTGATAGCAATAAGATTAATAATACGCAGTGTATAGTCATTAAAATGATTATCGGCATAAAATAAAAAACCGATAAGAGCTACAATACTAATAAATGACAGAAAAAGCGTAGTTGATTTTGCCATTAGATTTTCTCTTGACTTTTTTTACCCATTAAACCAGTTGGCATTACCAATAGGATAATAATTAATAAAATAAAGGCGAAGGCATCTCGATATCCAGATAAAGCCGGAAAAAAGGCGACAATCATAACTTCAAGAAAACCTAATAACAGTCCTCCAAGCATTGCTCCTAGAATTGAGCCAATACCTCCGATAACAGTAGCAATAAATGCCTTTAGTCCAGGAAGAATGCCCATATAAGGTTGAATTTGGGGATAACGTAAAGCCCACATAATCCCTGCTACAGCACCTAATGCCGAACCTATAGCAAATGTGAAGGCGATAATCTTATTAACAGAAACCCCCATTAAACGAGCAGTTTCAATATCGTGCGAGATTGCACGCATAGCAAGACCTGGTTTTGTTTTATGAATAATCCATAACAAGATGATAACGAGAATAAAGGAAACAACAGGAACAATAAAAGACATAGGGCTAATTCGAATAATTGTATCTAGTCCTTGTCCGAAATGCCATTGGATTGGTGTGACAAGAAAATCTGGCTGTTTTACACCTTTTGGAACACCGCTAAAAAGTACAGTTGCGAGATTTTCAATGAAAAAGGAAATACCAATTGCACTGATAAGTACTGAAATTCGTGGAGCATTACGCAGGGGTCTATAAGCGCATTGGTCAACAGCAATACCCAGTGCGCTTGTGATAAAAACTGAAAAACAAATGGCCACAATCCAGATTGGTGTAAAGTTTTGTGGAGCAATTTTTAAGTAATAAATAAGGCATGAAATAAGGATAAAAAGAATTGCAATCCAATAAATTTTAGGTCGTTTTTTAAATCCTATAAACACTGAATAATAAATGAGAAGAGCTAACAATATAAGCAAGATAGCAACCCACGCAGGCATAAAGCTGATTGTAGAAAAGAAAACGAAATATGCACCTAACATAAAGATATCGCCGTGAGCAAAATTAATTAACCTCAGGACACCGTAAACCATGGTGTAACCAATCGCGATAAGCCCGTAAAGTGATCCTAATGCCAGTGCGTTTAAAAAATGCTGAATGAACATTTCAGTATTCATCTTTTATTCTTCCACATTTGTTAGCTCATATAGGGTAGAATATAAGATTTCTGAACAATCTAGTTGAGAGAATAATTTTCAATCAGATCTTATATTTCGATTTAATCGATCAATGTTCTGAAATTTATCAAATGGCAGGTTTTATTTCGCTTAAATAGATACGTTTTCCGTCTTTTATTTCAATAACACCGATAGGAATTTGAGGATTGTGATTTTCATCCATAGACATATTGCCAAAAGGTGTTTGTACATCTTTCAATTTATTCAATTCTATAGTGATTGCTTCGCGATCAGCACTTTCAGCATTTTCAATAGCTTTCATAAACATTATGTAAGCTGTGTATCCTAAGACCGAATTGATATTTGGTTCTTTATGGGGGTAAGCTGCATTCCATTCATTTGTGAATTCTTGTGCAGCTCTTGACATATTTGGCATATTTTTATCATATGGGAGCGTTGTATGTAAAAAGTTTTCTGCGGCTTTTCCTGCAATTGCAATGGTTTCTGGGTTATCCATAGCATCCCCCCCCATAATGCGGAATTGTGCACCTAATTCACGTGCTTGTTTCATGATAATGGAACCTTCAGAAAAATAGGATGGGATAAATAAAACGTCAGGTTTTTGTGCTATAATTTGTGTAAGAGCAGCTGAAAAGTCTTGATCTCCAGAATTATAATTTAAATTTAAAATAACTTCACCACCTAATTTTTTGAATGAACGATTAAAATAATTTGCAAGCCCAATTGCGTAATCACTTGATATATCTTTTAATATAGCTGCTTTTTTTGCATGTAAATTTTGAATTGCATAAGTTGCAGCACCTGCTCCTTGATAAGGATCAATAAAGCATGTGCGAAAAGAATATTTTTTACCATGCGTAATAAGTGGGTTTGTTGCTGAAGTTACGATAACAGGAGTTTTTGCTTTTTCAGACACTTCTCCACCAGCTAATGCTAATGAAGAGCCATAAGTTCCAATAATACCGTTAACATTATCGTTTGCAGTTAAACGCATAACAGCATTAGCTGCCTCTACCTTATCGGATTTATTGTCAATAATAACAAGTTCAACTTTACGTCCCAGTATTTCAGGTATTTTTTTGTGTGCCAACAGTATACCTTCCAGTTCAAGTTGTCCCCCAAATGCATTTTGTCCTGTTAATGGAAGGTAAACACCAATTTTAATAGGAACATTAGCATAAGCATTTGCTATGAGCATCATCATTGTAGCGACTATAGTAAGGAATTGCTTCAATTGCATTATATACTCCCCTTATTTATAATTATTTATACTTTATATTGAACTTTATTGCCATGCAAGTTACACATTAATAAAAATTAATCACTGTGTATGAAGGTTCTTTATTCATTGTGTGAAATATAAGATTAAGCATTTCAGAAAAATATTTGTATTGCGGATTAATGTGCCAAAATTTTGGGTGTTACTACAATATAGGGGAAATCTTATCTTGGGGCTTGCTTGTTGATGCAATAGCAATGTTTACTAAACATGATAGAATCAATTTGTAGAATTTAAACCACGGGAATCACGTTTAATTATGACGAGTAAGGATACCTTAAAAAATTATTCCCTATCTGAAGATAATTTCGATGTTTGTGGTGAAATTACTGAAATTAGTGGTGTTATTAAATGGTTTGATAGCAGTAAGGGTTATGGGTTTATAGTACCTGATTTGTATGAGCTTCCTGATATATTATTACATGTTACTGTGATGCGACGAGATGGTTTTCAAACAGCTTTGGAAGGTGCTAAAATTATTTGTGTTGTAAAGAAAACTGAGCGGGGGTTAAAATGTGTTCAGGTCAAGTCTATTGATTTATCATCTGCTGTTCATCCATCAGAAATTCCGGTACGTACACATATTGTAGTTACTCCTGAAAGTGGCTTAGAGCGTGCAATTGTTAAGTGGTTTAATCGTGATAAAGGTTTTGGCTTTCTTAGCCGAGGGCAGGGAACAGAAGATATCTTCATTCATATAGAAACATTGCGCCGCTTTGGTTTAGCAGAGCTTCGTTCTGGTCAAGTTGTTATTGTGCGTTTTGGTAAAGGTGAAAAAGGCTTGATGACAGCAGAAATTTACCCTGATATAGCGTTTCCATTTACTACGCACTAAATTTCAATATGCATAGTTATTATATTTCTTTTTTTAAGATTTTAATGCTTTTAGTTTTTAATAAAGATAAAGACTTATCATTAATAAGGGGTAAGATATTTGAAGCTTTCTAAAGGAAAACAAATCATTCAATTGATCTTTTTTTGTATAGGGGTATTTTTTTGTGTAGGTATAAAGATGATTATGGCACAAAAACCTATACAGATTCCAGTTGATTCAACCCCTTTAGTAATTAATACAAAAAAAGGTGCATTTTCTTATAATGTTGAAATTGCTTTTTTGCCGGCTCAATCAAACGCTGGCTTGATGTACCGTACCCATTTCCCTAAAAATCATGCAATGTTATTTAAAAATTCGTTAAATAATACATCTGAAAATACACAGGAAATGTTTATGTGGATGGCAAATACTCCTTTACCCTTGGATATGATTTTTTTAAACTCTGAGGGTATTATTGTTTCAATTGTTGAAAATACTCGTATATTTTCAGAAGATATTATTTCATCAAAAGTGCCGGCAACCTTCGCTATTGAGCTCAATGCTGGTGAGGTTGCTGATAAAAAAATACAAAAAGGGCAGCGTGTTATTCATCCTGCTATTTGTGGGAAATGTGAAGGTAATAAGGAATGACAGCAAAAGATGTTTATTTTTTTGAACACGATGGATTACGATTCGCTTATCGCGAAGAAGGTAAAGGTATTCCTATTTTATTGATTCATGGTTTTGGGTCTTCTGCGTGGGTTAATTGGTATGCAACAGGGTGGTTTCGTAGCCTTGTTGAGGCAGGTTATAGAGTTATAGCTCTTGATAATCGTGGACATGGTGATTCAGTTAAAAGTTATGATTCTTTATTTTACACTCCTCAAGCTATGGCTGGCGATGCAGTTAAATTGCTTCAACATTTAGAATTACCTAAAGCTCATGTCATGGGATATTCCATGGGTGCTCGGATTAGTGCATTCATGGCGCTTTTATATCCAACATATGTGCGTAGTGTTATTTTTGGAGGATTAGGCATTGGTATGGTAACAGGAGGAGGTGATTGGAAGCCTGTTGCAGAAGCTCTTTTAGCGGAGGATTCTTCAACTATTACTAATGCACGTGGTCTGATGTTTCGTAAGTTTGTAGATCAAACTAAAAGTGACAGACGCGCTCTTGCTGCTTGTATTACAACATCAGCGCAAAAATTAACAGAATCTGATGTTCAAAAAATCAAACAGCCTGCACTTGTTGCTATTGGTTCATTGGATGATATCAGTGGTGAGGCAGAACCATTAGTAGCTTTGTTGCCACATGGTGAAGCATTACATATTCCCGGGCGAGATCATATGCTTGCTGTGGGAGATCAGGTTTATAAAAAAGGTGTTATTGATTTTCTTTCTCGTTATTCTTTTACATGAGATTCGTTTATATTTATAGAAGCTGAAACAGAATTTAACATTTTGTTATTTTGGAAATATAAAAAGCTTATCCGGAATCTCTTCTTTATTGTATAGCTTATGTTTAGAAGTAGGAAGGCATTGGTAAAAGCTTATATTTACGGATTGTGTTATAATTTAATTTTGATTTATAAAAATTGAAATAAATGATATAAATCAAATGAATATTTCAATTTATTAATTTGCAAAATAAATGGAATGATTTTTATATCATTAGATTTTATAGACGAATTGTAACTGTTATAAATTTAAAACAACTTATGTTAGAGCAGAGAATTTGCTTCACAATAGAGTAATTAAACTTGTTTTCTTTTTGAATTCAAGGTTATTATCTGTAGAAATAAAAACAAAAGAGTAAATTTATTTTTTTATTTTAAAATCTGGTCAGATAGATTAAATAATTATAAGCTTTTTGTTGGAAGTTATTCAATAAAGTTTGTGAAAATGATCTTATTTTAAGCATTAATGACAGGATTAAAGATTGAGAGTGGAAAATTTTTACTATCTTTACAGAATCATAGGAGTATTTTATCTGCAAAAAAGGAATTAGATTGATAATCTTAAAATGTAGGAGAGTGCAGTGAATGCTGATGAAATAAGAAAACTTGATAGTTATTTTAAAAAGACGTTCCAAAATTCAGCATTGCAGGTAAAAGCACGGCCGAAAAAAGATGATTCTTGTGAAGTTTATATAGGGGATGAATTTTTGGGTATTATTTATCGGGATGAGGATGAAGATGAATTATCCTATAACTTCTCAATGGCTATTTTAGATATTGATCTAGGAAAATGATGCAATTAATTATAATTGAATACGTTTTTCTTTTAATTCAAAGAGTTTTATATAAGTTTTTGTGCTTTTAAACTTGTGTGACCGTTACGCGCAATAATGAGATGGTCATGAAGGATAATTCCTAGTGCATTGGCAATATCTTTTAATTTATGTGTCATTTCTATATCTGCTAGAGAAGGCGACGCGTCACCTGAAGGATGGTTGTGAACTAAAATAATTCCTGATGCAGATAATTCTAAAGCTCGAGAGACTACTTCACGAGGATAGACGGGAGTATGGTCAATAGTACCAGTTTGTTGCACTTCATCAGAAAGTAGACCATTTTTCTTATCAAGAAATAGAACACGAAATTGTTCCCGCGTTTCATGTGCCATAACAGCTTTGCAATAAGCTAATACTTTATCCCATGTAGAAAAAATATCACGTTTAGACAATTGTGCACGAGCAAGGCGTCCTGCGACACCTGAAATAATTTTTAAATCTATTGCGGTAGCTGGACCACATCCAGGAACTTCTTGAAGAAGGTTAATATCAGCGTTCAACACATCAGTTAACGAGCCAAAACGTTCTATTAAATTTTTAGCTATTATTTTTGTATTTATTCGAGGAAGGGTACGAAAAAGCAATAGCTCAAGATATTCATAATCTTCAATTGCATTCCCCTTCGTTTTTAAATAGCGTTTACGTAGACGTTCACGATGTCCTTCATAATGTTTAGTTGTTTTAAGCTTTTCACTTTTTATTTTTGGCATCATATCAAGAGGAACACTTGATGTTAGTTCAAAGGAATTACTTTTCATGACTCCATTTTTATTTGATTTTTTAGCCATAATATTACTACATTTATTAAGCGTATAAACTTGGAACGTAAAAAATATCTTTAGGAGATTCAGTAAATATTTCGCATCCTTGACTTGTTACACCAATTGTATGTTCGTACTGTGCGGTAAGTGAACGATCACGTGTTACAGCAGTCCAGCCATCAGATAAAACTTTAACTTGTGGTTTACCAAGGTTAATCATAGGTTCTATTGTGAATATCATACCTTGTTTTAGTTCTTCACCTTCTCCTGGGCTTCCATAATGTAAAATATTTGGTGCATCATGAAAAAGTTGACCAATTCCATGACCACAAAAATCTCTTACAACTGAACACCGTTCAGATTCTGCGTAACACTGAATGGCTGCACCAATATCACCTGTAGTTGCACCAGGTTTAACTGTTGCAATTCCTCTCATAAGGCATTCATGGGTTATTTTAAGTAAGCGTTCTGCAGCACGCCTGATTTTTCCGACAGGATACATACGGCTTGAATCTCCATGCCAACCATTGAGAATAAATGTTACATCAACATTAACAATATCACCTTCTTGTAAAGATCTTTGATTGGGTATGCCATGACAAACGACGTGATTAATAGATGTACAGCATGAATGGCTGTATCCATGATAATTTAAGTCAGCAGGCAAAGCACCGCGTTCAGCCCCATAAGTGAAGACAAAATCATCAATTTCTTGTGTAGTTGTACCAGGCTTAATGATATCTGTAAGTGCATCAAGGCATTCTGCTGCAATGCGACCAACTTTACGCATTTCAGAAAAAGCATAATCGTCAAAAATACGAATTTGCCCATTAAATTTTAGGGGTATTTTATTATATTCAATATAATTGGTCATTTTTCTTGCTATTTTCTATTTTTACTTGGTGAATCGGAAAAATACCTTTTATACTTACGTGACATTTTATAGCATAAAATTCTACCCCTGATTTTAAAGCTAAATCAAATTTGCATCCATAAGTAGGATCAAGATCACGACAAATTGTAAAAGCTGAGCAATCTTCTCGTTGAATGATGTAAAGCATAACTGCTCGCTTTCTTTGTTGTACAATTTTTATGAGCTCATCAAGATGGCGTGCACCACGTTTTGTTATGGTATCGGGAAATTCTGCTAATCCCTTTTGACGTATAAAATGGACGTTTTTTACTTCCAGATAACATTCTGGAAGAGCGTCATCATGTAGAAGAAAATCAATACGTGAGTGTGTACCATACCGCTGTTCACTTAAGATAGTTTTATATCCGCCTAATTCGGGTAATAAACCGTTTTGAATTGCTTCTAATGCAAGTTTGTTAGGCAAAGTTGTATTAATACCAACTAAAGTATTATCTGCTTCGACAATTTCTAGTCGATATGGGTATTTTCGCTTGGGATCATTACTGTATGAAAGCCAGACATTAGAGTTGGGAGTTATTAATCCAAGCATTGAGCCAGTATTAGGAACTGAAACGGTAAAGATATGCTGGTTACTCTTTCTAACATCAGCAAGAAAGCGTTTATAACGACGGACAAGCTTTGCAGGATAGAGTTCAGGAATAAAGAACATATTCCTTTATTAAAGGAGATGATCTTATAATTCAACTCAAGGCTTATATTCAAATGAGTTGAAGTACATCAGTTATGGTTACATTAGCATAAAAAATAACAGTTGTAACAATCAACAACATTGTTATGAGTGCAAGAGTCATTTTTCTTTCAGAGTTCATATTTAATCCTTTTTCAGATAAATCAATGAATTTCTATTGAGAAGATAAAATTGACTACAATTTGTCGCTAAAAAGGTTATTTCATGGAGTATTGATTTGAGAGGTTGAGTTACAAAAAAAATAGCTATAGAGATATAATTTATGAAGATCGGTGAAATAAATGGCTGGGACAAATAGGAATCGTCAGAATATAATGAATGGTCCAATTATTGTCTTAGTTGAGCCACAATTGCCAGAAAATATTGGTATGGTGGCAAGAGCAATGGCAAATTTTGGGCTATCTGATCTTCGGCTGGTTAAACCGCGAGAAGTATTTCCAAATGACAAAGCTAGAGCTGCAGCCAGTAAAGCTGATCATATTATTGATAATGCATTGGTTTTCAATACATTATGTGACGCAATCGCAGATTTAAATTATGTTTTAGGTACAACAGCACGTAAAAGATGTGGCTTCAAAACTGTTAAAAGTGCTGTAGAAGGGGCAAGTATTTTACGTCATCATGAAAGTGTTGGACATAAGATAGGTATTTTATTTGGTAGAGAAAGATGGGGATTGAAAAATGAAGAAATTAGCTTTGCTGATGAAATCGTTACTTTCCCAGTTAATCCTGCTTTTGCTTCATTGAATATTGCACAAGCAGTTCTGCTGATGTCTTATGAATGGATGAAATCCGGTTTAGATGATTTAAACGATACTGCTTTTCGTGTAAAAGAAATGAAACCAGCGGATAAAGCTACGCTACATGGTTTTTTATCACAGTTAGAAAATGCTTTGGATGTTCGTGGATATTTTAGACCGCGAGAACGCAAAGAAGTGATGATCATCAATATACGCTCTGTTTTTACACGTGCTAGTTTGAGCGAATCTGAAATTCGGCTGCTACGGGGAGTTATATCTTCATTAGATCATTTTTCACCTAAATTTCCACGGGGTAGTGGTGCACCTGTGGGACGTGATCGCAAGAAGAAAATTACAACAGGTGTAACCACTAATGAATGAGCAACCACTTCTTTTTTTTGATAGCGGTATTGGTGGGTTAACAGTGGTGAAGGAAGTACGCGCTCTTATTTCTGAATTCCAATTTATTTATATTGCTGATGATGCAGGATTTCCTTATGGTATGTGGAGTGAAGATGCTTTGAAACAGCGCATTTTAAAGATTTTTACAAATCTATTAAAACTTTATAATCCTGCTTTATGTGTTATTGCCTGCAACACAGCTTCTACATTGATGATAACAGATTTACGAAAAAAATTTCCTAATATTCCTTTTGTTGGAACTGTTCCTGCAATTAAATTAGCAGCTAAAAAGACAAATTCAGGTCTTATTTCAGTGTTAGCAACTCCTGGGACAATTCAACGTGCGTACACACATAAATTAATCGATTCTTTTGCTAATCAGTGTCATGTTCAGCTTGTAGGGAGTACAAAGCTTGCAGGGTTTGCTGAAAATTATTTACGTGGGAATCTCATCGACGAGGAAGAATTACGTCATGAAATCTTACCATGCTTTGTTGAGAAAAATAACAAATATACAGATGTTATTGTTTTAGCATGTACACATTATCCTTTTTTAATTAATTTGTTTCGTCAGCAAGCTTTATGGCCGGTAAGTTGGATTGATCCAGCAAAAGCTATAGCCAGGCGCACCAGATCATTATTATTAGAGGAAATACCAAATAAAAACGTAAAGAAACATAAAGATTGTGCTTTATTTACATCGCAAAATATAGAAATTGCAACTGAGCATTTGTTACAAAAGTTTGGTTTTAATATAGTAAAGGGAGTTGACTTTAAAGTATAATTGAATAAAGCTATTTTAACTTTTTCTTTTAAGAAAATAATATTAATTGACGTGTCCCGTGGATAGCTTTCGAATTTGTGTGTAAGATATCCTGTCAGTCTTCCTTTTGGAAGGCAGAGGAGGGTGCGTTTCCTTAAGGTCTAATTTATGATCTTGTTTTTTATGTGAAGGAAATGCGATGAGTAAGCGCGAATCAACAAAATATAAAATTGACCGCCGTATGGGGGAAAATATCTGGGGGCGTCCGAAATCGCCTGTAAATCGCCGTGAATATGGTCCTGGTCAGCACGGACAGCGCCGTAAAGGAAAGCTTTCTGATTATGGTGTCCAGTTACGTGCTAAGCAAAAATTAAAAGGATTTTATGGAGATATTTCAGAAAAGCAATTTCGTAAAATTTATAAAGAAGCTGTTCGTCGTCATGGTGATACAAGTGAAAATCTTATCGGTCTTCTAGAATCACGTTTAGATGCTATCGTTTATCGTGCAAAATTTGTACCTACTATTTTTGCTTCTCGTCAATTTATCAACCATGGTCACATCAATGTAAATGGTCGGCGTACGAATATTCAATCATATCGCTGTAAACCAGGTGACGTTATTGAAGTTCGTGAAAAATCAAAGCAGCTTGTTTTGGTCTTAGAGGCTATACAGTTAGCTGAGCGTGATGTACCTGAATATATTGAAGCAGACCATAGTAAAATGAAAGCGACTTTTACTCGTATCCCTGCTTTTTCAGATGTTCCTTATGCCGTCCACATGGAACCTAATTTAGTTGTTGAATTTTATTCACGTTAAATTTGATGCGAGAATTTATCACTCTCTAATTTAATTGTGTGTTTTAAAAATCACTCTATTATCTAGCAACTGTTGGAACTGATAACATCATTAACCCGCTGATGTTATCAGTTTATTTTTTCTGTAATAAGTAGGTTTTTTGACTATTGGTATCCAATTACAGACAGAATTTAGCATTAAATTTAAGTCCTGTTATATTTGTTGTTTGTATTATGATCGAAAAATGAATCATTGTATTATTATACAGGGTATAATACTATAAATTAAGTCTTCTAAATGATATCAAGCAATAGAAAAATGTGGGTATAGGTGATTTTTTGGAGGAAAGTTTTGATGATTGCCATCCAATGTTTCGGGTTGCTCCTTCAACTGTAGAATTTAATAAATTACGTAAACGACTTTTGCGTCATATCCGACAAGCGTTTGATGATTTCTCAATGTTGTCTGCAGGGAAAAAATGGCTTGTTGCTTTATCTGGGGGGAAGGACTCTTACGGCTTACTGGCTCTTCTCTTGGATTTAAAATGGCGTGGTCTTTTACAAATTGAAATTTTAGCTTGTAATCTTGACCAAGGTCAACCAGGCTTTCCAAAGCATATTCTTCCTGATTTTTTGAATAATTATCAAATTCCTTACCGCATTGAATATCAGGATACTTATTCAGTTGTTACAGATAAGTTAACACAAACACAAACATATTGTTCGCTTTGTTCTAGATTGCGACGTGGGCATTTGTATCGTATTGCACGTGAGGAGGGGTGTTCTGCATTAGTGCTCGGACATCATCGTGATGATGTTTTAGAAACGTTTTTTATGAATTTGTTTCATGGTGGTCGCTTAGCAGCTATACCTGGAAAACTTATAAACGATGAGGGAGATCTTTTTGTTTTACGTCCTCTTGTTTATGCAGCTGAAGAGGATATGAAAAAGTTTTCTCAAGCAATGCAATTTCCTGTTATTCCTTGTAATCTTTGTGGTAGTCAAAGTGGTTTACAACGCAATGTAATGAAAGAAATGCTAAACGATATCGAAAAAAGAATGCCAGGGCGTAAAGATACTATGATTCGCGCTTTGACAAATGTACGCCCAAGCCATTTGCTTGATAGAAAACTTTTTGCTTTTGATGCTTTACTATAATTTAAACTGCAATACCGTAAAGATCGTAAGCATCAGATTGTTCGATTTTAACGGTGACAAATTCACCGGTACGAAGTGGTTGGCGTGATGATACATGAATAACACCATCTATCTCTGGAGCATCATATTTACTACGGCCTTTAGCCACTTTACCTTGACTTTCATCAATAAGGATTTGAAGTCTTTTTCCAATCTTTTTCTTTAAGAGACGAGCAGAAATTTGTTGTTGTTTTGCCATAAAGCGATGCCAACGGTTTTCTTTCACTTCTTCCGCAATACTTTCTAATTCAAGATCATTTGCAGCAGCGCCTTTTACTGCTTCATATTTAAAGCAACCAGCACGCTCAATTTTTGTTTCTTCCAACCATTCAAGAAGCATCTCAAAATCTTCATTGGTTTCTCCTGGAAAACCGACAATGAATGTTGATCGCAAAGTGAGATCTGGACAAATTTTTCGCCATTTTTCAATTCTACGATTTGTTTTTTCCATATGAGCAGGGCGTTTCATATTACGTAAAATAGTTGGTGATGCATGCTGAAAAGGAATATCTAGATAAGGGAGAATTTTTCCTGCTGCCATAAGTTCAATAACTTCATCAACATGAGGGTAAGGATAAACATAATGCATTCGCACCCAAACACCCATGTCTCCTAGTTCGCGACAAAGATCCAAAAATTTAGCTTTTATTGTGCGGTCTTTCCAGGAACTTTCAGCATATTTAATATCAATACCATAAGCACTGGTGTCTTGTGAAATAATTAAAAGTTCTTTTACACCTGCTTGTACAAGCTTTTCTGCTTCACGAAGAATATCGCCTATGGGGCGCGAGACCAAATTACCGCGCAGAGCAGGAATAATACAAAAACTACATCGATTAGAACACCCCTCAGAAATTTTTAAATAAGCATAATGGCGAGGTGTAAGGCGGATACCTTGCGGAGGAACTAAATCAACGAAGGGGTCATGGACTGGAGGAACGACTGTATGAACTGCTTGTATGACGTTTTCATATGCTTGTGGTCCAGTAATAGCTAATACACTGGGATGTGCTTGACGAATGACATCAGGTTCCGCACCAAGGCATCCAGTTACAATAACTTTTCCGTTTTCTTTGATAGCTTTTTCAATATTAGTTAGCGATTCAGTTCGCGCAGAATCAAGAAAGCCACAGGTGTTAACAATAACAAGATCGGCTCCTTGGTGCTTATGTGAAATTTCATAACCTTCAGAACGAAGACTTGTAATAATACGCTCAGAATCTACAAGCGCTTTTGGGCAACCGAGAGAAACAAAACTAATGCGAGGTGCTGCCATAATAATCCTTGTAATTCTTTAATGAAAATCTAATTTATCTATTATTCCTACTTTTTTAAGGAAAAATATCTGTATGCTCTATTAACCTTTAAACGTATTTGATACATTTTGCTACAAAGTTATGCAAATTTATTTATAGTATTAAAAGACAAAAACGCTAATAAATGGCGTTATTTATAATCATTACGGCGACGACTTTGTATATATAGACATTCTATAAACGTACACAGTTTTTTATTCGTGTTTTCAATTATTTTATCTTTTAATAATAGCGAATAAGTCCAACAAGTTTACCTTGTATATGAACACGTTCAGGCCTATATATGCGCGTTTCATAATGAGGGTTTGCAGCCTCTAATGCAATCGAAACCCCTTTACGTCGGTAACGTTTTAAAGTTGCTTCTTGTTTATCAATTAATGCAACAATAATTTCACCTTGTGTTGCTGTACTTTGGCGTTTAACAATTATAGTATCTCTGTCAATAATACCTGCTTCAACCATAGAATCACCTTTAACTTCCAAAGCATAATATTCACCTAAACCAATCATATCTGGTGGAAGAGATAGTGTATTTGTTTGTTGCTGTATTGCTGAAATAGGTACGCCAGCAGCAATACGCCCCATTATAGGGATAGTAACATTTTTTTTGTTTTTTGTTTCAGAATCATCAAAATTATCAAAATCTTGAAATGTTTTTCTTTTGTTTTTTTCTACCATACTTGGAAAAATTTTACGTGCAGAAGAAAGATCGAATGTTATTTTATTAGGAAGCCGGATAACTTCCACTGCACGAGCACGATTTGGTAAACGACGTATAAAACCGCGCTCTTCCAAAGCTGTGACAAGTCTATGAATGCTGGATTTTGAAGCAAGTTCTAACGCATTTCTCATCTCATCAAACGAAGGGGGAACACCAATTTCTTTCATATGATTGTGAATGAATAAAAGTAGCTCATATTGTTTACATGTCAGCATTCAACATTCCAAATCAAAAAATCGAAAAAGAAAAAATAGAAGACAAAGCATAAGTATTTCATGATTATTCTACAATTTTTTATAAAATAACGCAAAATTCTCTACTTTATTTTTGAGTCTGTAAATTTGAGTCTAGAAAGAAATGTGGATTCATTTTATCTGACAATATTGGTATATATCATCATCAAATTTATATTTTGTAGTATATGCAGGAGTATCGTGTTTTAGGTAAGCTGTAAATTATCATTGATGAACAGACAATTGCTCAAAGTTTTAAATGAAGTAATTTATGTTAGCTGTATTTTACAGATACAATTAACTTTGGAAATGGTTTTTAGGGGTATTAATCAAGATTTTTTTCAAATTGAATAAATAACTTCCATATGATTTTACGAGTCGTTTTTTGAAAAGTGTTATCTATACCTTATAAAATAGATTCAAATATTTTGCTAACTTCTGTTATAAAATGTATCAATTAAAAAATAACTTTTCAATTAAATGAATTCTACAACTGGAATCGCTTTATGCAAATTGTTAGTTCACAACAATGTTAGCTACTGTTATGAGAGATTAAGTCACACTAAAATTGGCGAAAAAGAAGCAAAAAATTTTTAAAAATCTAAATCATTAAATATCTTATTTTCATTTGAATGATACCATTTGAATTTGCTGAAAAGCTTATCTTTTGTCTATATTAATTGGGTGTAAAGAATACAATATGCTATTGTTGTGTTATTCTATTTTACATCCAAAAAGAACGCGTAGAATAGTGAGAAAGTTAGGTGCAATAAACAGTATTTTAATAAATAAAGTAAAAAATAATATTTTTTCATAAAAGGTGTTGACCAAATGAAAAGTCGACCGTATGTTCCCATTCATTTTCTACAAGCAAAATAATTGTGTGGGAGCGCGTAGCTCAGTTGGTAGAGCAACTGACTTTTAATCAGTAGGTCCAGGGTTCGAATCCCTGCGCGCTCACCATAGATAATATTTCCAAATTCCCCGTAAATTAGTGAAAAATTATTTAAACTATTTATAAATTACACTTACCTTCTATTATTCAGTCTAGTTTAATTCACAATTTATATTATAGCATTTTATTTTTGATTTTATATTTTAATCTATTGATTTTGTTTAATTTTAATTCATGCTTGGTGATACATTATCACTATAAATTATAACAAATATTCTTTTATATTACATTAATATCTTGATGAAAGATGGCTTTTTAGAATACCAATAAATTTAATAAATATAGTCATCCACAGATATAAATTTCAATCATACACAAAGAATGCGATTTGTATATTTACAATAAAAGCTAAAAAAGGATAAGCGGGCTGATAAATGCTTTTAAATAGTAAAAGAGAGTTACCCTCCGTTGTTAAAGTGATATTTCAATTTGTGTTTATAGTTGGTGTTGGGCTATTAACGGCTTGTGCAAACCAAACAACACAATTTGCAGAAAAAAGCTCTAATAATAAGACACCTAAGGTAAAAGCGGCAAAAGCTGTTACTGTACCTGAAAAGGTTTTAAATACACAGAATAAATCAAAAAATAAAGGTGGTAGAGCCGTTGTTGGTAAACCTTATCAAATAAAAGGAAAGTGGTATTATCCGGAAGACGATCCAACTTATAAACGTGTTGGTCAAGCTTCATGGTATGGCTCAGATTTTCATGGGCGTTTAACTGCAAATGGTGAGATCTATGATATGAATCTCTTGACTGCTGCTCATCCTACAATGCCTTTGCCCAGTTATGCTCGCGTTACAAACCTAGAAAATGGCTCTTCTATTATTGTTAGGGTAAATGATCGTGGTCCTTATATAAAAGATAGAATTATTGATTTATCAAAACAAGCTGCAACAATTCTTGGTTATGTCGATAAAGGGGTGACGAATGTTAAAGTAGAGTACGTCAGTAAAGCGCCTGTAAATGATTATGATAGCACTTATTTAATGGCCTCTTATACGTCTGGAGATTATAATTCATCTATGATGTTAGCGTTGGCGAATACTCCAGAAGATAAGAAAGATACTGTATTTTTTGCATTTTATACAAATTCCCAAAAACAGCCGGTGAAGACTATGATGAATCCAAAACAACCAATTGGGAGCTTTTTGATAAAATTACCAGATATTGGTCCTGTTTTGACAGATAAACCTGCATCACTTAATCAAGTAGCTTTTGCTAATAAACTCAATAAAGGAAATCCAGGATAAATCGATTACAATTGTTGTAGAAAGAAAAACTGTATTTTTATATGCATTAAAAAGTAACTGAATGATCCAAGGAAATTGAATTTGATATAATTATCTTCATTTAAGAACAAAGTTGAATTAAATATATTTATAGCAAGTCAATAGTTGAATGAAGTATTATAGGTAAATCCTATATAACAAGAAAAATATATAATATATAATATGTTATATTAATAATATAATGTGTTTTATGACTTTATTTTAATAATTATAAGAAAAACAAAAAATTTTTTAATTTATAAATATATTTCTTTTGAAAAAGGAATGCTCTCTTTTTTTGTGCAATCTTCTTTTTATGCTGATTTTTTAGATAAAGAAGAATCGGCCGCATATAGCATTAAAGTTTTTTATTTATTTTAGAAATTAACGCTTAGTATATAAAAAACATAAAATTTCAAATTTCTATATCGCAATCGTTATTATTGATGCTGCATAAGGATAATATGATTTGAGAAACAAAATAGTATTACTTTTTTCTATTTTCAGTAGCAAAATTAATAGCAACTGAAGTAATATTTTATTTATTTAAAAATTGCTTTTTATAAAATAATAATTGGACACTTGCAAAAACACTTATAATGTAGGCCAAGATAAAGGATTAAGGTTCATACGTGTCAGGTTATTTTATTACATTTGAAGGAGGAGAAGGAGCAGGCAAAACGACTCAAATTTCTTTGCTTGCACAGTATCTTCGTAGTAAAAACTATGATGTTGTTATAACTCGGGAACCTGGTGGAACAGCAGGTGCTGAAGCAATGCGCTATATTTTACTATCAGGTAATACAGAACAATATGGAGCATTCACTGAAGCAATTTTATTTACAGCAGCACGTGTTGATCATGTTACTGAAATTATTTTGCCTTCTTTGCAGGCAGGAAAAATTGTTTTATGTGACCGTTTTATTGATTCTATGCGTGTTTATCAAGGGCTTAATAATAAGGTAAATTCCCATCTTCTTTCCATTTTAGAGCGTATAGGTCTAGGTAAGGTTATGCCCAATTTGACATTTTTATTGGATATACCAGCAACGTTTGGTATGGAGCGCACAGATTTACGAAGGAAAGAAACTGGAAAGATCGATTATTTCGAAAAAGATCAATTAAATATTCAAGAGCAAAGACGACAAACTTTTCTTCGATTGGCTAGAAATGAATCTCATAGATTTCGTGTAATTGACGCAACTTGTGCAGTAGGAACGATAGCGTCACAAATAAAGGATATCTGTCATCAGTTAATATTGGGTCATGTGCCATGAATGATATCAACTTTTTGCGTCAATATGACGATATCGAGGGGATTTTATCACCATCACAAAATAACATCATCATTGGTCATAAAGAAGTTCGTCATTTTTTGGCGCAGATATGTAAAGAAGGGCGTATACCTCATGCATTATTATTTGAAGGAGAAAGGGGGATTGGTAAAGCAACGTTAGCATTTCACTTTGCTTGGAATATTTTAAGTAATCAAGAAAGTGGTTTTTTACAACCAGAACATGATTCAACTGTATGGCATCAGATAATGCAAGGCAGTCATCCTGGTCTTATACATGTTTCTCGCCATTTTGATTTAAAAATACAAAAATTCAAAACAAGTATATCAATTGATGATATTCGCGATGTCACATATTTTTTAAATCAAACATCGCAAGATGGTGGATGGCGTATTATCATTATTGATTCTGCAGATGATATGAGTAGAAGTGCTGCCAATGCAATTCTCAAAATACTTGAAGAACCTCCAGCAAAAGCTTTATTTATTATTATTACACATTGTTCAGGAAAATTACTTCCGACAATTCGCTCACGCTGTCAACAAATCTCTTTGCGACCATTATGTGGTGATGAAATAAAACAAGTCATTTCACATATTCTTTCTGACCAGGTGTTTACCGATAAAAAATCTATGGAAATGGTTATTCAGAAATCCAAAGGAAATCCTCGAAAAGCGCTTTTACTTACGTGTTATGGTGGGCTTGAAATTATTCAAACCATTGATAGTTTTTTAGAACAATCCGTTTGTAATTTGGCTCTTGTACACAATCTTGCTCAGACATTTTCATCATCGGATTCGGATGTCAAATTTCAACAATTTTGCGATGAAATTCTTGATAAAATTCAAAAAAGAGCTATTATCTTAGCTGAAAAGGGAACTCTCTCTCTTTCGAAAAAATGTGCGCAAACATGGCAAGAGATTTATCAGGAAATAGCGGAACTGCAATCATTTAATCTTGATAAAAAGCAATTTGTTATCAATCTGCTTTTTAGAGTTCATAAGATCGTTCACGAATATCAGCTTTTTCCGTGACAATATGATTGATAAGCGTTATGTCATTATATCCTTTTTTTATGTTTCAACTGGGTATAACATGCGTGACACATATTATATAACAACTCCAATTTTTTATCCTAATGGTGCTCCGCATATTGGGCATGCTTATAATGCAATTGCAAGTGACGCATTAGCTCGCTTTCAACGATTAGATGGCAAAGACGTTTTCTTTCTATCTGGCACGGATGAGCATGGCCTCAAAATGCAACAAGCGGCAGAAGCATTAAATATAGCACCTCAACAACTTGCAGATCGCAACAGTGCTATTTTTAAAAAAATGCTTACAGTGCTAAATTGCTCTAATGACGATTTTATTCGCACAACAGAAGAAAGACACTATCGAACCTGTCAAGCAATTTGGAAAAAAATGGAAGCTAATGGAGATATTTACCTGGATCGATATGCCGGTTGGTATTCAGTTCGCCAAGAATCTTATTATGAAGAAAAAGATACCCAAATTGGGGAAGATGGAGTCCGTCGTGAAAAAGAGCTAGGCTCTCCAGTTGAGTGGAATGAAGAAGAAAGTTATTTTTTTAGGCTTTCTCGTTATGAAAAAGCTCTTCTTGAACATTATGAACAATGTCCTGATTTCATTGGTCCTAATGAACGGCGTAACGAGATTATAAGTTTTATCAAATCAGGGTTGAAAGATATTTCTATTTCGCGGACGAATTTTAATTGGGGAATTGGTGTTCCAAATAATTCAAAGCATGTAATGTATGTCTGGGTTGATGCACTTACAAATTATCTTACAGCAATTGATTTTTTCAATGAAACTTCAGACAAGCGTCATTTTTGGTCTGCAAGTACTCACATTATAGGTAAAGATATTATCCGTTTTCACACAATTTATTGGCCAGCATTTTTGATGTCAGCTGGAATTGAATTGCCTAAACGTGTTTTTGCACATGGTTTTTTACTAAATCGCGGAGCAAAAATGTCAAAATCCGTTGGAAATGTAGTTGATCCTTTTGAAATAGTCGATCGTTATGGCCTTGATCAAGTCCGTTATTTTTTTCTTCGTGAAGTACCATTCGGGCAAGATGGTAGTTATAATCACGAGAGTTTTGTGAATCGCATCAATGCAGATCTTGTTAATGATCTTGGCAATTTAGCGCAACGTTCTTTATCCATGATACAAAAAAATTGCGACATGAAAATTCCTACGCCAACTATGTTTTTGACTCAAGATAAACAACTTTTAGAACAATCTCTTCAGATAATTGAGGTTGCACGCCAAGCTATGTCATGCCAGGCACCGCACTTAGCACTTTCAGCTATTTTTTCAGTTGTGGCAAATGCTAATCGTTATTTTGCTAATGAAGAGCCCTGGAGTTTATGCAAAAGTAATCCAAAAAGGTTTTTTACAGTTCTTTATGTAACTTTAGAAGTTTTGCGACGGATAGGTATTATGCTTTTACCTTTTATTCCTCAATCAGCTACTAAACTTCTTGATAGTCTTGCAATTGCTAAAGAAGATCGCTTACTACGTCATATAAACGATTCGAAAATTAAAGAAGGTGTAAGTCTTCCACTACCAGTGCCAATTTTTCCCCGTTATGTCTTTAAGAAAGTTGATGTGAATGATGTTGATTGATACGCACTGTCATCTTGACTTTGAAGATTTTGCACAAGATTTGGATGGTGTTATTCAACGGGCTTTGAGTGCTGATGTTGGACGTATGATAACAATTTCAACACATGTTCATAAGTTGGATAAACTTTTAGCAATCACACAAGCTTATGATCAGGTCTTTTGTTCTGTTGGTACTCACCCCAATTATGTGTGCGAAGAGCAGAATATTAAAGCTGAAAATCTTATTTCTTTATCGAAACATCCCAAAATTGTTGCATTTGGCGAGTCTGGGCTTGATTATTATTATAATTATACTTCACCACAAGAGCAAAAGAAGAGTTTTCAAGAGCATATCATTGCTTCTCGGGAAACACAGTTACCTCTTGTAATTCATTCACGTGATGCGGATGCTGATATGGAACAGATATTACGTGAACAGATGAAAGAAGGAGAATTTCCATTTATTTTTCATTGTTATTCATCTGGGCTACAGCTTGCTCGTGCTGGCATTGAACTTGGTGGCTATATATCTTTTTCGGGTATTCTCACTTTTAAAAATGCACTTGAGATCCGTGAAATAGCAAAAATTGTACCTCATGAACGTTTGTTAATCGAAACAGATTCACCATTTTTAGCACCTGTTCCTTACCGTGGACAAATAAATGAACCATCTTTTGTATGTCATACAGCGGTTGTTTTGGCTGAAACTATTGGCTTAAGTATCGAAGAAATTGCTCAGATAACAACACAAAATGCTTTTCGTTTATTTAGAAAAATGAAATAAAAAGAATGTTTGATTGTTACCGATTTACGATATTGGGTTGTGGTTCATCTCCTGGGGTACCGCGCCCCAATGGTTATTGGGGAGCTTGTGATCCGAACAATCCCAAAAATAAGCGCTATAGAACTTCTCTATTAGTTGAACGAATTGATAAGTCGGGAAAAAAAACAACAGTTGTTATTGATACAGGTTCAGATTTTCGATCACAAATGATTGAATCGCACGTTAATCATCTTGATGCTGCTGTTTATACACATTCTCACGCAGATCATGTCCATGGTATTGATGATTTACGTAGTTATGCACTTGCACAAAAATCTTTAATAGATATTTATGCAGATTCGTTTACGCTAGAATATCTTAACACGGCTTTTGGCTATTGTTTTCAAACACCAAAGGGCTCTCGTTATCCCCCCATTTTAAAGGCACACCTTATAAATGAAAACAGTAAATTTACAATTCAAGGACAGGGGGGAGAAATTACTTTTAATACACATTTACAATTTCATGGTGCTATTTATTCTTTGGGTTTTCGTATCGGCAATGTTGCTTATTGTACTGATGTAAATCAATTTCCCGAAAAAGCATTTCAAAATCTTACGAATCTAGATGTTTTAATTATTGATTCTCTTCAATTTAAACCTCATTCAAGTCATTTTTCGGTTGATCAAGCATTGCATTGGATAGAATATTTGAAGCCTAAACGGGCTATATTAACTCATATGGATAATTCGCTTGATTATAATGATGTTTTAAATTACGTCCCACTAAATGTTGAGCCTGCTTATCAAGGGCTTACTTTTGAAACAAAGGTACTTTAGAATATATAAAATTGTTGAATTTACTTACAATAAAAGTCATGAAATAGAGAATAATTTAAACTTTAATGTCAATTAAAAGAAAAATCTCTTATACAAAAATATAACCTTTATCTAATAACTACATGTACATTATATATTCTTTATAAGAAGATTTTTTTACGCAGTTAAATGTCAATGTGTTTTTTGCAAAAAGTGGATTCAATGTACTTTCTTTCTGCTATAGTCCTACAAAAGAAAAATTTATATAAAGAATTAGAATAAGAAAAATATATATTTTAATTTATATTTTTATAGAAAGGTAAATTTATATTAATGTTAAAAAAAGTTATGATCGTGGAAGATAATGAACTTAATATGAAATTATTCCGTGATCTTGTAGAGGTGAGTGGCTATGAGACCGTTGAAACACGTAATGGTCTTATTGCATTAGATTTAGCTCGCTCAGCGATGCCTTCTCTTATTGTTATGGATATTCAGTTACCTGAAGTTTCAGGAATTGATGTTATTAAACAGCTAAAAAAAGATGAAGAGCTTAAATCTATTCCTATTGTCGCTGTAACAGCTTTTGCCATGAAGGGGGATGAAGAGCGGATTCGCGCAAGTGGCTGTGAAGAATATATGTCAAAGCCTATTTCTGTTCCGCATTTTATTACAATGCTGAAGTCCTTTTTAGACTAAAATTTTATTGAGCTTTCTTTTTAAACAGCAATAAAGAGAATCACACTAAAAGTATGACTTTAAAGATAATTTTTAGGTATGCTGTTAAAGATAAAAACCCCACTGAAAAATGGGATTTTACATATCATACAAGAACTAAAATTAACGCTTTGAGAATTGGAAAGAGCGACGTGCTTTCGCTTTACCATATTTTTTGCGTTCAACAACGCGACTGTCTCGTGTAAGAAAACCACCTTTTTTTAAGATAGTACGAAGTTCCGGCTCATAATAAGTTAGAGCTTTAGAAATTCCATGACGTACTGCACCTGCTTGACCGGAAAGACCACCACCAGCAACAGTTGCGACAATATCAAATTGTGTATCTCTGTTAGTTATAACAATCGGCTGACGAAGAATCATTCTAAGAACAGGACGGGCAAAATATTTATCGAACTCTTTGTTATTAATAGTAATTTTTCCAGAACCTGGCTTGACCCATACACGGGCAACAGCATCTTTACGTTTTCCTGTTGCATAAGCACGCTTTTGTGAATCAAGTTTCTGCACGTGAATAGGAGCAGTTTTATTATTCACTTCTACAGTGGATATTGTTGCGCCAAGTTCAGAAAGAGAGTTAATTTCAGCCATAATTTAAGCAATCCTTTTATTTTTGCGGTTTAGAGCACCGACATCAAGAGTTTCGGGCTGTTGCGCTGCATGTGGATGTTGACTACCGGCATAAACACGTAAATTTTTCATTTGACGACGACCAAGTGGACCACGGGGAATCATGCGCTCTACCGCTTTTTCAACAATTCGTTCAGGAAAGCGACCTTCAAGAATTTGACGAGCTGTACGTTCTTTAATGCCGCCGATATAGCCAGTATGCCAATAATATTTCTTATCAGTATATTTTCTGCCAGTAAGAGCTATTTTCTCTGCATTGATAACAATGACATTATCACCGTCATCAACATGGGGGGTAAAAGTAGTTTTATGTTTGCCACGTAAGCGATTGGCAACGAGCGTGGCAAGACGACCTAAAACAAGGTTTTCTGCGTTAATAATAACCCATTTCTTTACCACTTCAGTTGGCTTTTGTGAAAAAGTTGCCATAGAAGTATCCTTTATTAAAGCCCTTTAATATGAAAACATTTTTTGTTGTTTTACGTTATGAATGATTATCACAACAAAATACATCTTAGTGTATATTATTTATTTGATATAATGTCTTATGATTTGCGTCAAGAAAAAATAAAACTAATAAAATAACGCATTACAACTAAGAATATTTGTAATATTCTTAGTTGTAACATTCTACTCATATCATGAGATAAAACGTTTGCTATATACAACATTTCATTTTTTAAGTGTTCATTGTATTTTTGCCGTTTTCATTGTACATAAAAAGGATAATGCAGCTATCTTATTATTGTCTTAATGTTAAATCTTCTGCTTGTGGTCAGGCTTGGGTAGATCCTCTTGATATTCAGGGAATTAATAATGCTCGTGCTATTTCTCAAAAATTTGGTTTTCCAGATCAGTTAGCTCGGGTCCTTGCAGCAAGGAACGTTGATGAATCTGAAGCTGTTGCTTTTATTAATCCCACGCTACGCAATTTACTACCTAATCCAGAAAGCTTTACGGATATGCAATGTGCAGCAGAGCGCCTGGTTACAGCTATTATGAACCAAGAAAAAATAGCTGTTTTTGGGGATTATGATGTTGATGGAGCTTGTTCATCAGCGCTTTTGGCGCGTTTTTTACGTTATTTTGGTATAACAGTTAAAATCTATATTCCTGATCGTATTGTTGAGGGTTATGGCCCGAATGAACAAGCAATGAAAATGCTGGTAGAAGAAGGGGCAAGTTTAATTATTACTGTTGATTGTGGGGCAAACAGCCCAGATGCATTGAAAGCAGCTAGGCTTGCAGGTGCTGATGTTGTGGTTTTAGATCATCACCAAATGTTAGATGTTCATCAAGAGGCTGTTGCTCTTGTTAATCCTAATCGCCCCGATGATTTTTCTGAACAAGGGCATTTATGTGCTGCTGGCATCGTATTTGTTACATTAGTATGGGTAAATCATTTACTGCGAAAGCAAAAATGGGTAGAGACTGTTCCTGACCTTTTGAGTATGCTTGATCTTATTGCGTTAGCCACTGTATGTGATGTGGTTCCATTGAGAGGTGTTAATCGCGCTTTTGTAGTTAAAGGGCTTCAAGTCGCGCGTTCTATGCACAATGCTGGGATAGCTGCTTTAGCAAAGGTTGCGCGTATAGGTGAGCCGATTAATAGTTTTCATTTAGGTTTTCTATTAGGGCCTAGAATTAATGCGGGAGGACGTATTGGAGATCAAGCTTTGGGAGCACGTTTGCTCAGCTGTGATGATAGAGATGAAGCTGATAAAATGGCAGAGCAATTAAATCAACTTAATCAGGAACGCCAAGAGATGGAAGCTACTCAATTAGCTCAAGCAGAAGCTTATATTAATTCTATTTATCATGGTAACGAAGTGCCATCATCACTTGTAGTTGCTTGCCAAGAATGGCATCCAGGAATTGTTGGTATTCTTGCATCCCGTTTAAAAGAACGTTTCTTTTGTCCTGTTTTTGTAATTGCTTTGAAAGCAGATGGTAGCGGTACAGGATCAGGCCGCTCAATTAGTGGTATAGATTTGGGAGCACTTGTTCATGAGGCTGTTACACTGAATTTATTAGAAAAAGGGGGAGGGCATAGTATGGCAGCTGGGATTACAATTCAATCTACAAAAGTTAAAGCTTTTCGAGAATGGTTAGAAGAAAAAGTTTATTCGGTAGTTTCGCAATTGCGTGCTAAAAAGTCTCTCAGTATAGATGGTTTTCTTTCTGCTTCTGGTGCTAATAAAGATCTTTTTGATATGATTGAAAAAGCAGGCCCTTTTGGTTCAGAAAATGCGACACCTGTTTTTGTCCTTCCTTCTCATCGATTAGTTAGTGTATCTGAGGTTGGGAAAGGGCATTTGCGCCTCTTTGTTTCTGATCTTGAAGGTAAAAAACTTCAAGGAATAGCTTTTCATGCAGTGGGAACATCCCTTGGCAATTTTCTTTCTGAAAATGTTGGTGAAACAATTCATGTGGCGGGCAATCTTAGTTTAAATTACTGGAATGGAACAATCAACCCGCAATTACGTGTTATTGATGCGGCAGCAGTGGTTTGATAAACATTTTTCCGATTAGATATCGAGATTATGGGCAAAAGTTGAATTTTCCTGTATGAATCGAAATCGTGCTTCTGGTTTTGACCCCATTAAACTTTCTACTGTCTCTTTAGTTTTTTGCATTTCAAGTGCATCGATAGAAATGCGCAAAAGTGTGCGTTTTTGGGGATGCATAGTTGTTTCTTTAAGCTGTTGCGCGCGCATTTCTCCAAGGCCCTTGAAACGCCCGATTTCAATTTTAGCTTTTCCAGTAAATTCTGTTTTTAGCAATTCGTCCTTATGAGCATCATTACGTGCATAAGCTACTTTTCCTCCTTGTGATATTCTGTAAAGAGGAGGTACAGCAAGATATAAATGCCCCCCACGGATGAGCTCTGGCATTTCTTGAAAGAAAAAGGTTATTAAGAGTGAAGCAATATGTGCACCATCAACATCTGCGTCAGTCATAATAATAATACGTTCATATCTGAGATTATCTTCACGATATTTAGAACGTGTTCCACATCCAAGCACAAGGATAAGATCACTAATTGTTTGGCTTGTAATCATCTTCTCACGTGCAGCACTAGCTACGTTTAAAATTTTTCCCCGAAGAGGTAAAATTGCTTGGTTTGCTCTATTACGTGCTTGTTTGGCAGAACCGCCAGCCGAATCTCCTTCAACAATAAATAATTCAGCGCCAGCGGCAGAATTTTGGCTGCAATCTGCTAATTTACCTGGCAGACGTAATTTACGCACAGCTGTTTTTCGATTTATTTCTCTATCTTGACGTCGTTTTACACGTTCTTCAGCTCGTTCAATAACCCAATCGAGAAGTTTTGTTGCCTCTTGTGGAGAATTAGCAAGCCAATGGTCAAAAGGATCGCGTATTGCATTTTCAACAATACGTTGCACTTCAATTGTAGCTAATCGATCTTTAGTTTGTCCAACAAATTCAGGTTCTCTAATAAAGACTGAAAGCACTGCAATGGTTGATGCCATAACATCATCAGAAGTAATAATAGTAGCACGCTTGTTTCCTATTAATTCAGCATAAGCTTTCAGTCCACGCAGAAGAGCTTGCCGCAGCCCTGTTTCATGTGTTCCACCTTCTCGTGTAGGAATAGTGTTGCAGTAGGATTGTATACCAGCATCACCGTTATGCCAAGCTACCGCCCATTCAACTGAGCCATGATTAGCAAGTTGTTTTATTTTACCAGAAAAGATTTCAGTTGTTATACAATATTTATCATTTAATAATGATGATAAATAATCTTTAAGCCCATCTGGAAAATGAAAAGTAGCTTTTTCAGGAATATTATTGATACCTTCAAGTACTATGGGATCACAACTCCAGCGAATTTTAACTCCACTGAAAAGATAGGCTTTAGAACGCGCCATTTTGTAAATTTTTTCTGGTTCAAAAACTGTTTTTTCACCAAAAATTTTACTATCAGGATGAAAACGAACTCGCGTACCGCGGCGGTTGTAAACATCACCTAAATCTTGTAATCCAGATTGAGGAATACCACGTGAGAAACACTGACGGTAAAGTTTGCGTTCCCGTGCTACTTCAACTTCCATATCATCAGAAAGAGCGTTAACAACGGAAATACCTACTCCATGTAAACCACCAGAGGTTTGATAAGCTTTCCCATCAAATTTTCCCCCTGAGTGAAGTTGTGTCATAATGACTTCAAGGGTAGATTTATCTGGCATTTGAGGATGGTTTTCAATGGGGATTCCACGTCCATTATCCATAACTGTTAAATAACCATCTTTATCCAGTGATACATCAATTAAATCAGCGTAACCAGCAACAGCTTCATCCATCGCGTTATCAATGATTTCAGAAAATAAATGATGAAGTGCTTTGCTATCTGTTCCACCGATGTACATTCCAGGTCGCAAACGTACAGGTTCCAAACCTTCAAGTACTCGGATGGATGATGCATTGTAGTTATTCATTTCCGCATTATCCTTAGAAGCAGATACAGGTGCCTTTGAAGGTATTGCTTTTGAATTTATTGGAGTTTTCTGATTATTTGCTTTCGTTTCCATACGAAGCTGAGCTTTATTTAAAATACTAAAAAGATCTTTATTATTATCGCTCATAGCATTCAATTATCTATCTAAATTGTAAGTTATTTAAAATAAACGTTTAATCGAAATAAGTTTTATGCCTGTTTTTTATTTAAAAATCAACGCACTTAAGAAATATCAATTGTTGGACCAAAAATTTGTTCAAATGTTTGTTTTAGCGCAATATCAACATCATGTATTGTTACAGGTAAGCCTAGATCAATTAAGCTTGTTACACCATAATCTGCAATTCCGCATGGGACAATTCCTGAGTAATGATTTAAGTTAGGATCAACATTGATAGCAATTCCATGAAAACTTACCCACTTACGTATGCGGATACCAATAGCAGCGATTTTATCTTCACAAGGGATACCTTTTATTGTTTGTGGACGATCTGGTCGTGTAACCCAAACACCAATTCTATCTTCACGACGTTCACCTTTAATATTAAATTGTGCAAGCATCTGAATAATCCACTGTTCTAATGCACTAATAAAGGCGCGTATATCTTGCTTTCGGCGTTTCAGATCAAGCATAATATAAGCAATACGCTGTCCGGGGCCATGATATGTAAATTCACCACCACGGCCAGCTTCATATACAGGAAATAAATTAGGTGCTAGAAGATCCTTTTTGTTGGCGCTTGTACCAGCTGTATAAAGGGGAGGATGTTCAAGAAGCCAAATTTGTTCATGTGCGGTTTTTGCAGAAATATTTTCCACACGCTCTTGCATATAACAGAGTGCTTCCGGATATTCGATTAAACCATCACTTATTTTCCACTCGACCGGTGAGCTAGGATAGGTTGTTTTAAAATCATGCAATAAATGGTCACGATCAGTACGGTTTAATTTAAATGTCATCAGAAATATGTATATTAGAGTTATATTTAGTTTACTATTGGCAACAGTAAATCACATAGCAAGACATGGGGTTGTTTATTACAATCAAAATAGAAAATGAGTGATATCGATAATTTTTCTCTGTTAGTGAAAACACTTAATTATTTCTACCATTTTAATTGAGTAGAAAGCCGTTAGTCAAATTATAAGTAGACATTATAGCTGTATTATTATGTTGAATTTAAAGTTCGCAATTTTATTGATTAGTAAATGTATTACAATCCTAATTTTTAGTACTACATTTGAAAGCTTTTAATCTATTAAGAGCGACAGCAACTTACCTAATAAATTAAAAATGCAATTAATGTGAGTATAATAAATTAGAATTTAATATAAAACTAGCAAAATATCTCATTAATTAAATGATGGGCATATGGTATCATTGTATTTCAATGATTGAGCGAAAAATTTATATTAATTAAGTGCCATTTCTTTTAAAAAATGAATATATATTAAGATGTCACTTAGATATAACATTGAAGCATAATTTTAAAAAAGATTTTACTCCATCTAAGCAGATTGAGCATAAATTAGCAATTTAAGGTATTTTGTGACAAAAACCAATGAGCATTTTACCATCTTCCTGATGCTCCATCACCTCATGATGAACCTCCTCTACTTTTAAACTCACTACCACCTGAATATCTTCCAAATCTTTTATTATAGTGTTTTTGTTTAGCATTTATATTAGTAAACCAAAGCGTGAAAACTGTACTCATCCAACGATATTTTCGTGGACCTATTTTTTTACCAAAAATAATTGCAAGAATAGGCAAACCAACCATTGTAAAAAAGATTAAAAAGAAAATAATATTTGCTATCATTTCTTCTTTTTCAGCTCGTTTACTTTGTACTTCAATAATTTCAGCCTTTGCTTTGATTCTAGACATAACATCAGCATTACTTCCTGTAATAACTTCAGTAATTGCGTTAACTGCTTCAATAATCCCTTTTTGATAGTTTTCTTCATGAAAATTGGGAACAATAAAATTGTTAATAATGACTGCAGAAATCGCATCTGTTAGCTCTTTTTCCAAACCATAACCCACCTCAATACGTACTTTGCGCTCGTTTGGTGCAACGACAAGTAGCACACCATTATTAACCTCTTTTTACTCCAAGCTCCATGTGCGAAAAAGAGAATTGCTATAAGTTTCAATGTTGATTCCTGAAAGAGTAGGGACAGTCACAATGACAATTTGGTCACCTGTTTTTTTGTAATGCAGACAGCTTTTCTGTCAGACTTTTTATCGTTGTAGTATCAAGAAAATGGGCAACATCATTAATATGACCTGTAAAGAGAGGAAATTGAATTTGTGAATAAGCAGTATTATTCAATGTAATTGCAAAAAATAGAAAACTTATGAAAGACTATAAGTATAAAAAAGTGTTACGTTGAATAAGTTGAATAAAATGAAATGATACCATTAATTGAAATTGACCTTTAGTATTTGTTGGGCATTAATATCAATGGTAAATGTTTGCATAGGCTTAGCATCACGAAACCATAGTTTTACCCAAATCATTGTTTGCATTGTTTTCAATGCAGTATTATATATACGTACTGCTTCAATATAATCACGGCGAGCAACGGAAATTCGATTTTCAGTTCCTTTTAATTGTGATTGAAGAGCAAGAAAATTTTGATTAGCTTTGAGGTCAGGATAGTTTTCAACAACAGCTATAAGACGTGAAAGCACACTCGACAAATTAGCTTGGTTATTGAGGTATTGTTGCATAACTTGTCGGTTATTCAATATATCTGCGTTAATGGTCATTTGCATTGCTTTTGCACGTGCTTCAATAACGCTAGTAAGAACAGCTCGTTCATGGGATGCGTAAGCTTTGATAGTTTCTACGAGATTAGGGATGAAATCTGTACGGCGTTGATATTGATTGAGAACATTACTCCATACCGCATATGCTTTTTCTTGATGTTGGGATTGTATTAAATCCACAATCACTTAAAAATGGTATTAAAAATGCTGACGCAACGGCAATTGAGAATCGTCTTAATATTTTTGTCACAAGATAAGTAGGTATTTAAGTATACCTGGCATAAGAATATCTCCAAAGCTATTTTGCACACTATACTACATAAAGTGTATTTTACTTAGGAAAAGTATCTTGAATTTCGTAAATAGCAAATTTTCATTTTATCAAATAGTTCATTTAGATCTTATTACGTATTTCAATCAATTGAAACAACCAATGATAATATGGTTTTTTATCCGCGTTATTTCAGAAGTTTATCTGACAAAATTCAATTCTGCCCATGTTGAATATAAGTATATGCAATTTTTAAAATAAAGAATTTAATATATCTAGTCTAAAGAATGGGAGAGCATTTATATTCGTAACGGATTTTACTTTTAAAAATATATAAGACACATTGTGTTGTTGCTATAAAATTGTTGTGATGATGCATAGTATGAAACTATTAATATGGGGTTGTATAAGAGAGGCAATACTAAAATTTCACTATAGTAAAATTGGTATATTTTTAGAATGGTTTTGCAATTATTTGCTTTAAGATAAAATACTATAAATACTCTTTTTAATTTCTAATTTATCTCATTTATGGCCTGTGAAATAAATAAAATAAGCTTTGTTTATTGATTGGAATTATACATTGTTTGAAGAGCTTAAAAAGTTACTATCATATTCGAAGTTTATTGATGTATAAAAAAGGGTTGGGAAGAGTGTCTTAATTGTAGGGGCTTATTTTCAAAAGAAAATTTTAGCTTCAAAGAAAAGGTAGAGGGGATGTATTTTGTAATTTGTTGATATCACTTTATGCTTTCTGAAATATTGAAAAAATGTGAATAACTATAGAAATACTACAATGATATAGTTTATTTTTGATTGGAAAATTTTGTTGGTACTTCTTTAATGGCAAAAAACATATTTGTAATGTTAGTTTTAAGAGTTGCTTTGCAAATAGAGATTTTAGTGTTGATTATAAGCTCTTTTTCTAAGTTTATAGGGGTGTTAGAATGATCCCAGTCAATGAATTGTGGCAGAAATTATGGTTTAGTTTTCAGTATAACATTGTTTTGTTTTTTAACATTTCTGGTAACCGTAAAAAAGTTTCATTTACTTACGAGTCACTGACTTATAATCACAATTAATTGTTTAAGATACTATAGAATATATTTTTTATGATTGTGTCATTTTTATTATAGCTCTTTTTGAAAAGATTCTGTAATGGAGATAAATATATCATTATGTGGTTCTCAACATTATCTCCGGAGTAACTTATGAACACAAAATGTTTAATTAGCACATCTATTATCACTCTATTTACAGCTTCTGCAGCACAAGCAGCAGATATTATAGTACCTCAAGAATCGAGGCCCATCGTTTCACCTCCTAGTAAAATGTCAAAACAAGTTTTACCGCCAGTTGAAATGAATCCGAACTCTGATGCTCCACCAGTTATCTCTGCACCTACTTTCTCTTGGAATGGTTTTTATCTTGGAGGGCAGATTGGTGGCTTCTCAGGTAAAACTAGCATCAATTTATACGCTAAAAAAGAGACCGGCACGAGAGAATGGACTCCTGTTGAAAAAGATAAATTACCTCAACTTTCTGGTTTTATGGGTGGTCTTTATGCAGGAGCCAATGTCGATCTAGGAAATAGCCTTGTTCTAGGTGTTGATACGGATATAGTTTGGTCCAATAAACAGGATACAAAAATTGTTGCAAGAAGGAAATCTGAAGAACTAGAAGAAATAGAAGGGGTAGAGGAAGTAGAAGAACTAGCAGAAAGGACAAGGCGTCAAATTGAAGGTGTACAGATGGATAGTAGAGAAATCTCAGTATCTCCTGCAAAAGAAGAGAAAAGAGTAAGGAGAAGTAAACGTAGTAGAGGTGAAACAGGTCCAGCGGGCCCTACTAGTTCTATAAGCTCTGTAGCAGCACAAGAGGTCAATATTCGAGAAGTTCGTAGTGAAGAAGGAAGACAGAATTTAGAAAAACAATCTTCACAGCAAGTAAGAAAAGAAAGGCTTCAAATACAAGAAGCTAGACCTTTAATTTCATCTGCAATGCGTGTAAGGGAAACAAAGCAAGTACAAGTAGATGAGGAGGAAATTGCTGATGAAGTCTATAGTAACACTTTAAAACAAAAATGGTCTGGTGCTACACGGGTACGTATAGGCTTTTCAGTTGATCGTGTGATGCCTTATATTGCTGGCGGTGTTGCTTATGCGCAGATTCAAAATACTCTTTCCAAATCAATTGAGATATTGAGTAAAGAAATACCTTCTTCTAGCGTATCAGATACAAAAATGATGGTAGGTTATACTCTTGGTGGTGGTGTTGATTTTGCAATGGCTGATAATGTTATCTTACGTGCGGAATATCGTTATTCAGATTTTGGTAAGCAGAAATTCGCTAAGGATGAATTAGAAATTGATTACCAAACCAATGATTTTCGGGTTGGTGTTGCTTATAAATTCTAATTTGTTATATAGCGCTCAAGTCACTTAAAAAGCTTTATCTTTGATAAAGCTTTTATTTTTATCTATTGTTATGCTTTTCCGAATCAGAGGAGGGAAATAGTTATAATTACAGTCTATAACGAAAAGAAAGATAAAAATTTCATTTCTTATTATTATTTAATCCATTATAAAATATACTATTGAAATCAATAGAGTATATTCTGTAAAAATATATGGTGGGCAATGAGAGACTCGAACTCCCGACATCCTCGGTGTAAACGAGGCGCTCTACCAGCTGAGCTAATCGCCCATTCAATGACTTGTCATTGGATGAGAGCTTTTTAAGGAAAATTTAATTTAAACGCAAGAATAAAAGATATTTTTATTTGATATTTTTTAAAGGATATTAATTTTTTATTTTTTTGAAAAAAACGCATTAAGAATGCTTGACAGAAACGAATGAACCTCTTACACCAGCTAGACAATTGGTGCGCGGGTGTAGCTCAGTTGGTTAGAGTGCTGGCCTGTCACGCCGGAGGTCGCGGGTTCGAGCCCCGTCACTCGCGCCATTTTATAGTGTTTTCTTAATTTGCTCTTGTAATGTACATATTTTATTTGCAGGGTACTTAAGAAAGTTTAGTGTTAGCTATAAAATTCTTTTTAACATTTCAATTTTTCCTCTTTATTTATATAGTTTGTAAGAATAGGGCTTGCGTCTTTTTTTGCGCTGCTGTACCTATATAATAAGAAAAAATTGCACGGCATGCCTTTTGAAGCTGTACGAGCGGGATTAGCGGGACAATTATGATAATTTATGTTCTTATCTAGACAATATCAAACAATTACGTTGCTTCAGATACTTTATAAAAGCGGAAAAAAATGATGACTCATTTGTTGAGTTCCTACTTACCAGTATTGATTTTTATTATTATTTCAGCAGTTATTGCGGGAGCTCTTTTAATTACACCTTACATTGTGGCTTATCGTGCCCCTGACCCTGAAAAATTATCAGCTTATGAATGTGGGTTTAACTCTTTTGATGATGCCCGCATGAAATTTGATATTCGGTTTTATTTAGTTTCAATTTTATTTATTATTTTTGATCTTGAAGTTGCTTTTCTTTTTCCTTGGGCCGTTTCGTTTGGTTCAATAGGTATGTTGGGTTTTTGGTCAATGATGATATTTTTAGCAATTTTGACGATTGGATTTATATATGAGTGGAAAAAGGGGGCTCTTGAATGGGATTAATATTAAATAATTCAACAGTTGTAACTCCAAAGTCAAAAAAGGTGATAGGGTTGAATACTGGTGAGTTGATAGATTCTCATGATAAATTTTTTCATGATATAAATACTGAATTGTCTGATAAGGGTTTTTTAGTAACTTCAACAGATGCTTTGATAACTTGGGCGCGTACTGGCTCATTGATGTGGATGAGTTTTGGTTTAGCTTGTTGTGCTGTTGAGATGATGCAATGTTCGATGCCTCATTATGATAATGAGCGTTTTGGGTATGCACCGCGTGCTTCACCTCGTCAATCAGATGTGATGGTGGTTGCTGGTACTCTAACCAACAAAATGGCTCCTGCTTTACGTAAAGTTTATGATCAAATGCCTGAACCGCGTTATGTAATTTCCATGGGATCGTGTGCAAATGGTGGTGGCTATTACCATTATTCTTATTCAGTTGTGCGTGGATGTGATCGTATAGTACCGGTAGATATTTATATTCCGGGGTGTCCTCCTACAGCAGAAGCGTTGCTTTACGGTATATTGTTATTGCAAAAAAAAATCCGTCGTACTGGGTCTATAGAGCGATAGAGGTTTTGGAGATGTTTGAATCGTTAAATGAGCTTGCTGCCTATTTGAAAAATCAATTAGGAGATAAAGTGGAAGAAAGTGTGCTTGCGTTTGGCGAATTGACGATTGTGTCACGTCTTGATGCAATTACTGATGTCTTAATGTTTGTGCGTGATGATTCTCGCTGTCAGTTTGTTAATATTACAGACGTTAGCGGTGTTGATTATCCTTCTCGAAATAAGCGTTTTGATGTTTCTTATCAATTATTATCTCCTCGTCACAATTTGCGGTTGCGTATTAAAGTGCGGACTGATGAAAATGTGCCAGTTCCTTCTGCGTGCTCAATTTATCCTGGGGCAGAGTGGTATGAACGTGAAACATACGATATGTATGGTATTTTATTTTCTGGTCATCCCGATTTGAGGCGTATTTTGACTGATTATGGGTTTGAAGGGCATCCTTTACGTAAAGATTTTCCGGTGACAGGATTCGTTGAATGTCGTTATGATAATGAAGTTAAAAGAGTGATCTATGAGCCTGTTGTTTTGCGGCAAGAAATGCGTAATTTTGATTTTCTTTCACCTTGGGAAGGTACTGAATATATTTTGCCGGGTGATGAAAAGATAAGCAGTGAAAAATGATATTAAGACTGATAAGAATAACATTGGGGCAAGTAGATTTTTAGATGATTGAATGTTTTCAGTAGGGAGGGATAAGTGTTTGTATGTGGTAAATCGTTACCTTGTGCTTTGCGGTACGGTAAGCAAAACTTTATTGACGTTCAACTAGGAATGTATTTTGAAAAAGCAAGGAGTTGATTGTGGCTGAAGTCAATGTCCGAAACTTTAATATCAATTTTGGTCCTCAACATCCTGCCGCGCATGGTGTTTTGCGTATGGTTCTCGAGTTGGATGGTGAAGTTGTTGAACGTGTAGATCCGCATATTGGGTTATTGCATCGTGGTACTGAAAAGTTGATGGAAACAAAAACTTATCTTCAGGCGTGCCCTTATTTGGATCGTTTGGATTATGTTGCTCCTATGAATCAGGAGCATGCTTTTGTACTTGCTATTGAAAAATTATTAAGTGTTGAGGTTCCTAAACGAGGACAGCTAATCCGTGTTTTATTTTCTGAAATCGGACGCATTCTTAACCATTTACTTAATGTGACAACACAGGCGATGGATGTTGGTGCTTTAACACCACCACTTTGGGGATTTGAGCAGCGTGAACGTTTGATGATTTTTTATGAACGTGCATGCGGTGCACGTCTTCATGCCAATTATTTTCGTCCTGGTGGTGTGCATAGAGATTTGCCGGAATCTTTAATTGAAGATATTGGTAATTTTATTGATCCATTTCTTGTTGCTCTTGGTAATCTTGATGCGCTTATAACGCCAAATCGAATTTTTAAACAACGAAATGTAGATATTGGAGTAGTAACTAGTGATGAGGCTTGGGCGCGTGGTTTTTCTGGGGTAATGATTCGCGGTGCGGGTGTTGCGTGGGATTTGCGTAAAAGCCAGCCTTATGAATGTTATGATGAAATGGAATTTGATATTCCTGTTGGTAAAAATAGTGATTGTTATGATCGTTATCTCATTCGTATGGAAGAAATGCGTCAATCAGCAAAAATTATGTGCCAGTGTGTGAATCGTCTGCTTAGTACTGAAAGAAATGGGCCGGTTTCAAATTTGGATCATAAAATTGTGCCACCAAAACGTAATGAAATGAAAAATTCAATGGAGGCACTTATTCATCACTTTAAACTTTACACGGAAGGGTTTCATACTCCTCCTGGTGAAGTTTATGCTGCTGTAGAAGCTCCAAAGGGTGAATTTGGTGTCTATCTTGTTTCTGATGGTACAAATAAGCCTTATCGTGTTAAATTGCGTGCTCCTGGTTTTGCACATCTTCAAGCTATGGATTTTCTAACTCGGGGTCATATGCTTGCAGATGCAACAGCTATTTTAGGTTCAATTGATATTGTTTTTGGGGAGGTTGATCGCTAATGTCTGTACGTCGTCTCGCAGATGACGTCCACCAACCATCAAAGTTTTCTTTTACAAAAGAAAATCAAGTGTGGGCGCAAAATACTATAGCAAAATATCCTGTGGGTCGTGAGCAGTCAGCTGTAATTCCCCTCTTAATGCGCGCTCAAGAGCAAGAAGGTTGGGTAACACGTGCTGCAATTGAGTATATTGCTCAAATGCTTTCAATGGCTTATATCCGCGTTTTAGAAATTGCTACTTTTTATACTCAGTTTCAACTTAAACCAGTTGGAACAAAAGCTCATATTCAAGTTTGTGGTACTACTCCTTGTATGTTACGTGGTTCTGATGACTTAATTAAAGTTTGCCAAAAAAAAATTCACTCTGAGCCTTTTGTTACTAACAAAGATGGAACCTTATCGTGGGAAGAGGTAGAGTGTCTTGGTGCCTGTGTTAATGCCCCAATGGTTATGATTTTTAAGGATACTTATGAAGATCTTACAGCAGAACGTCTTGAAGAAATTATAGATGCATTTAAGGCAGGGAAAAATTCTGATATAGCTGTGGGGCCGCAGAATGGTCGTAAATCATCGGAACCTATAGATGGTTTAACTTCTTTAATTGATGAGAATGAGGGGAAGAAGAAGTCATCAAAACTTTCAAAGAAAAGATAATAAAAAATAAAAACAGAATAAATAACACTTTATTAATAAAGTGTTTAGTGCTTATTTATTTAGAAATATTTTAGTATAAGTAATAACTTTTTTAAATACTGAAAAATTATTGGATTTAGGGAAATGTTGAGAACACATTCAATGTTAGAGGAAAAGGTGGGGTATGCTAACTGATAAAGATCGCATTTTCACTAACATTTATGGTTTAAAAGATAAATCATTAAAAGGTGCAATGCTGCGTGGGCATTGGGATAATACTAAGACGATTATAGAAAAAGGCCGTGACTGGATTGTTGATGAGGTAAAAAAGTCGGGGTTGCGTGGTCGTGGTGGTGCTGGTTTTCCTACTGGCATGAAGTGGTCTTTTATGCCGAAACAGAGTGATGGTCGGCCACATTATTTAGTCGTGAATGCAGATGAATCAGAGCCTGGAACATGCAAAGACCGCGATATTTTGCGGCATGATCCTCATACTTTAATTGAAGGATGTGTTATTGCTACTTTTGCAATAGGGGCAAATGTTGCTTTTATTTATATTCGTGGTGAATATATTCGTGAGCGTGAAGCGCTTCAAGCTGCAATTGATGAATGTTATAATGCTGGTTTGCTCGGTAAAAGTACTAAATATGGGCATGCTTGCGATATTATTGTTCATCATGGTGCTGGGGCGTACATTTGTGGTGAGGAAACAGCTCTTTTAGAAAGTCTTGAAGGAAAAAAAGGGCAGCCTCGGCTTAAACCACCATTTCCTGCAAATATGGGGGTTTATGGTTGCCCGACGATCGTTAACAATGTGGAATCTATAGCAGTTATTCCAACGATTTTGCGTCGGGGTGCTTCATGGTTTTCATCAATCGGTCGTTTAAATAATGTTGGAACAAAATTGTTTATGATTTCTGGTCATGTCAACGCTCCTTGTACATTTGAAGAAGCTTTAGGTGTTTCGTTCCGTGAATTAATTGAAAAGCACACCGGAGGTATTCGTGGTGGATGGAGTAATCTTTTAGCGGTTATTCCAGGTGGGGCTTCTTGTCCGGTTGTTCGGGGTGAAGATATGATAGATGCAGTCATGGATTTTGATGGAATGCGTGATGTTGGGTCTTCTTTTGGCACAGGTGGTGTGATTGTTATGGATAAATCAACAGATATTATTAAGGCAATCTGGCGTATAGCAGCTTTTTTTAAACATGAAAGTTGTGGACAGTGTACACCGTGTCGTGAAGGTACTGGTTGGATGATGCGCCTTTTAGGGCGTATGGTTGAAGGAAGAGCTCAAAAACGTGAGATTGACCTTTTATTTGAAGTTTCTAAACAGGTTGAGGGGCATACTATTTGCGCACTTGGTGATGCTGCAGCATGGCCTGTACAAGGATTGATACGTAATTTTCGTTCAGAGATTGAGCGAAGAATTGATAATTATACGCGAAATGTGGTTCAGAGCAGAAATGTTGCTTTGGAAGTAGTAGAATGAAAATTTTATTCTAATGAACAATAAAATATAAATTTAGGTAAATTATCTGCGGACTAGATTAATGATGATAAGTATCAAAGTTGATGGTAAAGAGATTGAAGTTCCTGACTACTATACATTGCTTCAAGCCGCTGAAGCTGCTGGCGCTGAAGTGCCGCGTTTTTGTTTTCATGAAAGTCTGTCAATCGCTGGGAATTGTCGTATGTGCTTAGTTGAGGTCAAAGGTGCTCCTCCAAAACCTCAAGCTTCTTGTGCGATGGGAGTTCGCGATTTACGATTAGGACCTAATGGTGAAATACCTGAAATATTTACCAATAGCACGATGGTTAAAAAAGCTCGTGAAGGTGTTATGGAGTTTCTCCTCATTAATCATCCGCTAGATTGTCCTGTATGTGATCAAGGTGGGGAATGTGATCTTCAAGATCAGGCAATGTTTTATGGTCGTGATTGTTCTCGTTATTCGGAAAACAAACGTGCTGTAGAAGATAAATATATCGGTCCGCTTGTAAAAACTGTTATGACACGGTGTATTCATTGTACCCGTTGTGTTCGTTTTACAACAGAAGTTGCAGGTGTTTCAGAACTTGGTTTAATTGGTCGTGGTGAAGATGCTGAAATTACAACCTATCTTGAAAAAGCAATGACATCTGAATTGCAGGGGAACGTTATTGATCTTTGTCCGGTGGGTGCTTTAACCTCAAAGCCTTATGCATTTCACGCACGTTCATGGGAATTGGCTAAGACAGAATCAATTGATGTAATGGATGCACTTGGTAGTGCCATTCGAATTGATAGTCGGGGGCGTGAAGTTATGCGAATCATACCACGTACGAATCAGGACATAAATGAGGAATGGATTTCTGATAAGACCCGCTTTATTTGGGATGGATTACGCACTCAGCGACTTGATAAACCATATGTTCGTAAAAAAGGAAAACTTCAACCTGCAAGTTGGTCGGAAGCTTTTGCTAGTATTAAAACAGCAATATTTAAGACTCCAGCAGAAAAAATTGGTGCAATTGCAGGAGATCTAGCGTCTGTTGAAGAAATGTATGCGCTTAAAATATTGCTCACTTCATTGGGGTCAAAGGTATTTGATTGTCGTCAAAGAGGGATGGCATTATCACCTGAATTAGGTCGCTCAAGTTATATTTTTAATCCAACTATTGTGGGTATTGAGCAAGCCGATGCATTGCTCATTGTAGGGTCTAATCCGCGTACTGAAGCTGCTGTTTTAAATGCGCGTATTTTAAAGCGTCAACGGATGGGGCAATTTCCGATTGCATTAATTGGAGAACAAGTTGATTTACGTTATCCATATTCTTATCTTGGAGCTGGTACTGAAGCATTGAATGCACTTATTAGTGGAGAGAATGCGTTTTTTGATGTTCTGAAAAAAGCTAAAAGGCCACTTATTCTTATTGGGGAAGGTGCTGTTTCAGGTAAAGAGGGTTTATCTGTTTTAAAAAGTCTCGCAAAATTATCTGATATTGTTGGTGCTCTTAATAAAGAATGGAATGGTTTTGGTGTTCTTCATAATGCTGCCTCGACTGTTGGGGGGTTAGATATTGGTTTTGTTTCTAAGATTGGAACTGAAAATATTGTTAAAACTTGTGAAGTCTTATTTTTACTTGGTGCCGATGAAGTAGAATTAACTCATAAAAAGGCTTTTACAATTTATATTGGTAGTCATGGTGATAATGGTGCGCATGCTGCTGATGTAATTTTGCCAGCGTCAGCTTATACTGAAAAGTCAGGACTTTACGTTAATACGGAAGGTCGTGTTCAAATGACGAATCGAGCTGGTTTTGCTCCGGGTGAAGCGAAGGAGGATTGGGCAATTTTGCGTGCTTTATCTGATGTTTTAGGAAAAAAGCTTCCTTTTGATTCTTTATCACAATTAAGACAGAATTTATTCAATGATTTTCCACATCTTTGCGCCATTGATGATATAGCTCCTTCATGTGTAAATGATATCAAAGTGCTCGGTTCACAATTAATTGTTCTAAGTAAGCAAACATTTGCTTCTATAATTAAGGACTTCTATTTAACAAATCCAATAGCGCGTTCTTCTGCAGTTATGGCTGAGTGTTCTGCTCTTGCAAAAAGTTGTGCTGCTGGATTTGTAGAGTAAGAATAGAAGGGAAAAGGAATATTATGTATGATTTCTTTATGACCTGGCTATTACCATTGCTGATTATAGTAGGCAAAACACTTTTCCTTTTGGTTGTTCTTTTAGTTTTAATTGCCTATCTTCTTTATGCAGATAGAAAAATTTGGGCTGCTGTGCAATTGCGACGGGGGCCGAATGTTGTTGGCCCATGGGGGTTATTACAATCTTTTGCGGATTTAATTAAATTTGCTGTTAAAGAACCTATTATTCCTGCTGGTGCTAATAAAGGTGTTTTCCTTTTAGCTCCTTTTGTTTCTGCTACGCTTGCATTGTCAACTTGGGCTGTTGTGCCAGTTAATGAAAATTGGGAAGTTGCTAGTATCAATATTGGTTTGCTTTATATTTTAGCTATTTCATCTCTTGAAGTTTATGGCGTTATCATGGGGGGGTGGGCGTCAAATTCAAAATATCCTTTTCTAGGAGCTCTTCGTTCAGCGGCACAAATGGTTTCTTATGAGGTTTCAATTGGATTTGTTCTTGTAACTGTTGTTTTGATAAGTGGTTCATTAGACCTTACAACAATTGTTCGTGAACAAAGTAGGGGACTCGGAATGAATCTTGGTCTACCTTTTAACAGTTTTCTTGACTGGAATTGGTTAGTTCTTTTTCCAGTGTTTATTATATTTTTTATTTCTGCACTTGCTGAAACAAATCGTCCTCCCTTTGATTTAGTTGAAGCAGAATCTGAGCTTGTTGCTGGTCATATGGTAGAGTATTCCTCAACTCCTTATATGCTTTTTTTTCTTGGTGAATATGTTGCTATTGTTTTAATGTGTGCATTAACAACCATTTTATTTTTAGGTGGTTGGTTACCTCCTTTAGATGTTTGGTGGCTTAATTGGGTTCCAGGTGTTATTTGGTTTGTTTTAAAGGTTTGTTTTGTATTTTTTGGTTTTGCTATAGTTAAAGCATTTGTACCGCGTTATCGTTATGACCAATTAATGCGGCTTGGTTGGAAAGTGTTTCTTCCTATTTCATTGGCAATGGTTGTGATAACTGCTGCTGTTTTAAAATATATTAGTTTTGCTTAAAGAGGGGGTGTTTCTTATGTCAGGTCTTATTCAAGCGGCAAAATCACTGCTTCTATTAGAATTTATAAGTGCCTTTTTTTTGGCGATGCGTCAGTTTTTTTCGCCAAAACCTACAATTAATTACCCTTATGAAAAAGGTGTTGTTTCTCCACGTTTTCGTGGTGAACATGCTTTACGTCGTTATCCAAATGGTGAAGAACGGTGTATCGCATGTAAATTATGTGAAGCAATTTGTCCTGCACAAGCTATTACAATTGAGGCGGGACCACGCTGCAATGATGGTACACGTAGAACTATTCGTTATGATATTGATATGGTTAAGTGTATTTATTGTGGTTTTTGTCAGGAAGCTTGTCCAGTTGATGCTATTGTGGAGGGGCCAAATTTTGAGTTTGCAACAGAAATGCGTGAAGAACTTTATTATGATAAAGAAAAGCTTTTAAGTAATGGAGATCGTTGGGAAAGAGAAATTGCTCGTAATATATTGATGGATGCGCCTTATCGTTAAGTGTATCTTCAAATAAATAGCCGGATGATTCTATCTAGAAAATTGAGTCTGGTATGAATTTTATGCTAATTAGTGATTATTAATCGAAGGAAATCCTATGCTAACAGGTTCAGCAGCGGTATTTTTCTATATATTTTCTTTTATCATGCTTGTAAGTGCAGTTACTGTTGTTGCTGCACGTAATCCAGTGCATTCAGTGTTGTTTTTAATCTTGGCATTTTTTAATGCAGCGGCTTTGTTTGTGCTTTTAGGGGCCGAATTTTTGGGGCTTATTTTGCTTGTTGTTTATGTTGGTGCTGTAGCAGTTTTATTTTTATTTGTGGTTATGATGCTTGATGTGGACTTTGCTGAATTAAAAAGTGGGGTGCTCCGATATATCCCTATTGGTGCTTTTATTGGTGTTATTATTGTTGTAGAATTAATTTCCGTTTTTATTAGTAGCCATTTTTCTCCGACTTTAAGATCTTATGTTACACAACCAATGCCAGATTTAACGCGGCGAACAAATACGCAAGCGTTAGGAGATGTTCTTTATACAGATTATATTTTCTATTTCCAAATTGCTGGAATGATTTTATTAGTTGCAATGATTGGCGCTATTGTTTTAACACTTCGTCATAAATCTGGTGTAAAACGACAATCAATTGCAGTGCAAGTCGCTAGAACGGCAAAAAATGCAATTGAAATCAAAAAAGTTGAATCAGGTAAGGGTATTTAGCGGGGAAACGACTATGCATATTGATATTTCTCATTATCTCACTGTTTCTGCGGTAATGTTTACAATTGGCATTTTTGGCATTTTCCTAAATAGGAAAAATGTGATTATTATTCTCATGTCAATTGAACTCATATTACTTTCAGTCAACCTCAATTTTGTTGCGTTTTCAGCATTTCTTCATGATCTGGTTGGTCAAATATTCGCTTTATTTATCTTGACAGTCGCGGCTGCTGAAGCAGCAATTGGTTTAGCAATTCTTGTTGTTTTTTTCCGTAACCGCGGTTCTATCGCAGTTGAAGATGTTAATATGATGAAAGGCTGATAAGTAATGTATTATGCAATTGTCTTTCTGCCGCTTTTGGGCTTTTTAATTGCTGCTGTCGGCGGAAAAACTATAGGGTCTCGTGCAAGTGAGATTGTCACATCTAGTTTCATGATAATTGTTGCTGCATTATCATGGATAGCTTTTTTAAATATTACTATTGGTCATACTTCAGCAGTTAGTGTGCCGGTCTTACATTGGGTAACTGTTGGTAACTTGATTTTTGATTGGGCCTTATATATTGATACATTAACAGCCGTTATGCTTGTTGTAGTTAACAGTGTTTCAGCATTGGTGCATGTTTATTCAATTGGCTATATGCATCGTGATCCTTCAAAATCCCGTTTTTTTGCCTATCTTTCTTTGTTCACATTTATGATGCTTATGCTGGTGACAGCTGATAACCTAATCCAAATGTTTTTTGGTTGGGAAGGTGTTGGGCTTGCTTCTTATTTACTAATTGGTTTTTGGTTTCAGCGAGCTTCTGCTAACAAAGCAGCAATGAAAGCTTTTGTAGTTAACCGTGTTGGTGATTTTGGGTTTCTTTTAGGTATTTTTAATATTTTTGTTTTGTTTCAGTCAGTTAATTTTGCACATATTTTTGCAAAGGCTGTAGATGTTAACTTTGTACAAAATGCAACATTTTTAGGTTGGCAGCTTGATGGACAAACAGCAGTTACCGTAACGTGCCTTCTTTTGTTTATCGGTGCCATGGGTAAATCAGCACAATTTCTTCTGCATACATGGCTTCCTGATGCAATGGAAGGACCAACACCTGTGTCTGCTCTCATTCACGCAGCAACAATGGTGACTGCTGGCGTTTTTATGGTTGCACGTATGTCGCCAATTTTTGAACTTTCTTCAACAGCTTCTACCATGATTATTATTGTTGGAACAATGACTGCACTTTTTGCGGCCACTGTGGGGCTTGTGCAAAATGATATAAAGCGCGTTATTGCTTATTCAACATGTTCACAGCTTGGTTATATGTTTGTTGCTTTAGGTGTTGGAGCTTATGGAGCAGCTGTTTTTCATCTCTTTACACACGCTTTTTTTAAAGCTTTATTGTTTCTCGGTGCGGGTTCTGTAATTCACGCAGTATCTGATGAACAAGATATGCGAAAAATGGGGGGATTGCGCAAACATATACAAGCAACTTATTGGATGATGATTATAGGAACTATTTCATTAACAGGTGTTGGAATACCAGGCACATTTTTTGGTACAGCAGGTTTTTTCTCAAAAGATGCAATTATCGAATCCGCTTTTGCATCACATAATATTGCCTCAGGATATGCTTTTTGGCTTCTCGTTTTGTCTGCTTTATTAACAAGTTTTTATTCATGGCGACTTATATTTATGACATTTCATGGTAAGCCACGTGCAACTGTTGATGTTATGCATCATGTTCATGAATCACCTCCGGTTATGTTGATTCCTCTGCTTGTTTTGTCTGTTGGAGCGCTATTTGCAGGTATAGTTTTTCAGCCTTACTTTTTTGGTAATTTGTATGATACTTTTTGGAAAGGCGCGTTGTTTACAAATAGCCATAACCATATTCTTCATGAAGCGCACAATGTGCTAAATTGGGTAAAATGGTTACCATTTACAGCAATGGTTTTTGGATTTATTTTAGCTTGCCTATTCTATATTTTTGTTCCATCACTTCCTAAGAGACTTTCTGAGTTGATGCCTGCATTCTACCATTTCCTTTACAATAAATGGTATTTTGATGAACTTTATAATTTTTTATTTGTCCGTCCTGCTTTAAGAATTGGTCACTTTCTTTGGAAGGTATGTGATGGTAAAATTATTGATGGCTTGGGTCCAAATGGTATTGCTGCACGTGTTGTTGATATTACAAACAAAATTGTCCGACTGCAGACGGGGTATCTTTATCATTATGCGTTTGCGATGCTTATTGGTGTCACAGCGTTAATCACGTGGGTAATGATCGGGGGAATAAATTGATGAACGACTGGCCTATTCTCTCTACAGTTACATTTTTACCGCTTGTTGGTGTATTTTTGATTTTATTAATCAAAGATGATACTGAGGCTGAAAAACATAATATACGTAATGTAGCATTTTTTACATCTGTCTTTGTCTTTATTATCTCTTTAATTATCTGGATGGGATTTGATAATACAAATTCCAACTTCCAGATGATCGAGAAATTCGATTGGTTAGATGGTGGCATTAGTTATCATATGGGTGTTGATGGCATTTCTATCCTTTTTGTCGTCCTTTCAGCTTTTTTATTTCCGTTCTGCATTTTGGCAAGTTGGGAGAATATTAAAGACAGATTAAAAGCTTATATGATTGCTTTTCTTCTCCTTGAAGTTGCAATTATCGGAGTCTTCTGTGCTCTTGACGCAATATTATTTTATATTTTTTTTGAGGGTAGTCTCATTCCAATGTTTATTATTATTGGTGTTTGGGGTGGGGCGCACCGTGTTTATGCGAGTATGAAGTTTTTCCTATATACTTTGCTTGGTTCGGTGCTCATGTTAGTTGCTATTATGGCTATGTATTGGGAGGCGGGAACACTTGATATACCAACTTTATTGACCTATCAATTTTCTGCACATATGCAAATGTGGTTATGGCTTGCATTTTTTGCTTCTTTTGCAGTTAAAATGCCAATGTGGCCGGTCCACACATGGTTACCTGATGCGCACGTAGAAGCACCAACAGCAGGCTCTGTTATTTTGGCTGGAGTATTGCTCAAATTGGGTGGTTATGGTTTTCTCCGTTTTTCTTTACCAATGTTTCCTATTGCTTCAGCTGATTTTGCTCCTTTAGTTTTTGTATTATCGCTGATTGCAATTATTTATACATCGTTGGTTGCACTTGTTCAAAATGATATAAAAAAGCTTATTGCCTATTCGTCAGTCGCTCATATGGGTTACGTAACAATGGGCATTTTTGCTATTAACGAGCAAGGTATTCAAGGTGCTATTTACCAGATGTTATCACATGGGATTGTTTCTGCAGCTTTGTTTCTTTGTGTTGGAGTTATATATGATCGTTTACACACGCGTGAAATTTCGGCTTTTGGTGGTTTAGTAAATAATATGCCAAAATATGCGGTTGTATTTTTGGTCTTTACTATGGCGAATGTCGGTTTACCTGGAAGTTCAGGTTTTTTAGGTGAATTTTTAACTCTAATAGGTGTTTTTCAAATTAATAAACTAGTTGCAATTTTTGCTACAACGGGTGTTATTTTATCTGCCGCTTATGCACTTTATCTTTATCGACGTATGATTTTTGGTCCCTTAGATAAGGAAGGTTTGAAAGTGCTCCGTGATCTCTCTCTAAGAGAAAAAATTATCCTTTATCCAATGGTTATTCTTACAATATTTTTTGGTGTTTACCCAATGCCGATTCTTAAAACAACGGCGTTTACAGTAGAAACCCTTATTAACCAGCTGCACTAAATAAGAAATAAATGCTCATGCAAACTGATATAATAACTCAATTAATATTAATTTTTCCAGAAATTCTAATAGCACTGGGAGGCATAGTACTCCTTTTAATTGGTGTTTATTCCGGTGCACGTTCATATTTAACTATTACTGGTTTAGCAATTGCCCTACTTGTTGCAACTATTACTATTATGGTCATCTTTCCGCAAAATGGCCTTTTCTATACCAACACGCTCATTATTGATTCCTTTAGCCGCTATATGAAAGTGTTGACTCTTGTCGGTGCACTCTTTGCTCTCATTATGTTTGTTGGTTTTGCTTGTTCTCAGAAATTTGATATATTTGAATTTCCCGTATTAGTCCTTTTTGCGACTTTGGGTATGATGTTAATGATTTCAGCTGGGAATATACTGTCACTTTACATGGGGTTAGAATTACAATCTTTAGCTCTATATGTTCTCGCTGCAATTAATCGTGACAATATAAAGTCTTCTGAAGCTGGTATAAAATATTTTGTTTTAGGTGCGTTATCCTCAGGTTTTTTACTTTATGGTATTTCATTACTTTATGGTTTTACTGCTCAAATTGGTTTTCGCGAAATTGCTTTTGCTTTAAATAATGAAGTTTTACAATTGGGTGTTGTTTTAGGCATTGTTTTTATTCTAGCTGGTTTGGCTTTCAAGATTTCTGCAGTTCCATTTCACATGTGGACACCTGATGTTTATGAAGGAGCACCAACACCTATTACAGCATTTTTTGCTTGTGCTCCTAAAATTGCAGCAATGGCATTAATTATTCGTATCATTGTTGTTACTTTTATTCCATTAGGAAGTCTTGATAGTTCTATGCCTGCATGGCAGCAGATTTTAATATTCATGGCAATTGCGTCAATGGTATTGGGCGCATTTGCAGCAATTGGCCAGAGTAACATTAAGCGTTTAATGGCTTACTCATCCATCAGTCATATGGGGTATGCACTTGTTGGTCTAGCTGCTGGAAGTATGCTTGGGGTGAAAGGTGTTATTCTCTATATGACCATTTATCTTGGTATGACTCTTGGTTCATTTGCTTTTATTATTGGAATGCGGACCAGTGACGGAAATGTTGAAAATATTTATGACCTTGCAGGGTTGGTAAAAACTAATCCATTTATGGCTATTATGATGACGATACAGCTTTTTTCTTTAGCAAGTATACCTCCTATGGCCGGTTTTTTTGGTAAATGGTATACATTTTCTGCAGCTGTTCATGCAGGTCTTACCCCACTTGCCGTCATCGGTATGGTGGCTTCTGTTATTGGTGCATTTTACTATTTACGGATTATTAAAATTATGTGGTTTGACACTGCAAAAACTAGTTTCATTGTTTTATCAAACGAACTTAAGCTTTGTCTTGGGCTTTCTACATTATTCATTTTATTTTATGTATTTTTTGGAATTTGGTTTGCTGAATTTGCAGAAAAAGCAGCAACATCATTATTTTAATAAGCATGGTTTATGCATTATCAGATTTTGCCTTAAAACAAGGGTATGTTCTTGAATCATATGAAAGTGTAGATTCCACAAATCTTATTGCACAACAAAAAGCAGGTGCTGGTCATTGTGGTTATCTTTGGGTTGTTGCAGAAGAACAAACGCAAGGAAGAGCAAGAAGAGGTAGGACATGGTATAGCCCGAAAGGGAATCTGTATTCCAGCCTTCTGTTAGTCGATGAGATTGTCTGCCAAACTGCTGCTCAACTTGGTTTTGTTACTGGAATAAGTATGACAGAAGCCATAAAACATTTTATAAAAGATAGAGAAAGTAATATTGTTAGTTTAAAATGGCCAAATGATATTTTACTAAAAGGAATTAAAAGCTCTGGAATCTTACTTGAGCTCTTTACATTAACCCCACAAAAATATGCATTGGTTATTGGTATTGGCATGAATGTAAAACATCATTTTAAAGGTGCACCCTATTTAACATCAAGTATAAAGAATATTGGATTAGATATTGATAAAGAAGAATTATTTATGGTTCTAACAAGATGTTTTGCTGAAAATTATCTCCTTTGGAAACAGTCAGGAGGTTGTGATATAATCCGCAAAAAATGGCTTTCATATTCAGCTCATCTTGGACAACCTATCAAAATAGTCAATGGTAAAAAGCTTACCGAAGGTATTTTTGATGGTCTTGATCATGATTTCAGCTGCATTGTCAAACAAAAAGATGGTCAGAAAGCAATTATAACAGCTGGAGATGTTTATTTTGGTTTGGCTGCTTCTGCTAATACAAATCATTATTAACTTATAAAATTTTATTTCACCATGAGATTATCTTAATAGTTTAGGAGATATTTATGGTTTCTGCCAATGAAAGTGAATTGGTTTTTCTGCCTTTAGGAGGGGTAGGGGAAATAGGAATGAATTTGGCTGCTTATGGATTTGGTCCAAAGGATTGCCGAGAGTGGTTGCTTGTCGATATGGGGGTCAGTTTTGCAGGGCCTGAATTGCCAGGAGTCAATCTTATTTTGCCAGATATTCATTTTCTGGAAGATGAAAAACATAATGTGCGTGGTCTTGTTTTGACACATGCTCATGAAGATCACTATGGTGCTGTCCTTGATTTATGGCCAAAACTTCAGGTTCCTCTTTATTGTACTCCTTTTACAGCAGGGTTATTAGAGAGTAAAAAGCGATCAAATTTCAAATTTCATAAAATTCCATTAAATATTTTCCAAGCTGGCGATTGTTTTCAGATTGGGCCATTTACAATTGAAGCTATTGCGGTCAATCATTCAATTCCAGAGTCTGTTTCTTTAGCAATTACGACATCTTTAGGAAATTTGATTCATACTGGAGACTGGAAAATTGATCATACACCTTCGCTTGGCCCCATAACAGATGAAAAAAGATTACGGATTTTAGGGAACAAAGGTATTTTAGCGTTGATATGCGATTCTACTAATGCTCTTCAAGACGGTATAGCGCCATCAGAACAACAAATTCGGGAAAGTCTTTCTGAAATTATTTTGAAGGCCGAAGGCCGCGTTGTTATTGTGACTTTTTCGTCGAATATTGGTAGAATACGTTCAATTGCTCTTGCGGCAGAATCTGCTGGACGTCAAGTTCTTTTAGTCGGGCGCTCTATAAAACGTAGTGTTAGTGTAGCACAAGAGCTTGGTTATTTGAATAGTTTAGCGCCGTTTATAATGGAAGATGATTATAGTCATACTCCACGAAAAAACTTGGTTTTGGTAGTAACAGGAAGCCAAGGTGAACCGTGTTCTGCAGTAGCAAAACTTTCACGAAACGAAATGAAAAATATTGCACTCTCTCCTGGTGATACAATTATTTATTCATCACGCAGTATTCCAGGAAATGAAAAAGCTATTCTTGAAATACAAAATCGTTTTATTGATCAGGGTATTAAAGTAATTACAAATAATGATGCTCTTGTTCATGTTTCGGGCCATCCTCGCCGTTTAGAACTTCTACAAATGTATGATTGGGTAAAACCACAAATACTCGTTCCTGTGCATGGTGAAGCAGTACACCTTGTGGCTCAAGCAGCTTTAGCGCGTCAAGCTAATATTAAGACTATCGCTGAAATTAGAAATGGCGATATGCTCCGTCTTGCTCCCAAACCAATAGAGATTATTGAAAAAGTACCTGTCGGTCAAATTTACAAAGATGGTTACCTAATTGGTAATGAGGATGAAGTAGGGATTAATGAGCGTCGCAAATTAAGTTATGTTGGTCATGTTGCAATTTCTCTCCATATAAATAGCAAACACGATTTACTTGATGATATTGGTTTTACAGCATTTGGATTACCTAAAAACGACGGAAAAGGGAAATCATTAAATGATATCCTTTTAGCTGTTGTAGAAAATACTATTAATAATATTCCACAGATTAAAAGAAAAGATAATGAACTTATTCGGGAAGCAACACGTCGTGCTGTCAGAGCAGCTGTTAATGAAATTTGGGGCAAAAAGCCTGTCTGTACAATTTTCTTACATCGTTCAAAATAAAATTTATTCTTACAATTATTTCTTTTTAGTTAAATTAAGCTAAAAGAATTATCAAGTTAGCTTTAACTAGTGTATTCGTGCTTTACTGAAGATAAGTAAATTAGAAAATATAGCGCAATAAAACTTTTAATATGCTGGTTTGTTATATTTGCAAGCTTTCAGAATACAGCTATGATTAATGCGTAATATTATCTGAGTTGCTCTGATTTGATGAGCTTAATTAGGAGTTAATAATTTCAATGCGCCTTTCTCAATATTTCATACCTATTTTAAAAGAAAATCCTAAAGAAGCAGAAATTGTTTCACACCGACTTATGTTGCGTACAGGCATGATTCGTCAACAAACAGCAGGGATTTATTCTTGGTTACCATTAGGTAAAAAAGTACTTGATAAAATTTGTACGATTATTCGTGAAGAACAAGAACGAGCTGGTGCTTTAGAAATATTAATGCCCACAATTCAATCCGTTGATCTTTGGCGTGAAAGCGGTCGTTATGATGATTACGGTTTTGAAATGTTACGTATTAAAGATCGCCAAGAACGTGACTTGCTTTACGGCCCAACTAATGAAGAAATAGTAACGGATATTTTTCGTTCATATGTTCGTTCTTATAAAGATCTTCCTCTCAATCTCTATCAAATTCAATGGAAATTTCGTGATGAGATTCGTCCGCGTTTTGGTGTGATGCGTTCACGAGAGTTTTTAATGAAAGATGCATATTCTTTCGATCTTGATTATGAAAGTGCAAAAATATCCTATAATCGTATGTTTGTTGCTTATTTACGTACTTTTTCTCGCATGGGATTGAAAGTAATTCCGATGCGTGCTGATACCGGCCCAATTGGTGGCGAACGTAGCCATGAATTTATCATTCTAGCTGAAACGGGTGAAAGTGCTATATTCTGCGATAAACAATTTCTTGACATTACTGTTCCACTTGTTTCGATCGATTTTACTGATAAAACTGTTTTAGCTGATATCGTTAAGCAGTGGACAACTTTTTATGCTGCAACGGAGGAAATGTATAATGAGGAAGAGTGGAATAAAATTTCTAACTCTAACAAGCTTTCAGCACGCGGCATTGAAGTCGGGCATATTTTTTACTTTGGCACTAAATATTCTATACCAATGGAAGCAAAAGTAATGGGGAAAGACGGAAAAGAGCATCCAGTTTTTATGGGATCCTATGGAATTGGACCTTCACGTCTTGTTGCAGCAGCAATTGAAGCTTCTCATGATGAAAATGGTATCATTTGGCCAAAGCCAATAGCGCCATTTGATTTTGGTATCATCAACATGAAACCAGATGATGAAAAATGTAACCATATATGTGAAATACTTTATCAGGGGCTCATACGTGCTGGCTTTGACCCATTGTTAGATGACAGAAATGAGCGTCCTGGTGTAAAATTTGCAACAATGGATTTGATCGGCTTACCAACACAAATAATTGTTGGGCCCAAAAGTGTTGCACAAAATGAGGTTGAAATTAAAGATAGAAAAACAAGCGCTAAAGAATTTTTAACAATTGAATCTGTATTTAACCGATTTTCTACAACTTAGATGGGCAATGTTATGAATGGTTTGAGAAGAACATGGTTTTCATCTTATGAATGGATGATTTCATTTCGTTACATGATTCCTAATAAAAAACATATGTTTACATCAGTTGTTTCAATCATTTCTCTAATTGGAATTATGTTAGGGGTTTTTGCTTTAATTGTTGTTATGGCAGTAATGAATGGTTTTCGTACAGAACTTCTTAATCGCATTCTCGGCATGAATGGACATCTTATTGTTCAAACAACTGATTCTGGTTTTTCGGATTATAATACCTTTATTTCTTATTTGGAATCTATAGACGGTGTAAATTCTGCTTTGCCTGTTGTTGAAGGTCAAGCACTTGTTCAGGGTGATGTTGGTGCGGGAACTGGTGCTTTAATTCGTGGTATGCGTCAAGAAGACTTGGAAAAGCTTAAAATAGTAACCCAAAACATTAAGTCAGGTACACTTGCTCAATTTGAAGAAGAAGAAGGTATCGCGATTGGAAGTGGTCTGGCAGAAAAGTTGGAGCTAAAAATTGGAAGTGATCTGCGTATTATTACGCCAGATGGTGATGTAACACCTTTTGGAGTTATGCCACGTATCAAGGTTTATAAAATAATTGCTATTTTTGAAGTAGGTATGTCTGAATATGATTCAATATTTATTTTTATGCCTCTTTCTGAAGCACAAGCATTTTTTAATTTAGGACAAAAAATTCAATCACTAGAGCTATTTCTTAATGATCCCGATACTGTTGATCAAATAAAGCAGGTAATAGAAAAAGAAGTGGATCAACAAATTTATTTAATTGATTGGCGCATGCGCAATCAGGCTTTCTTTTCAGCTTTACAGATTGAGCGTAACGTCATGTTTTGTATTCTTTCTCTTATTATCCTCGTTGCTGCTTTGAATATTATTTCTGGGCTAATTATGCTCGTGAAAGATAAAAATCATGATATTGCAATTTTGCGCACTATGGGGGCACACCAGAACTCAATCATGCGTATATTTATCACTACCGGCATGATGATTGGGTGCATTGGAACAATATTGGGGGTAGTTTTAGGTATTATAGCTGCTACGAATATCAATTATATTCAGAATTTTGTATCTTGGCTTTTTAATGTTGATGTTTTTAATCCTCAACTTTATTTTTTAACAAAATTGCCAGCACGGATTGAATGGGAACAAACTGTTATAGTAGTGGCGATGGCTTTACTTTTATCGTTTTTTGCAACACTCATTCCAGCGTGGCAAGCTTCTAAGTTAGACCCTGTACAAGCTCTGAGGTATGAATAATGTCTGTTGTTTTAGAACTTGTCGAGATTGAGCGACGTTTTTTTGACAACGACAAACCTTTAATTATTTTAGATAAAGCTAATTTTATTCTTAATCGCGGAGAGCTTGTAGCACTTGTTGCACCATCTGGTGCTGGAAAATCAACGCTTCTTCATATTGCTGGCTTACTGGAAAAACCAACAGCTGGTGATGTTTTATTACATGGTGTTTCTTGTGCAAAATGCTCTGATAGCGAACGAACAGTTATGAGACGAAACAATATTGGTTTTGTTTATCAATTTCATCATTTGTTACCAGAGTTCACAGCTTTAGAAAATGTAATGATACCCCAAATGATAGCAGGATTGAAAAAATCGACTGCAGAAAATCGCGCACTTAAATTATTAACATATCTTCGGGTTTCCCATCGCGCTAAACATCGTCCATCAGAATTATCAGGCGGCGAACAACAGCGTGTTGCTATTGCGCGTGCAATAGCAAATGCTCCTTCTGTATTGTTAGCTGATGAGCCTACAGGAAATCTTGATCCTGTAACTTCAGTTTATGTATTTCAGGCTTTATCAGCACTTGTTCGTCAATCTGGGCTTGCTGCACTTATTGCAACACATAATTATAGTTTGGCCAAGTTGATGCACCGTCGAATTACACTAAAAGAGAGAAAAATTATTGAACTTCCTTAAAAATACAGTACACAATCTATTATAGAAAATTAATACTATAGCGTATGTCTATATTCACCTATTGAAGAGTTTTTATGACAAATTTTGTAATTGATAAAAATCAATTAAATGCACGGCGTCGGCGACTGATTTTTCGGGCGTGGCATAGAGGCATTCGTGAAATGGATTTAATTTTAGGACAATATGTTGATTCACATATCATTGAAATGAGCGATGAAACAATCTCTGAACTTGAATATATTATGTCTTTTGAAGATCGCGATTTACTTATGTGGATTACCGGGGAAATTTCTACACCATCTGATGTAGATAGCCCACTTTTTCGTGACATTGCAAATTATCGTATTTGCACAAATTTTAATTGATCAAAATGTCCATGTTTCAAAATATTATTATTCCTAAAAATGTACAGGATTTAATAATTCTTGATGGCATTATCGATGGATTTGAATCTTTCGCACTTACCCAATTGAGTTCAGAAATTTCTCAAGATAAGCCACTTGTCTATATTGTTCGTGATGGAACAAAGATTCCTCATTTACAACAAGTTTTAAATTTTATTGAACCCAATTTACCTGTTATTCAATTTCCTGCATGGGATTGTTTGCCTTATGACCGTGTATCGCCTGGAATAGCAATTACTGCGCGGCGCCTTTCAGCTTTGGCACATATATCACATTTACGTAAAAATCCACGTTCTGCAATTATATTGACAACAGCAAATGCGATTATTCAAAAATTACCACCTCATGCAATAATCGATGATCAAACTATTCATATAAGCATTGGTCAATGCGTTAATATGGATAATTTAATCCATTATTTAGAACGTAGCGGTTTTGAACGTGTTGCAATTGTACATGATATTGGTGAATTTGCTATCAGAGGGGGAATTATTGATATTTTCTCTCCCAGTGATAGTGAACCTTTGCGTCTTGATTTTTTTGGTGACACCTTAGAAACTATTCGCATATTTGATTCCGTTACGCAACGTACAACAGGCAATAAAACTGAATTTTTTTTACAACCAATGAGTGAGGTTATCCTCACACCTGAGCAGATTAGTCGATTTAAAAGTAATTATATTCGTACATTTAGTATATCACAAAGAAATGATATGCTTTATGAGGCTATTTCTCAAGGGCGACGTTTTGCTGGTATGGAACATTGGTTGCCATTTTTCTATGAGAATCTTGATAATTTCTTTGATTATTGCGGTAATGTACCTATTGTCTTTGAGCACCTTATAGAAGAAGTGCTGACTGAACGCTATCGTCTTATTGAAGATTTTTATAATGTTCGCAAAGAGCAAGAAAACGATCAAGAAAGTAATACTTCTTATCATCCAATAGAACCTAGCCTACTTTATCTAACACCAGAGAAAGTTTTAACACGTGTACAACAATCAGGACAACGTATTGATTTTATATCCTTCAATGTTCCACAAACCTCTGGACGGACAGTTATTCATACAAATGTTGTACCGGGATATGATTTTGTAAAAGAACGTAACGCACAGGAAAAAAATGTCTTTGCTAATGTGGTTGATTATATTCTTTCACTACAAGCATCTGGCAAAAAGGTACTCTTAGCCTGTTGGAGTGAAGGATCTATGAATCGCTTGTTGCAGATTCTTGATGAGTACGGATTAAAAAAAATAAAAGTTGCAAAGTCATTAAAAGCTGTACAAGCAACATCACGTGATCAGGTATCGGCAGCTATCATAGCAATCGAGCACGGTTTTGAAATTGGGGATTTTGTTATTATAGCAGAACAGGATATTCTTGGTGATCGATTAATAAGATCATCAAAACGGCGTAAGCATAATGCGCATTTTATTTCTGAAATTGCTACATTAAATTCTGGTGATATTGTTGTGCATGTTGATCATGGTATTGGACAGTTTATCGGTCTTAAAACCATCATGACAGCTGGAGTTTTACGTGATTGTCTTGAAATTAATTATGCTGAAGGCGATAGATTATTTTTACCTGTTGAAAATATCGAACTTTTATCACGTTATGGATCAGAGGATACACATGTAACGTTAGATAAATTGGGTGGTGTTGCTTGGCAAACACGTAAAGCGCGGCTAAAAAAACATTTGTTGAAAATTGCTGGCCAATTGATCCGTATAGCTGCAGAACGTGCCACACGTTCTGCGCCTGCGTTAATTCCACCGATTGGATCGTTTGACGAATTTGTTGCATGCTTTCCTTATGAAGAAACAGAAGATCAAATAGATGCAATTAATGCAGTTTTAGGTGATTTAGCAGCAGGAAAACCAATGGATCGCTTAATATGCGGTGATGTTGGTTTTGGAAAGACAGAAGTTGCCATTCGAAGTGCTTTTGTTGCAGCATTAAATGGTTATCAAGTTGCTGTTGTTGTGCCTACAACTTTGCTTTCACGGCAACATTACAAGACTTTTGTTTCACGTTTTCAAGGGTTACCTGTTAAAATCGGTCATGTTTCAAGGCTTGTAAAAGCTAAAGAATTAGCACAAGTGAAAAAAGATATTTCAAACGGTACAATTGATATTGCCATTGGAACACATGCCTTACTTAGTGAATCAATTAATTTTTCACGGTTGGGGCTACTTATCATTGATGAAGAACAACATTTTGGTGTTAAGCACAAAGAACGCTTAAAAGAAATTAAAAGTGATATTCATGTTCTTACGCTTTCAGCCACTCCCATACCACGAACCTTAGGACTTGCTTTATCGGGATTACGTGAACTTTCATTAATAGCAACTCCACCTATTGGTAGAACACCGGTTCGAACTTTTATTTCACCTTTCGATGCACTTGTTATACGTGAGGTATTGCTTCGCGAATATTATCGTGGTGGACAAAGTTTTTATGTTTGTCCTCGTATTTCTGATCTTCCCTATGTAGAAGAATACCTCAAAACGCATGTACCTGAAATTAAATTTGCCGTAGCCCATGGTCAAATGCCAATTACGCAATTTGATGATATTATGAATGCATTTTATGATAGGCAATACGACGTACTGCTTTCAACAACCATCATTGAATCAGGTCTTGATATTCCAACAGCAAATACATTAATTGTACACCGTGCTGATATGTTTGGCCTTTCTTCGCTTTACCAGTTACGCGGCAGGGTAGGGCGTTCAAGACAGCGCGCTTATGCACTTTTTACTTTTCCTGCTGGTAAAGTTTTAACACCCACTGCTGACCGCCGTTTTAAAGTCTTGCAATCTCTCGATACATTAGGTGCAGGTTTCCAATTAGCTAGTTATGATATGGACATTCGCGGTTCAGGTAATTTCTTAGGTGAAGAACAATCAGGGCACGTTAAAGAAGTCGGATTCGAGCTCTATCAAAAAATGCTCGAAGAAGCTATTGCTGAATTAAAGGATGGTAAATACAATGAATATGGTCAATGGTCACCTCAAATTTCACTTGGTATAACAGCAATAATACCAGAAAGTTTTGTGCCTGATTTATCATTGCGTATGAGTCTTTATCGCCGTTTAGTAGAACTTGATGATTTACAACAAATCAATCAATTAGGCGCTGAATTAGTGGATCGTTTTGGTTCTCTTCCAGCTGAAGTTCAACATCTTCTTAAGATTGTTCATATTAAAGCATTATGTAAAAAAGCGCATGTAGAAAAATTGGATGCTGGCCCAAAGGGTATTGTTGTGCAATTTCGTAATAATTATTTTGAAAACAGCTCTGATCTTATTAAATGGATTGGAGAACAAGGCTCTATGGCAAAAATCCGACCAGATCAAAGCATTATTTTTATTCGTGATTGGTCAACAGTTGATGAAAGACTTTCAGGTGCAGAAACTATTATGACACAACTTGCAACAATGAAAGAACAATGTCCTGCTTAAACAATTTTTGTATTTACTAGCTTTATTTAAAGCATGACTATGATTAATTTGTTGCGGTAATTCTGAAAAAAATCTGCTTGTTACTCTTTCAGGTAAATATTTTTGATCCACGATAAAAGCACAAAGCCTTTTCCAATATCTAATAGGTACGTGTTTGTATAATAGTATTATCTTTAAGTTTATACGATTTTATTTATAGTATGCTTTATAGTTTTAAAAACTGCTATAGAGATATTTTATATTCAAAATATTTCACTTTTTCTCGAAATAACATGAGAATAATGTAGTTAGTTTATGGTGTGCACTCTCTCATGATTTACATGGACACTCTTCAATAAGACTTAAAATAATATAGCAAATACCAAATGTATGAAACACTATTATAAACTGAGCAACTAGACCTTAATATTCTTCTTTTAAAGCAATTAATATGCTTTAAGATTTATATAAAGATTTTTATTTCGTATAATTGTTTCATTATGTATCTACTAAAGTTGTGTACTAATTTCTCTTTTTTATTAACCGAAATTGTGACCAAAGCAGCTAACAGCACAAATAGTTTGAACAATAAAATCTCTTTTTATAAATATTGTAACCTAGATAAAATCACGAACAAATGAAATAATAGAACAATTATAAAATTGTTTGCACTTGTTTTTCTTTTACTCACGCCACCAAGTTGGAAGATAATATCCATATAAGGATGTATAAATAGGGTGTTTAATATATGACCAACGTGCTACTCGTTGTTCAGGCAAGTGGTATAACGGTATATAATAACTACCAGAAATAAGAACTCTATCTAAAGCACGCACTGCCGCAATAAAGTGAGTATCTGAACGTGCATTGAGCATTGCAGTTATCATCGCATCTATGGCAGGATCAGCTGTTCCAGCAAAATTAAAACTTCCTTTCAAATTTTTAGAAGCAGAACCCCAGCGATTTATTTGTTCATTACCTGGTGATAGAGAATTTTTTAATTTTGCAATGATCATATCATAATCAAATGTACTTAAACGATTTTGATATTGGGTATCATCTACGGTTCTTATCTCAATATTAATACCAAAACGTGATAACGTACTCTGAAATGCAAGAGCAATCTTTTCTTCATCAAGTGATTGAGTCATGATCTCAAATTGAAAGGGCAAACCATTCGGGGCAAAAACCTTATTGTTTTTTCTGGTAAAGCCTGATTCTTGCAAAAGTTTCCAAGCTTTTTGCATGACATATCGATCCATACCCGAACCATTTGTCTTAAGAAGACGCCAGTTTCCATTCATTACTTCAGGAAGAACTGCATCAAAATAAGGTGCTAAGAGCGTCTTTTCTTCTTCGCTTGCTGGTTTTCCTACAGATGAAAGTATAGACCCTGCCCAATAACCTTCCGTTCTGGTATAAATATTATTAAAAAGATGGCGATTAACCCATTCAAAATCGAAAAGCATTGATAATGCTTGTCGTACTTTTTTATCTTTAAAAATAGTGCGACGCGTATTAAAGACAAAACCAACAATATCTGCAGGTGTCCCTTTTGAAAAAGATTCTTTGATAACGCGTCCCTCGCGAACAGCTGGAAAATTATAAGCAAGTCGCCAGCGATTTGGATTAGAAGATCCTTCAATAAAAATATCAACAATGCCTTTTTTAAAAGCTTCAAAGTGCGCTGTATCATTTCGAAAATATTCGATTTGAATAATATCAAAGTTATGTAATCCTTTATTAACGGGAAGATCTTTCCCCCAATAATTGGGATTACGTTTATAGATAATTCGTTCACCAGGATCGGTATGTTCAATAATATAGGGACCACTTCCTGGAATTTTAATTAAGCCGTTTTTTTCAAAATCATCAACATTGATAGCATGTTTAGGTAATATTGGCATTACACCAGCTAAAATAAGTGGAAACTCACGATCCTTTGATTGTGGAAAGCGCATCTTAATACCGTGATTATTAACTACTTCGATAGATTCTATACGCTTCATATACCTATCAAATGGAGGTCTTCCCTTATTTTTAAGAAGGTTAACCGTAAATAAAACATCTTCAACCGTTATGGGCTTTCCATCTGAAAAACGCGCTTTTGGATTTAAGAAAAAAGTAATCTCCGTACGTTCGTCATTTAATTCAACTTTTTCTGCCAAAAGAGGGTAAAGTGTAAAAGATTCATCACGGGAACGTATCATCATTGTTTCGTAAACAAGGCCAGAAAACTGCTCATCAGAAAAAAGTCCTCTTGCAGTTGTTCTAAAACTACGAATAACAAAAGGGTTTAATCCATCAAATGTTCCAACAACACCATAAGTGATTTTACCTTTATTATTTGCATTGGAAGAAGCGTAAGGAAAACAGTCAAACTTTTCTGGTAATTTTGGTATTCCACGCATTGCAATGCCATTTGCTATCACGTTATGGCACAAAAGAAAAATTATAAAAGTAAGAGAAAATTTTAAATAATACGAACTGTAGAATAGCATTTAACAATAGCGTAATAATAATTAATTTATATAAATTTAGTTTTGTTTATTATGCAAACAATTTTATTAATAAATTTTATCAAAAAATAAAGCAATTTAGAAAAAAATAAATTGTATAAATTGTATAAAAATTTAATTAATTATTTAATTGTTTTCTCTCTCTAGATTTTACTTCTCTCTTTGTATATAATGGAAAATACAAAGAAATGTTATTTTTTTGATTAATTCAAATACATTTGATAAAAAATCAATTTAATATCCTTATATTGGGATCATCATACAAGTACACTGAAAGGATTAACTTAATTATGTCGCATAAAAATACCTATACTGCTATTTCAGTATTGGCTGGAGCCGCTAGTTTTCTTCTCATGGCCTATACTTCAGCAGGTGCAGAGAATTTATCTCAAGGTTGGTACAAAGTTTGCAGTAAGCAGAATGATATTGATATTTGTAACACAATGAACTCTGTTATATCAGAGACTGGTCAACCTTTGATTGCTGTTAATTTAGTTGAAGTAAAAGGGAAAAAGAATGAAAAACGTATAGGTATTCAAGTACCTACGAATCGTCTTTTACCAGAAGGTGTTCATATTCAAATCGGAAATGACTTTTCTATGAAAATTCCTTACGTTGTTTGTAATCCAACAAGTTGTATTGCCAATGATGTTTTAAGTGATAAGTTAATTTCTGCCATGAAATCTGGTTCGAAAATGATTGTAACCACAACCAATATTAGAGGTGATACTAATCCTATCGAATTTTCTCTTAGCGGATTTAAAGCTGCATACACAGGTTCTGGTATAGATGAAAAAACTTTTCAACAAAAACAAATGAAGTTACAACAAACTATTCAAGCAAAGCAAAAAGAAATTGAAGATCGTATGCGAGCTGAGCAAGAGAAGGCTCAGAAAAAATAATAACAAGTAATATAAAAGACTTTGAAAGTTTTTTATATCTTTGTTTATACTAAAAAACGCTATAGAATATTCTATAGCGTTTTTTAATTGTTTAACTCTTAGAGAAAACTTTGCGTTTCCACCATCCAATACGCCCAGTTTTGCTTTCTCCCTCAGGTACTGAAGATGTAATAACAGGTCCGGTGGAAACTTGTTTGACAGCTTGTTTTGTTACGGGTTCTTTTTCTAATTTTTTAGTTGTTTGAACCGATTCTTTCATAACAGCTTTTTTTCGTATTTGAAGTGTTGTTTTTTTTGTATCTGTCGAGATTTCTTCAGTTATTTCACCAGTTGGTTTATTTATTTTTTTTGTTTTAGATTTATGAACAGAGTTGGTAGTATTTTTTTCTCCAACAAGTGTCGATGTTGTCACACTTTTATTATTTTCAAGATTTTTTTGGCCTTGAGATACTTTTGGGGAACGTACATTACGCCTTTTTTTAGATTTTAAAGCTGAATTTTGTTGCACACTTATATGATGTTTTGCATCACTGATTTGTTCATCAAACCCTACAGGTTCAGCAGCTGGAATAGAGTGTAGGCGATGCGCTGCTTTAATTTCTTCTAAAGCTTGTTTGGCAAATTCTCCGACTGGTTCAGCGTAAGGAACACGAGATGGATAAAAACCGTTATTTTGATTACGCCGCCCTCTACGGTGTCCACGACGACGTCCACGACGACGGGTATCCTCACTATTTTGAATATCATCTTTATGAGAAGATGTTGAAGAACTGTCGTGTAATTCATTTTGATGTTCTTTACGTCGACGCCGTCGATTATTTTCAACAGAGGTTTCGTCACGAGGCAATTCATTTTCTATCAAGATTACGTCTTCGGCTTCCTCTTTATTATCATCTTCAATAACTAATGGAAACTCGTGTTTTTTTTCTGCCATTGTTCCTTTAGAAATAATTAAATGCTGTACTCCAACACTTTCATCTGCTTCAATACTAATATTAAGCTTAAAGCGTGTTTCTAAATCAACAAGAATACTACGTTTATGATTGAGCACATAAAGCGCTATCACTGTAGATGTGCGCACAATGATATTATATTGCGAATTACTAAGAAGATATTTTTCAATTGAACGCATAACATGCAAAGCAATTGATGATTCTGAACGTACATTTCCAGTTCCAGCACAATGAGGGCAGGACTGCATTGTACTTTCTAGAACTGATATACGAATGCGTTGACGACTCATTTCCATAAGGCCAAAATGTGAGATACGACCAACTTGAATACGAGCACGATCATTTTTTAAACAATCTTTCAGTTTTTTTTCAACAAGCTTAATGTTACGATTTTCAAGCATATCAATGAAATCAATTACTATTAGGCCTGCTAGATCACGTAAACGTAATTGACGGGCTATTTCTTCAGCAGCTTCAAGATTGGTTTGTACAGCTGTTTTTTCAACAGAGTGTTCTTTGGTAGAACGACCAGAATTTACATCGATAGCGACAAGTGCTTCTGTCTGATTGATAACAAGATAACCACCAGATTTTAAAGCAACTTGTGGTTGCAGCATTTTATCGAGTTGAGCTTCAATATTATTACGCGTAAAAATAGGTATAGGATCACGATAAGGTTGAACAACTTTTGCGTGACTTGGCATCAACATGCGCATAAAATCTTTAGCTTCACGATATCCTTTATCACCAGACACGAGAATTTCATTAATGTCTTTATTATAAAGATCGCGAATAGAGCGTTTTATCAGGTTGCCTTCTTCATAAACTAGATATGGTGCAGTTGATTTGAGTGTTAAAGTACGGACAGTTTCCCATAACCGCATGAGATATTCATAATCACGTTTAATTTCAACTTTTGTTCTATTGGCTCCAGCAGTTCGTAAAATAACACCCATACCTTTTGGAACTGCTAATTCTTTTACAATTTCTTTAAGACGTTTACGATCTTGTATATTAGTAATTTTTCGTGAAATACCACCACCGCGCGCTGTGTTTGGCATTAAAACTGAATAGCGACCTGCTAATGATAAATAAGTTGTGAGTGCTGCACCTTTATTGCCACGCTCTTCTTTAATCACCTGTACTAATAAAATTTGACGTCGTTTGATAACTTCTTGAATTTTATATTGACGTATCGGTTTACGCTGATAAGTAGGAAGTTCTTCAAGAGCATCTTCCGCACCGACCATTTCAATATCATCGTTGAAAGCATTTTCATCAAGTACTTCTTCTCTATCATCACTTGCCATTGGTTCGGATATAATATTGTTTTCGCTATCCATAGCAAGAACACTAAGATTCTTATCTTTTTTTGTTTTTCTTGAACCTTTTTTATTTTGTTTTATTTCCTCAACAAGATCCTCTGCTTGATTTTCATCAATAGCAGCTTTTTCTTCTTCTTCAAGAAGAGCAAGACGATCAGCAATAGGAATCTGGTAATAATCAGGATGAATTTCTGAAAATGCTAAAAAACCATGGCGATTGCCACCATATTCTACAAAAGCTGCTTGAAGTGACGGCTCAACACGTGTGATACGTGCGAGATAAATATTTCCCTTAAGCTGTTTTTTATGCTCTGACTCAAAGTCAAGTTCTTCAATTTTGTTGCCGTGGACAACAACAACACGTGTTTCCTCCGGGTGAGAGGCATCGATAAGCATTTTGTTTGACATAAGTTAAAATCCTAAAGGTGACACGCACAATTTTATCTAAACAAACAGTATCATTATTTGCAAATATAAAAGGCTGTCTGCCATAAAAGGGGAGTGCCGACATAACATAATGGCTTTTTGTTCGCAAACACATTACAGTGTTTGCAATATTTATAATCATAAGCTCTATCTGTTTTGTATGACTCACGTTTTTATAAGTCTCCGGCAAAACAATTTCAAAAACAGTTCGGATATCCAAACCAGTGAATTTAAAATAACAAAATTCTGCTTTTTAAGGCATAAAAATTTATCACCTATAAAAAGCCTAAACGCACTATAATATGCGATAAACCTTCAAAGATAACTTAACAAAATTATTGATAATTTAAGTCAATAGTAGATGGTTGTATCGCTTAAGAAGCGTAAATATTCTTTTATGTTGATATCATGCTTTTGGCAAGTCACAACTATAAATACGCACTGTTAAATTAAATGCACTATTCTCTTAGTTTGATTTATTTTTAATATTTGTGATTAAAAGATTCAGCATTTATTTAAATAATATAACCTATATTTACGGTAGCAATTTTACACGATAAAACCATTTAATTAATATAGAAATAAAGTATTTTTCTTAAATGATTAAACAATTCCCCATCAGAATACTGAAAGAAGTTTATTGGAATATTATTTGGTATTTTATATGCTGTTTATTCTTTTTTTTGACATTTCAAACACACATTCAAGGTGCGGATACATTAAAACTTATTAACCTGCGGACTATTGGTGATAATACATCTACACGTATTATTGCAGTTTTTAATACCGAACCAAATTTTCATTTACAAATTTTAGATAGTCCCTCACGTTTAGTTATCAATTTACCTCTAGCTGATTTTTCAGCGCAAAATCTGTCTCCAAACAAACAGAATATATTATCAAACATGCTATCCAATGTGCATTATAGTTTTTCTGATACACAAGCCTCACACATCATTTTGACAAGCAAAAATACTTTTATTATTGAAAACAGTACAGTGCAAAAATTAGATAATGGTTTATGGCAGCTGCTGATTGATATTACTCAAAATACACAGAAAAAATCTAATGAAATTTTGATAAAACAACAAAAAGCCAACCAAAACACAAAAAAACAATTCAATCGAAAGCATTGTTTTCATGTTGTACTTGATCCTGGTCATGGTGGAATTGACAGTGGTGCACAAGGTATTACTGGAATTTTAGAAAAAAATATAACACTAGCTTTTGCGCGTGCATTGCAAGATGAATTAGAAAAAGACCCTTATATCAATGTGACTTTAACACGCAATTCTGATATCTTTTTAAGATTAAGCGAAAGAATTAAAAAAGCACAAAATTTTAATGCTGATCTTTTTATATCTATTCACGCAGATAGTATTAATATTCCTTCTCTTCGTGGCGCTACAATTTACACTTTATCTGATAAAGCATCTGATGCGATCGCAAAAACTTTAGCTGAAATTGAAAATAATGCAGATCTCCTTGGTGGATTGTCCGCAGAAGAATCACATGAAGTTACAGATATTTTGATAGATCTCGCTAAACGCGAAACTCATATACTTTCGCTTAATTTTGCTGATCGTATTATTTTAAATTTATCAAAGAGTAATATTAATCTGATCAAAAATCCTCATAGATACGCTGATTTTCAAGTTTTAAAAGCTCCAGATATACCTTCTGTGTTGATAGAAGTAGGTTATTTATCTAATAAAGAAGATGAAAAATTATTAAATAATTCTCAATGGCGAAATCAAATAGTTGGTTCCCTTGCTCATTCTATTCGTCAATTTGCCCAATATCGGAAAAAAATTATGCAATTTCCTTAAATATTTGAAAAAGTAGAGTATGATATTAAATTCTGATAATAAAATAATAGAAAATAATCTTGCATTTGTTTCAATTTAATAACACCTATTCATGATAAGAATAAAATATGTTTCTTTTGATTAATTTTAAAGAAAGCGATATTCGTTTCAATGATGATTTTTTTTAGATATCTGCTTAGTCCCTTCGTAGCTCTTGGAATTTTTGAAGTTATGGTATGGGCAGCAATAACGAGTAGTCAAGCTAACGAGCTTCCTGATTATGAAGTTCTTTCGTTGTATGAACCACCTGTGATGACGCGTGTTCATGCAGCTGATGGTAGTCTTATGGCAGAATTTGCCACGAAACATCGTCTCTATTTACCAATCGAATCAATTCCAAATCTTCTTAAAGAAGCTTTTATTTCAGCTGAAGATAAAAATTTTTATCACCATTTTGGTTTAGATCCTGAAGGTCTTTTTAGAGCTTTAATCAACAATATTATTAATATTGGTTCTGGTAGACGCCTAGAAGGGGCATCAACCATTACACAACAAGTTGCTAAAAATTTCCTTTTAAATTCAGAAGCAACACTTGAACGTAAGTTAAAAGAAGGTATTCTTGCGATACGTATTGAGAAGACTTACTCAAAAGATCATATTCTTGAGCTTTATCTTAATGAAATTTATCTTGGTCGTGGTACCTATGGTGTCGCAGCAGCTTCATTGACTTACTTTAATAAATCTGTCCATGAACTTACTTTAGAAGAATGTGCTTATCTAGCTGCTCTTCCTAAGGGGCCAGGAAATTATGATCCATTTAAAAATACACAACGTGCTATTGAACGGCGTAATTGGGTTATAGATCGGATGGTGGCAAATAAATATATAACACCAGAGCAAGGTAAACAGGCTAAAGAAAGACCTTTGGGAGTAAAAGTACGTGGCAGCGATAGTTATGTTTTTGCTGCTGATTATTTTACTGAAGAGGTACGTCGTTATTTAATGCATCACTATGGGGCTACAACACTTTATGAAGGTGGTCTTTCAGTTCGTACAACACTTGATCCGCATTTACAGCTTATTGCGCGGCGTTCCTTGCAAGATGGTTTAATTAAATTTGACCATTCGCAAGGATGGCGTGGAGCTTATAAACATATCGATGTTACAAATGATTGGGGTATAGAGCTTGCAAATATCACTGGACTAAGCGATGTTCCTGAATGGAATTTAGCAGTCGTTTTGTCTTCTAATGCTGATAAAGTAGAAATTGGTTTGCAACCACAGCGTGAAAATTCAGGTTTACTATCAAAAGAGCGGATAATTGCTGCATTATCTATAGAACAATCAAAATGGGCATTGAACGTTATTGGTGAAAATAACCATCGAACAACTGCTCATGATTTATCAGATGTTCTACATGTTGGTGATGTCATTTTCGTTGAAAAAATACCAAATACAAACAACATTTATCGTTTGCAACAAATACCAAAGATTGAAGGTGCGATTATAGCTATGGAGCCTCATACAGGGCGCGTTCTTGCAATGGTTGGAGGTTTTTCTTTCGCTGAATCTGAATTTAATCGTGCAACACAAGCTTATCGCCAATCTGGTTCTGCGTTTAAACCCTTTGTTTATGCAGCAGCGCTAGATAATGGGTATACACCAGCATCAGTAGTCTTAGATGGTCCTGTTGAAATTTTTCAAGGTAATGGTCAAATTTGGCAACCCAAAAATTATGGTGGTACTTTTGCAGGGCCTTCAACATTGCGTTACGGCATTGAACATTCTCGTAACCTTATGACCGTACGGCTTGCTCATCATATGGGAATGTCATTGGTAGCTGAATATGCAGAACGTTTTGGAATTACAGATAAATTGCCGCCTTATCTTTCCATGGCTTTAGGAGCTGACGAAACTACAGTTTTACGGATGGTAACAGCTTATTCAGTTATTGCAAATGGAGGACATTCGATTAAACCTTCTTTTATAGATCGAATTCAAGACCGTTATGGAAGAACTATTTACCATCATGATGATCGTCTTTGTGAAAATTGTAATGTTCAATCATGGAATAATCAAATTGAACCAACATTAATTGACAAACGAGAACAAGTTCTTGATCCTATGACAGCTTATCAAATTACATCAATGATGGAAGGGGTTGTCCAGCGTGGAACTGCTGCACGTTTGCGTTATCTTAATCGGCATATTGCTGGAAAAACAGGTACAACTAATGAATCGAAAGATGCTTGGTTTATAGGATTTACACCTGATCTTGTGGTTGGTGTTTTCATTGGTTATGATCAACCAGCTTCATTAGGACGCACTGGAACGGGAAGTTCATTGGGAGCACCTATTTTTGGTGAGTTTATGCAAGCTGCTCTGAAAGACAAACCAAATGTACCATTTAAGATACCAAAGGGTATGATTTTAATGAAAATTAATCGTAAAACTGGTATGCTCGCTAAAGCTGATGATAATGATGTTATTTTTGAAGCGTTCAAACCAGGAACTGGGCCTGCTGATGTATATCAAGTCATTGGTGAAACCAATTCTTTCCAAGAAGGTGTTCCCACAGTAACTACTTCTCCGCAGGTTAATAAAGCTCTTCAAAATGGTTCTGGTGGGTTATATTAATTGAAAATATTTTTTTATGGTAGATATATATGAATAATGTTCAATTATTTCTATGCTGCAATTATAATCAAACAAATTTATGAGAACGTAATATCCATTCTTACAACTATATAATGGGTATAAAACAAAAGAATCGTTTGTAACAAAAAATATTAAAATTAAAAACGAAGGGGTTTAATTGTGCGAGTAGAAATAGAGTCATTAGTTGATGAAATCCAACAAGCTATTAAATTGCTAAGGAGGCATCTTTGACTGGGATCAGTCATTAAAACGTCTCGAATATCTTAATCAAAAAGCTGAAAATCCGTCACTTTGGAATGATACACAGCAAGCACAAAATATGATGCGTGAGCGTCAATGTCTTGAAGATTCAATAAATGATATTCAATTATTTACGCAAACACTTGAGGAATGTATTGAATTAATCGCAATGGGTGAAGAGGAAAGTGATGAAGAAATTATCACTGATGCAGAAAATACAATACGTAAACTTAAAAGTGAGATAGATAAACGACAAATTGATCTTCTTCTTTCAGGAGAAGCAGATTCAAATGATACTTATTTAGAGATTCATGCTGGAGCAGGGGGGACAGAAAGCCAAGATTGGGCTTCTATGCTTTTACGCATGTATATCCGCTGGGCTGAACAGCATAAAATGAAAGTTGAGGTATTAGAAATTCATGATGGAGAAGAAGCTGGTATAAAATCAGCTACGATTCTTGTAAAAGGGCATAATGCTTATGGTATGTTAAAAACAGAATCAGGTGTTCATCGCCTGGTACGTATTTCACCTTTTGATTCGAATGCAAGACGTCATACTTCTTTTGCAAGTGTTTGGGTTTATTCCGTTGTTGATGATAATATTGAAATTGATATCTCAGAGTCAGATATTCGTATTGATACCTACCGTGCATCAGGAGCTGGAGGACAACATGTCAATACAACAGATTCTGCGGTCCGTATTACTCACATAAAAACGGGTATTGTTGTTCAATGTCAAATAGAGCGTTCTCAGCATAAAAATAGGGCAACAGCTTGGTCTATGTTGCGCGCACGTCTCTACGAGGAAGAACTTAAAAAGCGTGAAGCAGAAAACAATGCTATTGAAGCTTCTAAAACGGAAATTGGATGGGGGCATCAAATTAGATCTTATGTTCTTCAACCCTATCAGCTTGTTAAAGATTTACGTACAGGTATTGAAAATACTGATCCACAAACTGTCCTTAATGGTAATTTAGATATGTTTATAGAAGCAGCGCTTGCTCAACGGATTTACAAAAAAGAACCCATAATTGAAAAAACTGAGTAATGATCCAAGTCCATCATATTTAAATTTTACTTGGCATTATTACTCAATCTTTTAATTTTTAATCTACATATCAAATCATTAATTGATAAAACTGAATTAAATTCAGAATAATAATATTGAACTCTTATCAAAAATGTTAGCTCAATTAGCAATCATTATTACACAATGTACGTGCGGCGATTAAAACATTTTCGGCATGTCCAGGTACATTAACTTTACGCCATTCTTCTGCTATTTTTCCTGTTGAATCAATGAGAAAGGTGCTCCGTTCGACACCCATATATTTGCGTCCATACATGCTCTTTTCAACCCAAACACCGTAAGCTTCAAGTGCAACCTTTTGCTCATCTGAAACAAGGATGATATCAAGTCCATGTTTTGCTTTGAATTTATCATGTTTGCCAACATTATCTGGAGACATTCCAATAATGATAACCCCTATTTTATCAAATTCTATTTTTAATCGCGTAAAATCAATTGCTTCACTTGTACACCCACTTGTATCATCTTTTGGATAAAAATATAAGACAACTGGTTTGCCTCGAAAATCAGAAAGACATAACTGCCCTCCACCATCACGTGGCAAGTCAAAATCTGGGGCGATATCACCTTTTGTTGGTCTTGTCATTGCGCTTTCTTTCTTTTTTACACAAGTATCAAATCCTACATTACATAACAAAGTAACTCTATAATTATACACGATAGTGTTATTATATTATAATTGAAATAATAAAATGAATTACAAGAATTTGTTCAATATAAGAGATTACAAAAAGAGATTAAGAATCTAGAGACAGCCTATAGCGGCTTAACTAAAACATGTTTCTTCTTACCAAAGGAAAGCTTAATCATTCCTGTCGCGTTAACATCATTGTCCACAATAAGACGCGTTTCATCTTCAACAATTTTATCATTCACACGTACACCACCACCTTGAACATGTCGGCGTGCCTCACTATTGGATTTAGCTAATCCTGTTTGTACTAAAAGAGAAAGCAACCCAGTGCCTATTTTCAATTCTGTAGCACTGACTTTAATAGTTGGAAGATTATCTGCAAGTATTCTTTCTTCAAAAGTCTTACGTGCGGTTTCTGCAGCTGCATTGGCAAGAGCTTGCCCATGTAACATGGCTGTAATTTCTGTCGCAAGAATCTTTTTTGCTTCATTAATTTCGCTACCTTGTAACATGGAAAGTCTGGCAATTTCATTCATTGGCAATGTCGTATACAATTTTAAAAACGGTATAACATCAGCATCCTCTGTATTGCGCCAATATTGCCAAAATTGATAAGGCGAAAGCATATCTGAATTAAGCCATATTGCACCATTTAATGACTTACCCATCTTTACACCAGAAGAAGTTGTAAGTAGGGGTGAGGTTAATGCATATAACTGCGGTGCTCCCAAGCGATGTCCTAATTCAATGCCGTTAATGATATTACCCCATTGATCTGAACCACCCATTTGCACACGCAATCCATAACGCTTATTAAGTTCAACAAAATCATACGCTTGCAAAATCATATAGTTAAATTCGAGGAATGACAAAAAATTCTCACGTTCAAGTCTGAGTTTAACAGAATCAAATGATAACATACGGTTGACTGAAAAATGTTTTCCTATATCGCGCAAAAATTCTAGGTACTTTAAATCGCACAACCATTCAGCATTATTGACAATGCACGCACCAGTTTTTCCATCACCAAATGTCAAATAATTAGCAAAAACTTTCTCAATGCCAACGATATTTTTAGCAATATCATCTTGTGTTAAAAGACGTCGCGTTTCATCTTTAAAAGAGGGATCACCGATTATACCTGTTCCACCCCCCATTAAAACAATGGGACGATGACCTGTCTTTTGCAGCCAATGAAGCATCATAATTTGAAGAAGACTTCCGGCATGAAGACTTAAAGCAGTGGGATCAAATCCAATATAAGCAGTCACAATCTCTTTTGAAAAAAGATCATCTAAGCCTTTTTCATCGGAAATTTGATGGATAAAACCACGTTCGCTCATAATATGTAAAAACTCGGATTTAAAAGCAAACATGGATTTCTTTCCTAATAAACATTACATCCGCTTCTATCGCTTCTATAGCTGAAAAGCTCATCACTATCTTTATCATAATACATAGTACGTAATTCACAAGAGAACTAAAAATGTTAGCTATAAAAAATGCATGAAAAAAATTTCAAAAAATGACATTGCTATACTTTGTTTAACAATTGATGATGTTCGTACTATTAATTGCAAAACATAATTTTATATTTATAAAAATACACTAAAAATTCAAAATACTTCTTATGATACGTTGTTTAGCCATTAGAATGATCTTTTTTAACATTTTCAAGAAAGTGCCAATATTTCACGTGAACAACCTGACAACTCGTCCGTAAGATGATTGTCTAAATATTGTGAGCATCGTTCAATAAGCTCTTTATGACATCCACTAAAAAAGTGGTTAGCACCTTCTAGTGTTTCTTGTGTAATAGTAATACTTTTTTGTGTCTTCAGTTTATCTACAAGAGCTTGAACATCTTTTGGAGGAGCAACTTTATCGATATCACCATGAATTATAAGACCAGAAGAAGGACAAGGGGCAAGAAATGAAAAATCATAAATATTAGGTTGAGGAGCAACGGATATAAAGCTCTCAATTTCTGGTCGACGCATTAAAAGTTGCATACCAATCCACGCACCAAACGAATATCCCGCTACCCAACAATTTTTGGAATCAGGGTGTTGTGTTTGCACCCAATCAAGTGCCGCAGCAGCATCTGAAAGCTCTCCCGTTCCATAATCAAACTCACCTTGGCTTCGACCAATACCACGAAAATTGAAACGTAAAGTAATAAATCCGCGCTGTTGAAACATATAAAATAAATCATAAACGATTTTATTATTCATTGTTCCACCAAATTGAGGATGAGGATGCAGAATAATTGCAATTGGTGCATTTTTTTGTTGCGAAGGTTGATAACGCCCTTCAAGACGACCTGCAGGACCGTTAAAAATGATTTCTGGCATTTACTGCTCCTTAAGTTTAAAGAGGCTCTCATTGACCTTGATTAATTTTCAACATAAAATTTATTTATATGATTTTACTTCATTAATCGTTAGATATTCTGTTTTAGGTGCATTTTTCAAGAAAATTGCATTATTTTTCTTAAAATCAATTGATAAAATTAATAGTTGGAATTTAAAATGGCCGTAAAACGCCGGTATTTTGATCATAATGCAACAACACCGCTCACAAAAAAAGCGCAAATAGCATTACTTGAATCTTTAGAAATATTTGGTAATCCATCATCTGTTCATGCAGAAGGTCGCGCTGCTAAAGCTTTATTGCAAAAAGCACGTCGGCAAATTGCCAGTAGACTTCATGCAAACCCAAATCACATCATATTCACATCTGGTGCAAGTGAAGCAGCGATGACATTATTAACCCCTTTTTATAACATGGGGTATTCTAAAGTTCAATTTTCTCACCTTTATATTGGTGCAAGTGAACATCCATCTATTGCGCAAGGGGGGCGTTTTTCTAAAGAATTGATCAGTGTAGTTGCAGTTGATCACAATGGTTTAATTCAACAGGACAATTTAAAATTTTTATTGGCTTCTCACGATAATACAAAAGGTTTACCCCTTGTTGCTATTCAAGCAGCTAATGGTGAAACTGGTGTTGTTCAAAAAATGAAAGAAATAGCTGCTATTGTCCGAAATGCTGGAGGTATTCTTATCGTTGATTTGGTGCAATATGTGGATAAAAATCCTATTGAAATCAATCAGTTCGGTGGTGATTTTTTTATACTATCAGCCCATAAGATCGGTGGACCTAAAGGGATTGGTGCTTTTGTTTCATGCGGAAACCTTCTCATGCCTCAACCCCTTATTATTGCTGGTGGACAAGAAAAAGGACTGCGTGGTGGAACAGAAGCGTTACCGCTTGTTGCTTCTTTTGGAGCCGCAATGAGCGATCCCTTTACACAAGAAGAGATAGAAAAACTACTTTATTTACGTGATAAATTAGAAAATGGTCTCCAACAAATTAGTAATGATGTTAAGATTTTTGGTAAACACGTTCAACGTTTGCCTAATACCACTTATTTTTCTGTACAAAATATAAAAGCAGAAACAATGCAAATTAGTTTTGATTTGGCAGGATTTGCTGTATCAGCAGGTTCTGCTTGTTCTTCAGGGAAAGTCAAACAAAGTAAAATCTTAGAAGCAATGGGGCACCATATTCCTAACGGTGCAATTCGTGTTTCCACAGGACGCTGCACAACTTCTCAAGACATTGATGATTTTTTATTGGTTTTTTCTCAAATAATAAGTAATAGTAAAAATTAAAATTTGTCATTAAAAAAAACTAAAGCTAATTTTAAAGCTTGATTGAAATTTTCCTCTTTTGCATATAACCTAAAGACTGAAGTGCTCACTTTAGTCGTGTAAAAATAAAATCTTTAATCACCGGTCCTTGACGCCGGCAAGAATGGAGAAAATTGATGCCGGCAGTACAAGAGACGATACGCCAGGTACGTGAGATAGACGTTGACCAATATAAATATGGCTTTAAAACCAACATTAAAACAGATAAAGCACCAAAAGGCTTAAATGAAAATATTATTCGATTTATTTCTGCAAAAAAACATGAACCTGAATGGATGCTGACATGGCGTTTACAAGCTTTTCATCGCTGGATTGCAATGGAAGAGCCTCATTGGGCGCGTATTGAATATCCAAAAATTAATTTTCAAGAATTTTATTATTACGCTGCTCCTAAAAATCATACAGGACCAAAATCTTTAGATGAAGTTGATCCTGAGTTATTAGCAACGTACGAAAAGCTTGGTATTCCTCTCAAAGAACAGGAAATCTTGGCAGGAGTAAGAAAACAAGCTGATCGCTCTCCTCTTAATGACAATACTTACGGATCAGGACAAGTGGCCGTTGATGCAGTCTTTGACTCCGTTTCTATTGTGACGACATTTAAAAAAGAATTAGCACGTGCCGGTGTTATTTTTTGTTCTATTTCAGAAGCAATTATTGAACATCCTACCTTTATTAAAGAATATTTAGGGACAGTTGTGCCAACTGGTGATAATTATTATGCTGCTTTAAATTCTGCTGTCTTCACAGATGGTTCATTTGTTTACATTCCTAAAGGGGTTCGTTGCCCTATGGAACTTTCAACCTATTTTAGGATTAATGAACGCAATACAGGCCAATTTGAACGAACATTGATTATTGCAGATGAAGATTCCTATGTTTCTTATCTTGAAGGATGTACAGCACCTCAACGCGACGAAAATCAACTTCACGCTGCTGTTGTTGAACTTGTTGCACTTAAAAATGCGGAAATTAAATATTCTACAGTACAAAATTGGTACCCTGGTGATAAAGAAGGGAAGGGGGGTATTTACAACTTTGTAACTAAACGTGGAGATTGTCGGGAAGACAATTCCAAAATTTCATGGACACAGGTTGAGACTGGTTCCGCAATTACTTGGAAATATCCGTCTTGTTTGTTACGTGGTGACAATTCACGTGGAGAATTCTATTCTATTGCTGTTGCAAATGGTCATCAACAAATCGATTCCGGTACTAAAATGATCCATTTGGGCCAAAATACATCAAGTCGTATTATCTCTAAAGGCATCTCTGCCGGTTTTTCAAATAATACTTACCGGGGCCAAGTTACTGCGCATAGAAAAGCAAAAAATGCACGTAATTTTACTCAATGTGATAGCTTACTAATTGGAAACAACTGTGGTGCTCATACAGTCCCTTATATTGAAGCAAAAAATGCAACAGCTCAACTTGAACATGAAGCAACAACATCTAAAATTTCTGATGATCAGCTTTTTTACGTTATGCAGAGGGGAATTCTTGAAGAAGAAGCTATCGCATTAATTGTTAATGGTTTTGTAAAAGAAGTCATTCAAAAACTTCCAATGGAGTTTGCTGTTGAAGCGCAAAAACTCATCGCTATCAGCCTTGAAGGTAGTGTAGGCTAATTTGTGCATTTGGTAAAATTGATGGATTAGATTATAAAACAGCAAGACCAGGATTAAGTTATGTTAGAAATAAAAAATTTACATGCCCGTATTGTTGGAACCAATACAGAAATTATTCGCGGTTTAAACCTAACTGTTCAAAACGGTGAAGTTGCAGCCATTATGGGGCAAAATGGAGCAGGAAAATCTACTTTATCTTATGTGCTTGCTGGCCATAATGACTATGAAGTGACAGAAGGCGATATTCTTTATAATGGGCAATCTATTTTAGAAATGGACCCAGCAGAACGTGCAGTATATGGCATTTTTTTGGCATTCCAATATCCAATGGAAATACCTGGTGTTGCAACAATGGAATTTTTAAAAGTTGCAATAAACTCTCAGCGTAAAGCTCGTGGTGATGAAGAACTTAAAATTCCTGAATTTATCAAGCGCATAAAAGAAATTGCCTCTAAACTTGAAATAGATATGGCCATGCTCAAGCGCCCATTGAACGTTGGCTTTTCTGGTGGAGAAAAAAAGCGAGCTGAAATTCTTCAAATGGCTTTGCTTGAACCTACTCTTTGTATTCTAGATGAAACAGATTCTGGCTTAGATATTGACGCGCTAAAAATTGTTGCTAATGGCGTTAATAAATTTCGCAATTTAGAGCGCTCATTTTTGGTCATTACTCACTATCAGCGTTTGCTTGATTATATTGTTCCAGATACAGTACATGTCCTTTATCAAGGTCGCATTATTAAAAGTGGAGATAAAACACTAGCGCTTTATCTAGAACAAAATGGATATGCTGACATCATCAGTAAAACAGCTTGAGGCCATTGAATATGAGTATGAACGTACAGCAAAAATTGATAGCTGTCGAACAAGATATTATCAATAAGTTTATCCAGCGTATTGATCATTTACCTGGCAACAGGGCAGTACAAGCAATACGTAAGCAGGCCATTGAATTATTTCAAAAAATAGGGCTTCCTTCCCGTAAAATTGAAAATTGGCATTATACTAATTTGCGTACTTTATTAAAATCTATTAGTGACTTTTCAGAAATAAACAATGAACAACTGATTGATGCATTACTTTCAGAAAATGTTGTCTTTTCTATTGAAAATGGCAAAATACGTACGCCATCAAAAATAGCAGGTGTCACAGTAGAAAGTCTTGCAGATGCATTGAAAGAAAATCGTGCAAAAATAAATCAAGTCACGACAGATAAAGATTTTATTGCACAATTAAATACGGCTTTTGTCACAGATGGTTGGCTTTTTCAGATTCCTGAAAATACAAAATTAAATAATCCAATTGAATTACAAAATATTCAAATGGATGGACAGTCACATACTTTTTCAAAGATTAAAATTGGCAAAAATAGCCAAGCTATGATTATTGAGCGTCAAATTGGTGGCAATAAAGATACTTTCGTCAGCTCGATATTTTCATTACATGTTGCAGCACATAGTAATGTTGCGTGGATTCTTATCCGAGATCGAGGTTTTGATTCTACACAATTTAGTCAATTTCGTGCAGTGCTTGATAAAAATGCTCAATTAATGCTTTACGTGATTAATATAGGTAGCCAACTTAATCGCCAAGAAATTGATATTGAATTGCAAGGACAAGAATCTAATTTTCAACTACGGGCAATGAATTTATTATCAGAACAAACGCACAGCGATCTTACAATGACTGTTCGTCATATTGAAGAAAAATCAACTTCTACAGAAATTATACGTAATGTTGTCACAGATAAGGCGCATGGTGCTTTCCAAGGAATGATACATGTTGCACAAAAAGCCCAAAATACAGATGCACGCATGGCTTGCAATAGCCTTATTCTTTCTGATGATGCAGAATTTAATGCAAAGCCTGAACTAGAAATTTTTGCTGATAATGTTGCATGTGGTCACGGTGCGACAGTTGCTAAAATTAATCATGAATATCTTTTTTACCTAATGGCACGTGGTATCCCTCTTAAAATTGCTCGCGAACTTTTAGTTAAAGGATTCGTTTCTGAATTAATTGATGAAATTAAGCAAGATAATATTCGAGTTATTTTGGATGATATCATTGGTGAGTGGTTAAAAAAGAATATTTAAGGCACAAAAATGGAAAATCACGGACAAACATTGGATTATAATGTAGAGGCAATTCGGTGTGATTTTCCTATTTTACAACGTGACATTTATGGTAAGCGACTGGCTTATTTGGATAGTGGAGCATCTACTCAAAAACCTCAATCAGTTCTTAATGCAATGAATAATATCTATCAATGCCATTACGCCAATGTGCATCGAGGAATGCATTTTTTATCAAATACGATAACACAATCTTATGAAGATGCTCGTGAAACAGTTCGTACTTTTTTAAATGCTCAATCAGCTCAAGAAATTGTTTTTACGAAAAGCGCCACAGAGGCTATTAATACTGTAGCTTACGGCTGGGGTATGCCTAAATTGAGTGAAGGCGATGAGATTGTTCTCACAATTATGGAACATCACTCAAATATTATTCCTTGGCATTTTATCCGTGAACAAAAAGGTGTTAAACTTATTTTTGTGCCAGTCGATGAAAATGGTATTTTACATATTGAAAACTTCCAAAAAGCTTTAAGTGATAGAACGCGCCTTGTTGCAATTACGCATATGTCCAATATATTAGGAACTGTTCCTCCTATCAAAGAAATAGTTAAGCTAGCACACCAAAATTCTATTCCTATCCTTATTGATGGTTCTCAAGGGGCTGTACATCTAACGGTCGATATGCAAGATCTTGATTGTGATTGGTATGTTTTTACTGGTCATAAGATTTATGGCCCTACGGGTATCGGTGTTCTTTATGGCAAAAAATGTCGGCTAGAAGAAATGCATCCTTTTCAGGGAGGAGGGGAAATGATTAACGAAGTGACAGTTGATAAGGTTTCTTACAATAGTCCTCCATATCGTTTTGAAGCTGGCACTCCTCCTATAGTTGAAGCTATTGGATTAGCAGCTGCCATTGATTATATACAACAGAAAGGTAGAGACACTATTTACGCGCATGAAATGGCACTTTCAACATACGCACACAAAAGACTTGAAAACATCAAATCATTACATATTTATGGTCGTTCTCCCAATAAGGGCGCTATTATATCTTTTCAAATTGAAGGTATTCATGCACATGATATTGCGATGTTTATTGATCGGCAGGGGGTTGCCATACGTGCAGGAACACATTGTGCGCAACCTTTATTACAGCATTTTGGTTTAACATCTACTTGTCGTGCATCATTAGCTATGTATAATAATCATGAAGATATTGATCAATTAGTTGAAGCATTGGAAAAAGCGAGGAAATTTTTTAATGGTTAAACCAATTGAATCATGTCACTTTACTGAATCTGTTGACATACAAGACGAAAAAGAGAAAACTTGTATATCAACAATTCCAAAAGCTGAAATTGAGCGTATGACAAATGATATCGTCTCTGCTCTTAAAACGATTTATGATCCAGAAATACCTGCTAATATCTACGACTTAGGACTAATTTATCGCGTCGATATTGAAGATGATCGTTCAGTAAAAATTGAAATGACACTTACTGCACCTGGTTGCCCTGTAGCAGGTGAAATGCCGGGATGGGTAGAAAATGCTGTAAATGCAGTTGAAGGTGTTTCATACGTTGAGGTGATTATGACATTTGATCCACCATGGACACCTGATTGTATGTCAGAAGAAGCACAAGTTGCTACCGGATGGTACTAAAAAACATAAAAGAAGATGGCATTTTCTCCCTTAATTTATCTTTTGAAAGATAATAAACGAAATGCCATCTTTATAATTTCACCTATATCTCTTTAGAAAAAATATGGTAGAAAGCTAAAGTAAACAAAAGAACATTTTGAATTTATTTTATAACACCACACGCAAAACGCGCACCACCACCACCCAATGGCGAGAAAGTGTCTTCTCCTACATGAATCATTAACGAACGATTTCTAATTTCAATAAGTTTTTTTATACGTGGAGCAAGAACACTCATGGTTGCCCGGCCTTGTGCATCAACATAAAGCATAGGCAAATCACCAAGATGGCCATTTATATTGTAAGGTCCAAGATGTTTATTAGTGTTTTGTGGATCATAGTGCCCTCCTGCAGCGCCACCAATCACACCATCTTTCGTATCACATGAAGGATACATATGTACGTGAAAACCATGAAAACCTTCTGGTAATGAAGATAAATCTGGTATAAAAATCAAACCATATTCATTTTCTTGAATTGTAACCTTACCAATAGACTTCTTTACATCATTTTCTTCCAGCCTATAGATTGTTACTTGAGTTGATGCAGCTAAAGCAAAAATGCTAGAATATAAAAGCATGAGTAATGCTAATAAGGGAAAAAAGACTTTATTCATAAAGCACCTTTCATATCTAATTTAAATTAAACAAAAAAGCTTTCTTCTTAATAATTTATATATTAACTCCCCCATCTCATATTCTATCTGTTACAATATTTTTATAAATTTGTAAATTTTGTGATCCATTTTTCTTTTTCTACTATAAAATCAATATCTTAAATCCTATCTTTATTAGTCTTTAATTTTAAATACTTCCCAAGCATATAGAAAATCTCCTCACGCATTTCTTAAGCTAATCTACACTAGTAATCCACACCTGCTAAAAGCTAGCAGTCAATCTTAATCTCCCGACTTATAATCACAATTAATTGTTTAAGATACTATAGAATATATTTTTTTATGATTGTGTCATTTTTATTATAGCTCTTTTTGAAAAGATTCTGTAATGGAGATAAATGTATCATTATGTGGTTCTCAACATTATCTTCGGAGTAACTTATGAACACAAAATGTTTAATTAGCACATCTATTATCACTCTATTTACAGCTTCTGTAGCACAAGCAGCAGATATTATAGTACCTCAAGAATCGAGGCCTGTCGTTTCACCTCCTGCTAAAATGTCAAAACAAGTTTTACCACCAGTTGAAATGAATCCGAATTCTGATGCTCCACCAGTTATCTCTGCACCTACTTTCTCTTGGAATGGTTTTTATCTTGGAGGGCAGATTGGTGGCTTCTCAGGTAAAACTGGCATCAGTGTATACGCTAAAAAAGAGACCGGCACGAGAGAATGGACTCCTGTTGAAAAAGATAAATTACCTCAACTTTCTGGTTTCATGGGTGGTCTTTATGCAGGAGCCAATGTCGATCTAGGAAATAGCCTTGTTCTAGGTGTTGATACGGATATAGTTTGGTCCAATAAACAGGATACAAAAATTGTTGCTAAAGGGCAATTTGAAAAACCAGAGCTACCAGAAAAGCCAGGAGAAACGGAAGAGAGAGAATTAAATGAAAGAAGGGAAAGAACAATAAATCTAAAACGTGTACTTTCACCACAGCGGATACAACATGAAGATAATCACCTCCCTCAACAAGAGCTATATTCTAGCCAAACTCTTATGAGAGAATCACATTCCTCCCGCTCATCCTCACAACAACACTTATCCACCACATCAGGATTGGGGAGTAATTTGAGACAAAAGAGGAGTGCGCGAAACTCTTCAGAGGAACTCCAGAGACAGCAACGTTCACAACCAGAAGTAAGTGATTTTCCAATTTTAAGATCTGATAGAGAATCTTCGCCTGTAAGGCGGCGGCATGTAAGAGAAGTGGAGTCAGTAGATGAAGATGAACTGGTGGGATCTATCAAAAAAACTGATAGTAACACTTTAAAACAAAAATGGTCTGGTGCTACACGGGTACGTATAGGTTTTGCAGCTGATCGTATTTTGCCTTATATCGCTGGTGGTATTGCTTATACACAGCTTCAAAATACCTATTCACGATCAATTGAAATATTTGGTAGAGAAATACGTTCTTCTAGCGTATCAGATACAAAAATGATGGTAGGTTATACTCTTGGTGGTGGTGTTGATTTTGCAATGGTTGATAATGTTATCTTACGTGCGGAATATCGTTATTCAAATTTTGGTAAACAGAAATTCGCTAAGGATAAACTAGAAATTGATTATCAAACCAATGATTTTCGTGTTGGTGTTGCTTATAAATTCTAATTTATTATACAGTACTCAAATCACTTAAAAAGCTCTATCAAAGGGTAGGGCTTTTATTTTTATTTGTTCCAGATCAAGAGAGAGAAATTATCAAGTTATATTTGATAAAAAATAAGTCAGAAAATTCTCTTTCCTAACTTTACACTTAGCCTATAATACAAAATATACTAATAAAATTAATCATTATAACCAAAAATTTAGTGGCGGAGGGGGTGGGATTCGAACCCACGGTACAGTTCCCTGCACGCCGGTTTTCAAGACCGGTGCCTTAAACCGCTCGACCACCCCTCCAAAAAAATATGCTTTTTAAAACAATATATTTTTTATAAATTTCTTGCAAAAGGTCAATCACTTAAATGCGATTTCAAGTGTTTTAATTAATTACTTTAGTAGCTTAATTAAACTTAATCTGTGAACTATATACTTTTCTATAACGCATTTCAATTAAAACTAACAATTCCACTGCCTTTATTAATGGTTTGGTAAAATCAAAATTGCCAGCTATTCATAAAACTAAAAACTATACCAATAATAGTACCTATTATTAACCCTATCATTGCACCAGTTATCATACCAATAGAAAGCGCTATACCTATACCCATTGCAATAATTGGGCCAAATCCCGGTAGGGCAATATAACCATAAGTAGCAAGAATTGCTGCAATTGCTCCTGAAATGCTACCATTTAAACTTCCAATGAGTGCAGATTTTTTAATAAAATGACAAATCTTCTTTAGAGAAATTCTTCCATGGTTATTTGGATTAACACCATTATAAATTTTAAAATCAATCATACTTTTCTTCTTTCACTTTGAATGCTAATTATCCCAGAATAATCGATTGATATGAGAAGATTACAATTTTTAAATTCTACTAAAGCACGCCAAATACCCTTGTCATCTAAATATAATTGTTTAATATGCTGAAAACCATTTTTCATGAGGAGGTTTTTAACTTGTGAAACAGTAAATGAATTTTGACCTGCTTTAGTGACCTGTTGAATCACAACATACTTTGAAGTTTGATAATAAGGGTCATAGAAAATTTTATGTGATGAAGCTATAGCTATAGATGAAATACAAATAATTATTACAAAAAAAGTAATTAATCTAAAATCTTTACCTAATCTCATCTTGTCACCATTTATTTAAACGATGCTTTTCTATTTTGCACGCATAATTAACCCTCGTATTGCTGACAAGTTCCAATCTATTTTATTTTTAATAGTTACGCTTAATAAAGAAGTATAAGTTTTTTAAAATTTAAATGACTTTACTATCCAAACTACTTTTCTCGTTTATTATTTTGAGGGCATAAATTATATGAGCACCAACTTTAAATAGTTTGTATTTTTATATATTCTATCAAATTAGAATTTATAGAATATATATTGGCAAATGAAACCAATAAAAAAATGTATATGGTCATGCACTAAGTTAAACATGGTTTATAGCGCAGTAAGATTTTTTTAGTTGCGGTTCATTAACATGTTTTACCGCTTCCGAAGCTATACATGCGTTGATTTTATTCTGGCCATTTTTTTCTTGATAAGAATAAAGTATAACAAAAACACAAATACAGAATTTACTTTTTTCTACTGATAAATCTAATTTTTCATATTCTTACGTCCTCATAGAAATGTCTTCACGACACCTTGTACTCCAACTTCTTCAAAAGCTTCTTGTAATACTGATTGTAAAAAGACTTTTTTGGAATTGGCTATCCTTTTGGTATAAACTACCGATCAGATTCTCTGCTGGTAATAAGAAGAAATTCAAAACTTCCATTCTTTATGCGACAAACCTAATGCACCAACTTGCAAAAAACGTGTATCGTCTATCAAATATATTGACTATAAACTATATCAGCACCGTTCATTTTTTCTTAATCTAATAGTCACTCTTGAGAATTAATTGTATTGTAAATATTTACATTATTGCTTTTAATCCATCACCAGGATGCATTCCTTCCCGCATCAATAAATTACGTAACGGTGAGAAATTACATAATAATTCAAGTCCAACGCTTCGTATAATATGAACAGGCAGCATATTGGAAAGTAAAGTATGATTAAGTGTATGAACAAATCCGCTGCGAATAAATACATCAGGTTTGCGACGTCGGTTATATTGTGCAATAATTGTCTTAGAATTAGAATTGGATATCTGTTTAGGTAAAATATCAACCAAAGTTTGGACATCACGAAACCCTAAATTAAATCCTTGTGCCCCAATAGGGGGGAAAACGTGAGCTGCTTCACCCACCAAAATTGTTCTGTTTGCAGCAAAACAGTAAGGGATAAGACCAAAAAGAGGCCATGTTTGAACCGCTGTTTCTACTGTTATTTCACCAAGCATTGATTGCATTTGATCTTCAATCACTTCTGCTATCATCTTCGGTTTCATATTTAATAGCTCTTTAGCACGCAAAGGATTAGTAACCCATACAAGACTAGATGTATTTCCTGGTAACGGAACCTGTGTAAAAGGGCCACTCTCTGTGTGAAATTCAGTTGATATATTTTGATGAGGCAACTTATGTGCAAAATTTAAAACAAGTGTTGTTTGCGGATAATTCCACCGTTTAACTTTAATTCCAGCCGCCGCTCGTGTTGGAGAATGACAACCGTCAGCTGCAACAACAAACGATGCTTGAATAATTTTACCATCCGAAAGAGTAATATTCACATGATCTTGCTGGTGATGAAAGGATTTTGCTAAAGAAAAAAATCTTATAATACCTGATGTGCGCTCAATGGCATTCATTAAAGCATTGTTTAGTTTTAAATTAGGAATATTATAACCAAAAGCCTTTTCACCAATTTCAGAAGAACAAAAATTTACAGTAGGAGCACGTACAATCCTAGAGGTTGCATCAATGATTCTCATTAAAGATAAAGCTGCAGCATGAGATTTGATAGTTTCCCAAATATTTAATTTTTGAAGCGCATGAATTGCCGGCATCATAAGAGCAGTTGTTCGTAATTCATCTGCACGAGTAGGGGGGCCAATGAGAAAAATAGTGTAACCTTTATGAGCAAGACTAAGAGCTGCTAACATACCAACAGGACCTGCACCAATAACAGCTACATCTCTGCGTTCATTTTCTTCAAATATCACAACAGTTTAAATCTCTCTAATTTACTAATTGCTTTAACGATTTTAAATAAAGAAATTCTTTTCTTATTACATAATGTAATAAATATTGCGATACAAAAAAGTGGTAATCTTGTACTCTTTTTACAGATTAATCATATAATATAAACAGAAAAATAATACACGAATGAAGCGAACAAAGATTAAAAATGAGGATAGAAAAACATTGAAACGTAAACTAACAAGAAAAATCAAAACCAACGCTGATCAATTGCGATCCAAAACAGTAACAATGCCACAGGCAAGGGCTTTTTCTGTCCATTTGCTAACAGCTTCAGGTTCGTTTTTAGCATTTCTTTCTTTAATAGCTGCATCTAAAAAAGAATGGATAGCTATGTTTTATTGGCTTGGACTTGCACTTCTTGTTGATGGTATTGATGGACCAATAGCACGTAAACTTAATGTAAAATCTATACTTCCAACATGGTCTGGCGAATTGCTAGACAATATTATTGATTATGTGACTTATGTTTTAATTCCAGCATTTGCGCTTTATCAAAGCGGTTTTATGGGGCCAGGATTATCATTTTTCTTAAGCGCTGTTATCGTTATTTCATCAGCTATTTATTATGCAGATACAGGAATGAAAACTAAAGAAAATTTCTTTAAAGGATTTCCTGTTGTTTGGAATATGATAATTTTTACACTTTTTGTGGTAAGACCTGAAGAGTGGATTGCCCTCATTATTATTTTCTTATCGGCAATTTTATCCTTTTTACCAATTTATTTTATCCACCCAGTAAGAGTTATTCGTTTACGTATGCTCAATCTTTCAGTTTTTCTCACATGGTGTTCCTTTGGTATTGCGGCATTTTTCTATCAACTCAACGCTCCATATTGGATTAAAATAGGAATTTCAATCACTGGTATTTATATTTATTGTATTGGTGCCATCATGCAGTTATTTCCTACATTAGGGGAACAAAAAAATAATTAAAAGTAATTTATAAATATTGTCAGAAAATATAGAATAGAATGTAAAAACACCTAAAATCTTCGATAAGTGTTTTTGTCATCAGTTATTATCAGTAGATTTTAAAATCAGGTTATTTTCCTATTATATTTATTTATGAAACATTGATTATTTTAACTTCTTTTTGTTTGTTATAGTCTAAAAAGTTCCATAATATATATTATGCGATTTTAGTATATTTACTTATATTTTTCTTTTGAAGTTTTTCTCTTTATTAAGCCACAAAAAAACTTTGATAATTTATTCAGAGATGCTTGATTGCAGCGGAAGTAAAAAATCAGCCCCTGAATTGGGAAAATTGGTGGCAACAAGAACTATCAATGCAAATCGCTCTACGTTTCTATAACTCAAAGCAATTCTTGGATGAACTGAAAACCGTAGCCATTACTCTTTACTCTATACAAAAGGCACCTGATCATAAAAGTTGACTTTTGAATCAATCGAAAAATTCAAAAGGCACGAGATAGCAAAAAATAAGATAATAAAATCAACGGAATAAAAGACCCCTAACCTCTATACATAACATATTGATTTTTTGGTGATCCCGACAGGATTCGAACCTGTGACCCACGGCTTAGAAGGCCGTTGCTCTATCCAGCTGAGCTACGGGACCAACTGATCATCTTGAAAAAACATCTTTTTGTTAGTGCGTCCAAGATTGTTGCCGATCACTGCGAAAATTATCAGAATAAGAAATAGCACGACGAAAAAAAGATTTACATGAATTCTCTACACGGTAAGGAATAGAATTTTTGAGAGCAAAGGCAATGGCTTCTTCTTTCATCTTAAACCGGATTTTTATCTGACTATTCATATCCGATGTCGCTGTATATCCCATAAGAGGCTCAAGCATTTTTGCTTGCTCCGGCTCATATTGAAGAATCCAAAAACCAATATTCGCCTTGCCCGACTGCATTGATGCTTTTGCCGGACTATAAATACGTGCAACCATATTCTCTTCCCTTTAGATGACACAACATTTGAATAACAATTTTTATTGTATGTTATTCAATGAATCCATTATCTTACATCAAATAAAACACAATGGTCGGAGCGATAGGATTCGAACCTACGACCCCCTGATCCCAAATCAGGTGCGCTACCAGACTGCGCTACGCTCCGCGATTTATATTTGATGTCCCTTCCCTAAAATTTTCACAATAGAAGTGCAAGTATAAAACACATTTTTTTAAATTTTGTTCTCTTTTTTTATGGATAATAACTTTTTTCAAACATTTCCTTTGCCGATAACATATCATGAGCAGAAAAAAAATGATATTTCTTAAAAAGTTTAATCTGTGCAAATTAAAAACTTCCATACATAATTTTTTAGCTAATCTTCCCACTTATCCATAAAATGTTGGTTAATACAACTTAAAACACAAAAAATTTAAACACAATAAAGATTGCCCCCTACTTTCACAATTTACAAATAATTCTACCTAACAAAGTTTACAAACTTCTTTCCCGCATTTATGTAATTTAAGATCCGTAACATAACCATACTTTTTATTAAATACCTGACATCATCAAAGTAATATTTATTGCATTTGCATATTGATGACTTCACCAATGACAGCACGCGTTATTTTGCTTTTTCTTTGTAATGCCAATTTGTCAACAGAATCAATAACACGTCTTAATGAAAATAAGGAACGTTCACAACGACTCACAAGATAGCGGACAATATCTGGATGAACAGTAATCTGCCGATCTGAAAAAAGTTTAAATGCGGTAGCTATTAACAGTGCATCATCAGGTTGATCAATTTCAACTAACATAACTGAATTAAGACGACTTTTTAGATCATTTAACTTTAAATCCCATGTAGACGGTAATGTACAAGCAGTTATCAATAAAGTAGCTTGACATACATTGAGATTTGCTTGTTTAACACTATTGATCAAATGAAAAAGCCCAGTTTCATTGATTTTCCCCGCATCAATATCCTCAATTAAAAATGATCTACCTGAAGAAGCTACAGTAATTACTTGGTCAATTTCATCACGATGAACAATTAAAGCATTAGCTTTTTGTACCCACACACTAGAAAAATGCGTTTTTCCAGATCCTTCTTTTCCCACCAAAACAGCTACAGGCAATGCCCAATTTGGCCAATGATCAACCAACTGAAAAGCCATACGATTACTATCCGTAACCACCAAATCATCCACTCGGAAAACCGACTCATAGGAAAAGTTTAAAGGTAATTGTATTTCATGTTCATTCATTCTACAGACCCCGAATTCCCACTTTGTGAATACATCTGAGAATTAAGATAAGTATGAAGAGCAAAACGAACCAAAACACCAATAGCAGCAGCAGCAGGAACAGCAACCAACATGCCCGTGAAACCAAACAACGAACCAAAAGCAAAAAGAGCAAACATCAACCATACCGGATGAAGCCCCACTGATGAACCTACAAGTTTTGGTTGAAGAATATAGCCTTCAATAAATTGGCCAATGAAAAAAACAGTCATAACAATAATAATCCGACCCCAATTATCTGGATAAAACTGGACCCACGCAACACCACCAGATAAAATAAAACCACTCATTGTACCAATATAAGGAATAAAACTGATGAGGCCAACAAACATACCAATTAAAAGACCAAAGTTAAGTCCTGTAATAGTCAGACCAATAGCATAATACCCCCCCAATATCAAACAAACCGTTCCCTGCCCACGAACAAAGCCCGCAATAGCTCTATCCATTTCGTAAAAAATACTGCGAACAGTTTCAAGATGATCCCGCGGTATCCAAGAATCAACGGCTTCAACCATACGCTGCCAATCCAGTAACATATAAAACGCTACCACAGGTGCTATCACGAACAGACTGATAATATTAACAATAGATTTGCCTGATCTTAAAAGTGAATTTAAAAGAGATGTAATAAAATCAGAGCTTTGCCCCAAAAGAGTTTTAATATTGGTTTGTAATTCATTTGGATCACTACCAAAATAACGCCCTATCCAATCAAAATTAGATTCAGTTAAAAAATTTTGAATGCGACTAATATAAACTGGTAAACCACTACTCACAAATTGTTGTATTTGCCAACCGATAACAGGAATTAAAATTGTTAAAGCAACAACAAAAATGATAACAATAAATAAAGTAATGAGAATCGTACCAAAAACACGACAAATACCAACTTTTTCAAGCAATTGTACAATTGGATTAAGAAAATAAGCCAATACAATCCCTGCTACAAAAGGAAGTAAAATCGATCCAAAAACAAACATAAAGATAACGAAAAAAATTAATGTCCCAAGCCAGAAAAAAACTTGCTTTTTCATACTATTTGGTAATGTCACCTGAGCATAAGCTGGAATATAAGAAGTATAACGGCCTTCAAGGCTACTTTCTTTGATTTTCTCTTTCATTGACTGTAAAGTAGTAGGGTTATTATGACTATCTGATATTTTATTCATCGATATCCTCAAAAATCCTTTATAAAAGATTATGCAACTTCTTTCGTTTAGGTCAAGGTAAACAATCATTTATTTCTGGATATTAAATATCAATATTTCTTGCAGAGATAGCGTTATCATGGCATTGTTTAAACAACATTAAAATTGATTTTTCATAAAGAAGGCTCCAATGAGCAACAAAAATCCGGCAAATAATAAATCCAATAATCTTACTTATGCAGAAGCTGGTGTCGATATTGATATGGGCAACACCATGGTAGAAAATATCAAACCCTATATACGCTCAACAAAACGGGCAGGTGCAGATGCAGAAATTGGCGGTTTTGGTGGCTTATTTGATTTAAAAGCAGCAGGTTTTATAGATCCCATTCTCGTGGCAGCTAACGATGGTGTGGGTACAAAATTAAAAATTGCTATTGAAATAGGCATTCACAATACTGTTGGTATTGATCTTGTTGCCATGTGCGTTAATGATTTAATTGTCCAAGGCGCTGAACCTCTTTTTTTCTTAGATTATTTTGCAACTGGGAAACTTGATGCTACACAAGGTGCTGAAATCGTTTCAGGTATTGCAATAGGATGTCAGCAAGCAAACGCTGCTCTTATTGGAGGAGAAACTGCAGAAATGCCCGGAATGTATGCAAATGGAGATTATGATTTAGCAGGTTTTGCTGTAGGAGCTGTTGAACGCAATTCATTGTTGCCTTCAAAAGATCTTACAGAAGGTGATATTATTTTAGGTCTCAGTTCATCGGGTATTCATTCTAATGGTTTCTCTCTTGTCAGGCGAATTGTTAAACAAAGTGGTTTAAAATGGAATAGCCCTGCTCCTTTTAACCCTAAAATAAACCTTGGGGAAGCACTTCTCACACCGACTCGCATTTATGTCAAATCACTATTGCCAATTATACGAAATTATAAAGGAATCAAAGCTCTTGCCCATATCACAGGTGGTGGCTTTTCAGAAAATATTCCACGCATACTTCCCCCCTCCCTTTGCGCTGAAATTAATCTTTCTGCTATTAATGTTTCGTCAGTATTTTCATGGATTTTTAGACAAGGTGAAATACAGAAAACAGAAATGCTACGAACATTTAATTGTGGTATTGGTATGGTTATTATTGTAGCACAAAATTCAGTTGAAGCTATTATACAAGCACTCAAATCGCAAGGAGAAACAGTTACCTCACTCGGTGTTTTAACAAAATGCCAAAATAAAAGAATTGCTTATAAAGGTGAGCTTCATTTATGAAAAAAAAAGTAATTATTTTTATTTCCGGTAATGGTTCCAATATGGTTTCCCTTGCTAAAGCAAGCAAACAAACTGATTACCCTGCTGAAATCATTGCAGTTATTTGTGATAGACCCCATGCTGCTGGTATTGAAAAGGCACGTGACAATGGCATACCTACTCATATTGTAGATCGTAAAAATTACCCAACTAAAGAAGCCCATGAAGAATCTATTCTCACTACTTTGGCCCAATATCAACCAGATGTTATTTGCTTAGCTGGTTATATGCGACTCATTTCATCGCATTTTATAAAATCCTATGAAGGACGAATCCTTAACATCCACCCTTCCCTTTTACCTTCATTTAAAGGTTTAAACACCCATGAAAGAGTTCTACAAGCAGGCGTTAAAATTACTGGTTGTACAGTTCATCTTGTTACAGAAGAAATGGATGAAGGAAAGATACTTGCCCAAGCTGCTGTTCCAGTATGCTTTAATGACACCCCTGAAATGTTAGCGCAAAGAGTCCTTCAAGTTGAGCATAAACTCTACCCACATGCTTTAAAAGCATTCATAAAAGATAATGATAAAATAATAGATTCCCAACAACAACTTTTATCATTTTAAAACAATATCTTATATCAAATATTTCTTCTAAATTCACTTATCTATTTTTCTACATTAATGAGTACAAATTTTGATATAAAATTATTGTTTTCATCAATTATTTTGCAAATATTAGAATGCTTTTTTATTTTTTATTTGTAAGTTCTTATTCATTTTCATTTGATCATTAAATGAATTATCTTTTCTTATTTGCTGTAAAATAAGAGAATAATCTATAAACTGATTTTAGCTTCTTGTATATTTGAAACCACACTATTTATCTCACATTCAAATTTTTAGGTTCTGATCGCTTTGTGGCGATTACCTTCATTTACAATCTTTTACTTTTAATTAGATAAAATGTGTAAGATTTGCGCTTTATTTCTTTTTCATAGATTGCGTATGACCAACTGTTTTTTACTGCGCTAACATTTCTTTAACTACTAGAGCTAGCTGTTTAAGTGTAAACGGCTTAGATAAAAATCCGAAAACAGCATCTTTTGGAAGATTCTTAGTAAAAGCGTCTTTTGCATATCCCGAAACAAAAATAAATTTGATGTCAGGATATTTTTTACGCACTTCCTTAAGCAAAGTAGGCCCATCCATTTCCGGCATAACTACATCGGAAACAATAATATCAACAGCCCCTTTATTTTCTTCAAGTACAAAAAGCGCCTCTACCCCACTTGCAGCTTCTAAAACGGTATATCCTCTCATTTGAAGAGCTTTTACTCCACCTATTCTAACAGCGTCTTCATCTTCAACCAATAAAACAGTTGCAAAACCTGTTAAATCTGCATCTTTTTCCTGCTCTTCTACTTTTTTAATTTGTGGAGAAATATCATTATTGATATCAGAAATATAACGAGGTAGAAAAATATGAAATGTCGTTCCTTTTCCTTCCTGGCTATCACAGTAAATATAACCGCCTGTTTGCTTAACAATGCCATAAACCATTGATAAGCCAAGTCCTGTTCCTTTCCCAACTTCTTTTGTTGTAAAAAATGGCTCAAACATTTTTTCTTGCACAAAAGCAGATATACCTTCTCCTGTATCTGAAATAGTCAATTGCACATACTCACCACTCACAAAGCCAACATAATTAAATTCAGCACTTTGTTGTTTTGTAATATTGTTTGTTTTAATTGTTATCAGACCTCCATTCGGCATAGCATCACGCGCATTAATCACCAAATTCATAATAACACGCTGAAAAGAAGCTTGATCAACTTTAACGCTCCACAGATCTCTTCCATGAATAATTTTCAATTGAATATTATTTCCTAAAAGAGGCAAAATAAGATTGCGAATATCGGATAAAAGTTCTGTAAAATCAACTTTCTCAGGTTTAAGTGTTTGCTTTCTAGAAAAGGCTAATAATTGCTGCACAAGTGCAGCAGCACGATTAGCATTATTTTTGATATTGATGAGATCAGCATGCGCTGGATCAGAACTACGGTGTGTGTTTAAAAGGAGGTCACACGACATTAAAATTGCTGTTAAAACATTATTAAAATCATGAGCAATACCACCAGCTAACTGCCCAACAGCTTGCATCTTTTGATTTTGTACCATTTTATCTTCAAGTGTTTTTTGTTCTGTTGTTTCTATGACAGATACAACCACCAAATCTTGTAATATATCATTATGATATTGTATTATAGGCATAAGATGAAGACGAAAATGGCGCTCTTTATTATTTTCCAACACTGTGTCTATTGAAATTGGATTATTTTTATTCTCCCTAAACTTCTGAAATGCATGCTCTAACTGAACACAACCTTGGCGAGATATAATATCGTAGAAATTGATAGTCTTACTAGAACACCCCATCAACACTGAAAAAGAGTTATTAATATGAATAAATTGCCCTTTCTGATCAACTACAGCTATTGCAAAAGGGCTTGCATCAAAATACTTTAATGTATTTGGCAATTTTAATTGATAATCGCTTTTGCTCTTTTGTATCGATTGCGGCATCATAACAATGCGATAGATAGCGTCATCTTTTAAGAAAGAAGAAATACACATAAAACAATCCAATATTTTCTTATCACCAGTCTGTGAAGTTAAAAACAAAGAAAACGTATAAGGTGTAGTACAATTTGAATTATAATGTTTGTGACTTTGTAAATAGATATCACTCCATACACTATTAACTCCAGAAACATCAAAGAACTGATCAAAACTATATTGACCAATAGTAAAATTTGCCAAATCGATTGAAAACCATTCAGCAAAAACCGCATTGGCATAGATAATAGCTCCTTGTACATTGACAGATAAAAAGCCAACAGGAGCTTGATCTAAATGATTAATAGCTTCTTGAAGGTTCAAGCAAAAAGCTTCACGGCATTCCTCCAAATGTGAAATATCAGCGATACGCCAAAATAAAAATCTTTTTCTCCACTGTAGTATTGGTTGAACAGAAATATTATACCATACAATGTCTTTCTGATTAGAATGAATAAAAATTGATCGATCTATCTTTAATGTTTCTTGAGCTGCAAGATTATTAAATGCTGCAACTTTTAAACGATATAAAAGTGCACTAGCACCCGGAAGATCAGCAATAACTGCATAACAAGAAGCCTCAGGTTTATAGGTAAAAATTTTCTGATAATTCTGATTAGAATAATAAACAAAACCTGATAAATCAGATATTATAATTGCATCATCTATCTCATTAAAGACACTAAAATCTAAGCTTTTATGCAATGGCCCGATATCATATCTCAAAAAACCCATTCCTATCAGAAAAAGTGCAGCAATGCCTATAATTGCTAACACTAAAAAAGATATCAAAGCAGCTTTATGAAAATAGCTTTGCGGATAAAAAATACCCAAAAACCCCACAATGAACAAAAAAACTATAACAAAAAAGAGCCCCCAAACCATACCCCCCCATCGCATGGAAGGAGGCAATATTTTGTCCACGCCATTAAAACCTTTATTCATCTCTATCTGTCTCAATTGCAGATGCTTCATGAAGCTTATAAAATATTTTCAATAATCACTATTATGAAGAATGTGCTATAATCCCTCTATTATACATAACATAAGTATATTTGCTCAATGAAAATGACTCAACACTTTACATTTTATTGAACTTCTTAAAATGATTTATAAACTTACATAATAAAAAAATAATGATCTCATTATGAAATAGGAGAAAACAATATGAATATTTGGTTATCAAACTATATTGGAACATCTGCAGCAAATATAATTACAAGCCTTGTGTTTCTTATAATAATAATCACAGCAATTGTTATAGTCATAACGCTTTTGCGCTATTTAAATAAAGGAGGATTCAATTTTAATAGAAAAAAACACCCATTGCGATTAATCATATCTGACATAATTGCTATTGATCGTACACGCCGCCTTGTTCTAATACGTCGCGATGATGTAGAACATTTAATTCTCATCGGTGGAGCGGCAGATACAGTTATAGAATCTAATATTGTCAAAACACAGATCTCATACGAAAATTATAACAGACCACAAAAAGACATACAGCCAACATCAAAAATGGCAGAAACTAATTTCAATGCTGCCTTTACTGAACAAACCTCTCTACACACCAATACAATTAAACCTGCACAAGACAATATCCCCTCCCCCTCCTCTCAACAAAATCAGCATTTAAAAGATTCGGCAATTACAGCTGAAATTGAAGGGCGGCAAGAACCGTCTTTCTTTATTCCTAGCTCAAAATAAAGTATTTCATTCTGATATCGAGTATCTTGCTTTTATGATAATAAATCGATTTTAATCATCACGATAGACTTTTTCTCGTCGTTCATGGCGTTCTTGCGCTTCTAATGATAAAACTGCAATTGGTCGTGCTTCAAGACGTTTTATACTAATAGGTTCTCCAGTTTCTTCACAAAACCCGTAAGTACCATTATCAATACGCTCCAAGGCTGCATCTATTTTTGCAATGAGTTTTCTCTGACGAGCACGAGCACGCAATTCGATTGCACGATCAGTTTCATAAGATGCTCGGTCAGTCAAATCAGATTGATTAGTATTTTCTCTTTGCAAACTTTCTAAAGTTTCACGAGTTTCTTTCAATATATCGCATTTCCAAGAAATTAATTTAGCGCGAAAATATGCTTTTTGTCGCTCGTTCATAAAAGGTTCATCTTCACTAGGACGATACTGACCACTAACGACTTTATTCATGCCACAAAATCTCCACATATGGTATGGGTGGTCTATATATTGTGCAATACCAATTAAAACAAGTGTAAAACATAATCTCTATAAAAATAAGAACATATTGAATTCATTATTCAAATTTTTAGCTCATTTTTTGTGTAGTATGTTGAAACTTTATAATATTTTCATTTAAAGAAGCTTTATAAATTTTTTTATTCCAGCATAAACCATAAAATCTGCCATATTAACTCTAAAAAAATAATTTTCTTAATTGAATGTAAAAAGTTCTCCGCAGAAATAAAAGGATAGTTTTTTAGTTTTCTATTATCTTCAAAAATGAAGCTTCAAGTGCCCTTAAATCATTAGAGAGAGTTGTATCCTCCACTCTGCAATTAAGTCTCATCACCTTATTCAAAACTAAAAAACAATTTTCCTAAGCAATATACAAAACACACAAGAATTGCGTAATGGATATATTAATCTGCCTTTCTTTTAGTAAAAACTTAAGACTAAAAAACCTTATAAAAAATTTGGCACGCTTTATTTATTCATACAAAAATCAAACACCAATACAATACAAAAACTTGAATGCCATATAAAGCATTAATTATTTTCTTATATAATTTCTGTAGGAAAAAGTTGGTGTAGAAAATATTGAACACTCTATATTACTTAACGTAAAGCGGGATCTGAAATAAGAATCTATTATACCTACGTTTCATATTTTTATTGTCAATTTTGATAAAAATTACAAAATAAAAATTTTTTATCCAGTCTCTTGTATATAGTTAGATTTGACGAAAATGCATCTGCAATATAAAAAGACGCTTTACCCATTTCTTTTCTGGAAAGAGCTACCTTTAAAACCTATTAATACCTGATTAAACGGTAAATATTATATTAATATTTTTTCCAACCCGTAAAAACAGACATTTTTCAAAAAGAATTAAGTTTCACAAATATATACAAATCGTAGCTTAAAAATCAGTAACAGTAGAATATTTTTATTTTAAATTACCCCAAATTATATAGCTATCGCGATTAAAAAAAACAGACTAATTAAGCATTTACATTAAAAATTTTAAATAGAAACTTGATAAATATTATTATTTTAATTTAAAGTTTACGCTAACTTAAGACTGATCATTAAAAATTTAAACATGATAAAAATAAATAACCAAAATTCACCTAATAATAAAACAGCAATTATAAAGACAAAACATGATAGTCACGATTAAAATACATTAAAGCGTCTTTTTCTTGATTGCGGTTTATCGCAACAACTTCACCAATCAAAATATAATGAGTCGCGTGTTGGTGCCAACAAATCAAACGGCAGTCAAATGAAGCCAAAGCACCTGATAAGCTAGGTGCGCCAGTCTGTAAAACATTCCATTGAGCTGTATTAAAGCGTTCAGTTTGTGTAAAACCACAACGTCCAGAAAAAATTTCCGACAATGAACGATGTTTCCCTGCTAAGCTATTGACACAAAAATTTCCATTTTCCACAAATAACTTATTTTTAGAATTATGTCGCATTAAGCAAACAAGAAGCATTGGAGGATCATCTGATAAAGAACAACAAGCCGAAACTGTTACCCCACGTCTTCCTTTAGCACCATTTGTCGTTACAATATGCACAGCTCCTCCTAAACGACTCATAGTATCGCGATATTCTTGTGAAGAAACCGTAGCAATTTTTTGAAATTTAGGCATTAAATCTTTTGTACGATTTTGCATATTTTTCACTTATAGATAGCTTTCAAAAATTCAATGGATATTTCAATAAATTGATTTATTACGTATTCTTATTCTTTTATATCATATATGAACAACAAAAATGTATATTTTATCACACAATATTATACGCTAAAAGGGCTTAAACTTAGGAGATCTTAATGCCCCGTCCCCATTTCATTTCACCTTCACTTTTGGCTGCTGATTTTTCTAAACTCGGTCAAGAAGTATCAGATGTTGTTGATGCTGGTGCAGATTGGCTTCACCTTGATATTATGGATGGCCACTTTGTCCCTAATATTACCTTTGGCCCTGATATTGTTAAAGCACTGCGCCCACTAACCAAAACAATATTTGATGTTCACCTCATGATAGCACCTGTAGATCCTTATCTTGAAGCCTTTGCGCAAGCCGGTTCAGATATTATAACCATTCATGCAGAAGCAGGTCCTCATATTCATCGCTCACTGCAAACAATTAAAGCAATGGGAAAAAAGGCAGGAGTTTCAATCAATCCAAGCACACCAGAGCATGTGCTTGAATATTTTCTTGATCAACTAGATCTCATTCTTATTATGACTGTCAACCCAGGTTTTGGTGGACAAAACTTTATCTCAGAAATGAAAAATAAAATCGAACGAGTAAAAAATATGATTGCCAATCGGCCTATTGATCTTGAAGTTGATGGTGGCATTACAGTTGATACAATTGGAATAGCTGCAAAAGCTGGTGCAAATGTATTTGTTGCAGGATCTGCAGTTTATAAAAATGGTAACAAAGATCTTTATAAAACACGCATTAACGCACTGCGCCAAGCCGCAAAACTCTCATAATAAGGAAAAAATCATGATCGAGCGTTATTCTCGCCCTGAAATGGTAACAATTTGGTCACCAAAGACTAAATATCGTATCTGGTTTGAAATTGAAGCACATGCCTGTGATGCGTTAGCTCAGCTCGGTGTTATTCCAGAAAAATCAGCTAAAATTATTTGGGAAAAAGGTGAAGCTGCTGAATTTGATGTTAATCGTATTAATGAAATTGAAGCGACTACAAAGCATGATGTCATAGCATTTTTAACCCACTTAGCTGAATTTATTGGACCAGAATCTCGTTTTATTCACCAAGGCATGACATCATCAGATGTTTTGGATACAGCATTTAATGTTCAATTAATGCGCGCTAGTGATATTCTTCTAAAAGACATAAATCAACTTCTTGAAGTATTAAAAAAACGTGCCTTTGAACATAAAGAGACGATTACTATTGGACGTAGTCATGGCATTCATGCCGAACCTACAACATTTGGAGCTAAACTTGCCCTTGCATATGCCGAATTTCTGCGTTGTCACAAACGTCTTCTTGCTGCGCGAGAAGAAATTGCCACTTGTGCCATTTCAGGAGCTGTTGGCACTTTTGCTAATATTGATCCCCGTGTTGAAGAACATGTAGCACAAGCACTAGGTATGCGTGTTGAACCTGTTTCCACCCAAGTAATACCACGTGATCGTCATGCTATGTTCTTTGCAACACTTGGAGTTATTGCTTCATCTGTTGAAAGGCTAGCCATAGAAATACGCCACCTGCATAGAACAGAAGTTCTTGAAGTAGAAGAATATTTCTCACCTGGGCAAAAAGGCTCATCTGCTATGCCTCACAAACGCAATCCAGTTTTAACAGAAAATCTCACTGGATTGGCACGTATGGTGCGCACATTTGTAATGCCTGCTATGGAAAATGTTGCGCTTTGGCATGAACGTGACATTTCACATTCATCTGTTGAACGTTATATTGGCCCTGATGCTACCATTACCCTTGATTTTGCGCTTTCTCGATTAACATCTGTGATTGAAAATTTAATTGTTTATCCAGAAAATATGCAAAAAAACCTCAATAAATTTCGTGGTCTTATTCACTCACAACGCGTGCTTTTAGCACTCACACAAGCTGGTATAAGCCGTGAGAATGCTTATCACCTTGTTCAACGAAACGCGATGAAAGTTTGGGAACAAGGAAAAGATTTTTTAGAAGAATTGCTAAAAGATGAAGATGTCACAAAAGCTTTAAATGAAGCAGATCTTCGTGAAAAATTTGACCTTGCTTACCATACTAAACATGTTGAGACAATTTTTAGACGTGTATTTGGATAATAGCAAAAATTGTACAAAAAATAAAAATTTTCTGTTTTTGTTAATTCAAAACACGTTTTCATAAAGAAAGACATTCATGAAAGCAAATCAACTCGATATTCTTATTGTCCCCGGCTACAAAGGATCTGGTCCAGATCATTGGCAAACACGTTGGGAACAAAAACTATCTACTGCCCGCCGTGTCCAACAAACTCATTGGTCAAAACCCGTATGCGAAGAATGGATTAATGCAGTAAAAAATGCCATTGCACAAGCCAATAAACCTGTTGTTATCATTGCTCACTCATTGGGAGTGCCAACCGTTATTCACGCAACTGCTCAAAATGCAGAAAAAGTTTGTGGTGCTTTCCTTGTTGCCCCACCAGATGTAGAAAATGAAAAAATACGCCCCAAGCATCTAATGACATTTGGTCCATATCATCGCAAAAAACTCCCCTTTCCTTCAGTGCTCATAGCAAGCCGCAATGATGAATTCTGCCAATTCTCAGTAGCAGAAAATCTTGCTAAAGATTGGAATGCACTTTTCGTTGATACTGGACAGTCTGGGCACATTAATGTAGAATCTGGTCATGGTCCTTGGCCTGAAGGGCTTATAATTTTCTCCCATTTTCTTGCAAAACTTTAAAGATAATATGAACCACTTTCAAAAATACATTCTATATTACTCTACCCTACATTATTAATGCATACCCTATAAGAGGATTAAATATTTTTACCGTGCACTAGTCATGCTGAAAAACTGAACAAATTATTCACTTTGCCTGATTGCATTAATGTTTTTGCCAGACTATAAAAGTTTAAATTTCATTTATATGCTTTAGATAACAAAAATTGTAATAAACATATAGCAATTCATTGAGAATTGTTGCTAATTAAGATAATACTTTCATCAACAATATTAAGACTTTTCAACGAATAGAGAATTATGATGAACCGTCGTCACCGCATTTATGAAGGTAAGGCCAAAATCCTATATGAAGGGCCTGAACCAGGTACTTATATTCAGTTTTTTAAAGATGACGCAACTGCATTTAATGCTAAAAAACATGAAATCATTGATGGTAAAGGAGTTTTAAATAACCGTATTTCAGAGCATATTTTTACTCAGCTTGGCCGTTTAGGTATCCCAACACATTTTATCAAACGTATCAATATGCGTGAACAGCTTATCAAAGCAGTTGAAATTATTCCGCTGGAAGTTGTTGTACGTAACGTTGCTGCAGGTTCCCTTTCTAAGCGCTTAGGATTAGAAGAAGGAACAGTTCTTCCTCAGTCTATTATTGAGTTTTACTACAAAAACGATTCCCTTGACGATCCAATGGTGACGGAAGAGCATATCACTGCTTTTGGGTGGTCTGCCCCACAAGAAATAGAAGAAATTATGCAACTTTCAATTCGTATTAATGATTTTCTTTCTGGGCTTTTTGCAGGTGTTGGTATTCAATTGATTGACTTTAAAATGGAATTTGGCCGTTTATGGGAAAGTGAAACAATGCGTATCGTTCTTGCTGATGAAATCTCACCTGACTCTGCCCGCTTATGGGACATGCAAACGCGAGAAAAAATGGATAAAGATCGTTTCCGCCGCGATATGGGTGGGCTTATTAACGCTTATCAAAATGTTGCAAAACGCCTTGGTATTATGAACGAAAATGATCCTCCACGACCAAGTGGTCCAGTTTTAGTTAAATAAGAAACAAAGTAATGCAACGTTGCCTTGCTTTAAAAAGAGAGAGTTAATTCTTCAAAAAAATGTTTTAAAAACAGGAAATAAAAATGAAAGCACGCGTTATAGTTACCTTTAAAAGCGGCGTTCTTGACCCTCAAGGAGAGGCGATTACTAGCGCTTTAAATAGCTTAGCTTTTACCGGCATTCAATCTATTCGCCAAGGAAAAGTGTTTGATATTATTCTCGATGACATACCCACTGAAACAGCAAAACAAAAACTTGAACAAATGTGTAAACAATTACTTGTAAATACTGTTATTGAAAATTACACCATAGAACTTCTGTGAGCGGATCACTCGATGAAAACTGCTATCATTCAATTACCCGGATTAAATCGCGATCAAGATATGATTACAGCATTATATCAAATAACAGGTATTCAACCGCTTAAAATTTGGCAAACAGAAACAACAATTCCTCAAGTTGATATGATTGTTATCCCTGGTGGTTTTTCCTATGGTGACTACTTAAGATGTGGTGCTATTGGTGCGCGAATGCCAGTTATGCAAGCTGTGCGTGAAAAAGCACAAAAAGGTGTTATGATTATGGGGGTATGTAATGGTTTTCAAATTTTGCTAGAATCTGGATTGTTACCAGGCGCTTTAATGCGCAATACTTCATTAAAATTTGTTTGTCGTGAAATAAAACTTGAAATCATTAACGCTGATACAAAATTTTCTCGATGCTATTCCAAAGGACAAATCATTCGCTGTCCTGTTGCTCATCATGATGGAAATTACTTCGTTGACAATAATACATTGAAACAAATGGAAGACAATAAGCAAATTATTTTCCGTTATGCAGAAAATACAAATCCCAATGGTTCGATTAATGACATTGCTGGTATTGTCAATAAAGCTGGCAATGTTCTTGGTATAATGCCTCATCCTGAAAATTTCATTGAGGCCGCACATGGTGGTGATGACGGCCGTTTATTGTTTCAAAGTATTTTAGCTTCGAAAAATTAATGTGTGAAGTGAACTTTGCCAAGAAAATTTTTACACTTACAATAATAAATTATGTTATCCTAAACACATCAAGTGTGGTTTAAAAGTTCAAAGTCTTACTATAAATTTGTTTGTCTTGCTTTTAAATTTTATGCTTATTATTCAAGTTCAAATCATTTTCATATTTTAATCGCGCTTTATAATATTTTAAAAAATTGACCACTAGAATCTAAAGCATAACTAACCAAAGCCTCAATTTTCAGTTCTTTAATAGCTTTATTATCAAATAATGAAAATACCAATATATTAAACAGCTTGGATTAAAAGTGATAACAAAATTAAAATCTGATCAATACAACGGAAATACTAATGAACTTTTGCAATAACATTGCCATTACACCAGAATTAATCGCACAACATGGCCTAAAACCCGATGAATACCAACGTATCTTGGAGTTAATCGGTAGAAAACCAACACTAACTGAGCTTGGAATTTTTTCTGCGATGTGGAACGAGCATTGTTCTTATAAATCTTCTAAAAAATGGCTCAAAACTTTACCGACAAAAGGAAAGTGTGTCATTCAAGGCCCAGGTGAAAATGCTGGTGTTGTTGATATAGGCAACAACCAGTGTGTTGTTTTCAAAATGGAAAGTCATAACCACCCCTCTTACATTGAACCTTATCAAGGTGCAGCAACAGGTGTTGGTGGTATTCTGCGTGATGTTTTTACAATGGGTGCTCGCCCTGTCGCAAGTATGAATGCATTACGATTTGGATCTCCTGATCATCCCCGAACGCGTTATCTGGTTTCAGGGGTTGTTTCTGGAATTGGTGGTTATGGCAACGCTTTTGGTGTTCCCACTGTTGGTGGAGAAGTCAATTTTGACAAACGTTATAATGGTAATATTCTTGTCAACGCTTTTGCAGCTGGCATTGCAAAAACAGATTCTATTTTTTATTCCAAAGCGCAAGGTGTAGGACTTCCTATTGTTTATCTTGGTGCCAAAACAGGGCGTGACGGTGTTGGTGGAGCTACAATGGCTTCTGCTGAATTTGACGACACAATCAGTGAAAAACGTCCAACTGTTCAAGTTGGTGATCCTTTTACTGAAAAGTGCCTGCTTGAAGCTTGTTTAGAATTAATGGCATTAGGAGCCGTTATTGGTATTCAAGATATGGGAGCAGCAGGATTAACATGTTCTGCAGTTGAAATGGGTGCAAAAGGAAATCTAGGAATAGAACTCAATCTTGATAAAGTGCCTGTTCGCGAAGAAAACATGACAGCCTATGAAATGATGCTTTCTGAAAGTCAAGAGCGTATGCTTATGGTTCTAAAACCAGAACTCGAAAAACAAGCATCTGAAATCTTTAATAAATGGGGACTTCATTTTGCCATCATTGGAAAAACAACGGATGATTTACGTTTCCGCGTATTACATCAAGGGAAAGAAGTAGCTAACCTGCCGATCAAAGAACTTGGCGATAAAGCCCCAGCTTATGATCGCCCTTGGATAGAGCCTCCCCAAAAAACAACTCTTAGAGTAGAAGAAGTTAAAAAAGTTGAAAATCTCGGTGATGCATTACTTGCCTTACTAAACTCTGCCAATCAAAGTTCACGGCGATGGGTTTATGAACAATATGATACAATTATCCAGAGTAATACTCTTATTTGCCCAGGGGGTGATGCAGGTGTTATCCGCATAGATAATAGTGACAAACGTGCTCTTGCTTTTTCTTCTGATGTAACACCTCGCTATTGTGAAGCTGATCCTTATGAAGGAGGGAAACAAGCCGTCGCAGAGTGTTGGCGTAATATTAGTACCACGGGTGCAACACCACTAGCTGCTACTGATAATCTCAATTTTGGCAATCCTGAAAAACCTGAAATTATGGGGCAGCTAATTTTTGCCATTAAAGGTATAAGTGAAGCTTGCAGAGTACTCGATTTTCCAATCGTTTCAGGAAATGTTTCCCTTTACAATGAAACTAATGGAGTAGAAATTCTTCCTACGCCTACAATCGCTGGTGTTGGTATCCTTAATGATTGGTCAAAAATGGCTACAATAAATAATATGCAAAATGGAGATATTATAGTTTTAGTTGGCCCTTGTGGTTCACATTTAGGGCAATCAATTTATGCACGCGATATTTTAAATATTGAAGCCGGCGCGCCGCCTTATGTGGATTTACAGCTTGAAAAAAAGAATGGTCAATTTGTTCGCAACGCTATTAATTGTGGTTTTATTCATGCTGCTCATGATATTTCCGATGGAGGATTAGCCATTGCTCTTGCAGAAATGGTAATTAAAGCAAATAAAGGAATTAGAGCAAAATTAAGTAACAAATTACCACATCATGCTGAACTTTTCGGTGAAGATCAAGGGCGTTATTTATTAGCAGTTACCCCCAATAAACTTAATGACCTTAAAACACTTGCTCAAACAAGCGAAGTTTCTTTAATGGAGCTTGGTATAGTTGAAGGCGACACGCTTGACATAAAAGACGTATTAACACTTTCAATATCTAAGCTAACACAAGCTTATGAAAGCTGGTTTCCAAAATTTATGGAAGAAAAATAAATAGAGGAGAATAACTCATGGCAATGAATGCTCATGCAATTGAAACTCTTATTCGTGAAAGTATCCCCGATGCAAAAGTGACAATCCATGACCTTGCGGGAGATGGTGAGCATTATGCTGCAGAAGTTATTTCAGAAAGTTTTCGGGGTAAAAGCCGTGTTCAACAACACAAGATGGTTTATGATGCTCTTAAAGGCAATATGGGAAATGCACTTCATGCTTTAGCTCTTCAAACAAGTGTACCTAAATAATTAAAAAATTTCTTCTTGCATTCACTTTGCTAATACGATTTAAAATAAAACCAATACACTATAATCCCTAAAATGTCACCAATATAAAGGAATAAAAATGACTATTGCTTACGATTTTATTGATAATGAAATTAAAACAAATGATGTCGTTTTATTCATGAAAGGAACACCTAATGCTCCGCAATGCGGATTCTCTGGTCAAGTTGTTCAGATCCTTGAGTATTTAGGAATAAACTATAAAGGAATTAATGTTTTAACTTCTGATGAATTGCGTCAGGGAATAAAAGATTATTCAAATTGGCCAACAATTCCACAACTTTATATCAAAGGTGAATTTATTGGTGGTTGCGATATTATTAAAGAAATGTTTCAAAATGATGAGTTACAAGAACTGCTCAAAGAAAAAAACATCACCTTTAATATATCATAAAATTAACTTTAATCTTATTAAGCCTTTTATAGACTGTTATTTAGTCAGATTTTTTTTATTTTAAAGGGTGTATATGTCATATTCGGTTGACGAACAAAAGCATATAGATGCAATCAAAAAAAGAATTGGATATAAAGAATTTGTCATTATCATTGCAGCACTGATGGCAATTAATTCTATAGCCATTGATATTATGCTGCCAGCTATGCCCAATATTTTAAATAGCTTTCATATTATTAACGAAAATGATCAGCATTATATCATTTCTTGTTATCTTATCAGCTTTGGTCTTACTCAAATATTTTTTGGGCCAATAAGTGACCGTTTTGGGCGGCGTAAACTTGTTCTCATAGGCCTTACCCTTTATTCATTAACAGCACTTGGTTGTGCATATGTAACAAGTTTTCCCTTATTACTTATTTTACGTATTTTGCAAGGCATTGGGGGCGCTGCAATGCGTGTGCTTACAATTTCCATGGTACGAGATCTCTACAACGGTCGAGAAATGGCAGAAGTCATGTCCATAGTCATGATGGTTTTTCTCATTGCCACAATGCTTGGACCAATAATAGGACAAACAATTTTATTTCTCGAGCATTGGCAACTTATCTTTATATTCATGGCATTTGTTGGTTTTGGATTGATGATTTGGATTTACCTGCGCCTACCTGAAACTCTTCATACACAGCGTTCTCTTTCCTTTTCTTCTATTAAAGATGGTTTATGCCTTGTCATTACCAACCGGACTGCACTTTGTTACACGCTTGCTACTTCCATTATGTTAGGATGCATCTTTATTGCTGTTAACACATCGCAACAAATATATGAAGGAATCTATAACTTAGGTTTTTTATTCCCTGTAGCTTTTGCAGCTAGTGCTGCATTTCAAGCGGTATCAGCTTTCTTAAATTCTCGACTTGTTCATCGTCTTGGGATGCGATGCATTGGTCACAGTATGCTTCTACTATTTTGTACCACTTCATGTATCTGGTTTATTGCATCAATTTTAACAGGTGGTATCATCTCTTTTTCTTTTTATATGCTATTGTATTCTATATTAATGTTTACGTGCGGTGGTATCATGGCTAATTTCAATACACTCGCTCTTGAACCTTTAGGAAAAATTGCTGGAACAGCAGCTTCTGTATCCGGTTTTCTTCAAATATCCATTGCTACAGGTCTCGGTTTTTTCATCGCACAACGCTTTGACGAAACAATGATTCCGAATTCAGCAGGATTTTTCTTTCTCAGTCTCATCGCTATCTTTCTTGTATTATGGGCTGAGCGTGGAAATCTTTTTAAAGATCACTCTAAATAAACATAGCTCTCAAAGGGATTTTATAATAATCCTTTTAAATTATACTGCCGATAAATCTAAATTTAAAAGAGCTTTTTGTTGTGCACTTTAAGTTAATAATTTAATATATTTACCATATTAATTAGTAAATCTTCCTGATTTTGGAAATCCTTTTGGAACCAAGCGTCCTACTCCAGCACGTGTTCCTATCCACTCAACAAGCTCATCAGCCTGGCGATTAAAACTGCGTTCAGCTGTATCTTGCCAACTTAAACCTTCTGATAAATTAAAGGTTTTGGCATCAACGATGCCACCATCTTTGTAACGCTGTAAACGAACACCTTTACCACGGCTCATTTCTGGTATTTGCTCTATGGCAAAGACAAGCATTTTGCGGTTTTCCCCCACTACTGCAACATAATCACCCTTTACCGGAACGCAAAGTTTTACCTTATCAGGAGATTTTACATGCATAATTTGCTTTCCTTTTCGTGTATTGGCAATCACTTCATTTTCAGAGACAATAAAACCATTTCCATATGCTGAAACCAAAAGCCGCTTTTCTTGCACATTATGCACAAAAGCCGTCAAAATATCGTGTTCACCATCCATATCCACCAAAATCCGAATTGGTTCACCGTGCCCTCTTCCTCCAGGTAAAACATTCGCATTAATAGTAAAAAATTTTCCACCAGTACTTACCACCACAATTTTATCTGTAGTAAACGCTGGCAATGCTAATTTTAAGCAATCACCTTCTTTAAAAGAAAGCATTTTGTAATCATTCAAATGACCCTTTAAAGCTCGCATCCAACCTTTTTCGGAAATAACAATAGTTACCGGTTCTTTTTCAATCATTGCTTGCTGAATATCATTAACATCGTGCTTTGGAGCATCCTCAAATGTTGTACGTCTTTTACCTAAAATAGTTTCAGGCCCAAAAATTTTTCGAACTTTTGTGATTTCATCTGAAATCACTTTCCACTGTTTTATATTGGAGGCTAATAAGGCTTGTAATTGCGCTTCTTCAGTCTTAAGAGACTCAAATTCTTTACGAATTTCAAACTCTTCAAGTTTTCGTAAAGAACGTAGCCGCATATTAAGAACAGCTTCAGCTTGATTATCCGTTAATCTGAAATGTTCAATCAATTCCTTTTTGGGTTCATCCTCTTCACGAAGAATTTTGATCACTTTATCAAGATTCAAATATGCGATAAGATATCCATTAAGAATTTCCAATCGATGATTAATCTCATTAAGTCGATAACTTGAGCGACGAACAAGAACTTCTTTACGATGGTCAAGCCATTGTTGTAAACTTTCACGCAAAGAAAGAACATTAGGTACTTTACCTAAAGTCAAAACATTGAGATTAAGGGGAAATCTCACTTCAAAATCAGTCAATTTAAAAAGTGACTCCATTAAGAGTTCAGCATCAACTGTACGATTTTTGGGAATAAGGACAATACGGATATCTTCTGCAGATTCATCATGAATGTCTTCAAGCATCGGCAAACGCCGTGCAAGTAATAATTCTGCCGTTTTTTCAATAAGGCGTGATTTTTGCACTTGATATGGAATTTCAGTAACAACAATGACATAAGAACCACGGCTACTTTGTTCTTGATGCCAACGCGAACGTAACCTAAATAATCCACGCCCCGTACAATATGATTCTTTAATGCTCTTTTTAGGTTCAACTAAAATACCACCTGTTGGAAAATCAGGCCCAAGTACAAACTGATTTAAATCCTCATTATTTGCAGTGGGATGAGCAATCAAATGCAATGCCGCATCACATAATTCAGCAACATTATGCGGTGGGATAGATGTCGCCATACCAACAGCAATCCCTGATGAACCATTGGCTAAAAGATTAGGAAAAGCTCCTGGTAAAACAACAGGTTCTTCATCTTCTTCATTATAAGTCAAACGAAAATCAATAGCATTTTCATTAATCCCTTCAAGTAACAACGCTGCAACTTCAGTCATACGTGCTTCTGTATAACGCATAGCTGCAGCATTATCACCGTCAATATTACCAAAATTGCCCTGCCCATCAATTAATGGGTAACGAACAGCAAAATCCTGAGCTAAGCGCACTAACGCATCATAAATAGATGCATCACCATGAGGATGAAATTTACCCATAACATCACCCACAATCCGCGCACATTTAGCATAAGACTGTCCCGGATTAAGCTTTAATAAACGCATTGCGTGGATAATACGTCGATGTACTGGCTTCAATCCATCTCGTACATCAGGTAATGCACGGTGTGTAATGGTAGAAAGCGCATAGGCCAAATAGCGTTCCTGCAAAGCAGAACGTAACTCTATTGGCTCAACACATTCTTTATCAAAAGACTCATTCATTTTAGTTGACATAGTACATGAATAAAAATTTTCAAAATAACAAATAAGTATGCCATAAGGCCTATAAGTGCAAATTTTTAATATCTGAATATTTTAAAATTATATTATGTAAATAGCTATTGTGAGTAAAAATAATAAGGAAATATATTAATCCTAAAAATTTAGAAAAAAATGTTTACTATTTATTTTATCAATCATTTTTAGCACTACGAGCAATTCTAATTCCTAAATCAGATAGCTGTACAGCAGAAACTTGAGATGGAGCACTCATTAAAAGGTCAAGCGCTTGTTGATTCATAGGAAATAAAGAAATTTCACGTAGATTTTTTACACCTTGTAAAAGCATTACAATACGGTCAATACCAGCCGCCATACCACCATGAGGTGGAGCACCATAATGAAATGCACGATAAAGACCACCAAAACGTTCTTCGACCACCTCTTCACAAAGACCTGCAAGCTTAAAAATCTTCAACATCATTTCTGGTGAATGATTACGGATTCCACCTGACGCAATCTCATAACCATTACAAACAAGATCATACTGAAAAGCTTTGATAGTGAGAGGATCTTGACAATCAATAGCCTCTTCTCCTCCCTGAGGCATTGAAAAAGGATTATGTGCAAAATCAATCTTTTTCTCATCCTCATTCCATTCAAAAAATGGGAAATCAACAATCCATGCTAAAGAAAAACATTCACGATCAATAAGATCTAACTCCTCTCCTACTCGTGTCCGCGCAGCACCAGCAAAAGATGCAAATTTTTTCGGATTTCCTGCAACAAAAAAACAGGCATCACCACTTTCAAGTCCAAGTTGCACACGAATAGCTTCAGTTCTCTGCTCACCAATATTTTTAGCGATAGGGCCAGCTCCCTCAAAGATTCCATTTTCTTGACGCCAAAAAATATAGCCGAGACCAGGCTGCCCCTCACCTTGCGCCCACGTATTCATACGATCACAAAAAGCACGACTACCACCTGTTTTAGCGGGAATAGCCCATACCTGTGCATGTTTGTCATTAGCTAAAATCTGAGCAAAAACCTTAAAATCAGAATCGTAAAAATGTTGAGAAACAATTTCCATAATAATTGGATTACGTAAATCAGGCTTATCCGAACCATATTTTTGAATTGCTTCATCGTATGAAATACGAGGAAAATTTTGCGTCACAGACTTTCCATCTGCAAACTTTTCAAAAACAGAACGTATAATGGGTTCCATCGTTGCAAGAACATCTTCCTGCTCAACAAAACTCATTTCAATATCTAATTGATAAAACTCACCTGGCAAACGATCTGCACGTGGATCTTCATCTCTAAAACATGGAGCTATTTGAAAATAACGATCAAAACCAGAAACCATCAATAATTGTTTATACTGCTGAGGTGCTTGAGGTAGTGCATAAAACTTTCCTTGATGTATACGACTTGGAACCAAAAAATCACGTGCTCCTTCTGGTGATGATGCTGTTAAAAGTGGAGTCGTAAATTCTGTAAAGGCACAATCTTGCATATGCTTTCTTATGGAAGCAATAATTTCAGTGCGACGCATTATATTCTTGTGCATAGTTGTTCGACGCAAATCAAGAAAACGATATTTCAATCGAATATCTTCTGGGTAATCAGGTTCGCCAAAAACTGGTAAAGGAAGTTCATCAGATTTTGAAAGAATTTCCACCTCACTCGCAAAAACTTCAACCTCACCCGTTGGTAAAGCGGCATTAATAACCTCATCAGCACGTACACGTACTTCTCCATCCACGCGAATAACTGATTCAGCACGTACCTTCTCAACAGTTTTTAAAGCAGGTGAGTGAGGATCAACAACAATCTGTGTAATTCCAAAATGGTCTCGTAGATCAATAAAAAGAATTCCGCCATGGTCACGAACACGATAAACCCACCCTGAAAGACGGACTTGTATTCCTACATCACATTTACGAAGTGCGGCGCAATTATGACTGCGATAACGGTGCATAGTTTTCTGCCTTTAAATTATAATTGTTGTCATACGCGTTACAAACGATTTTTGGCAGCTACTTGTCAAGATATCCCCCCAAAAACCTAGAAAAAAAATACAATAAAAGACAAATTTAACCTATTTATGCTATAATGAAGTAATGAAACTTATTACACAAACAACAGAACTTGAAATTGCAATTGCCACTTTAAGTAATTCTGATTTTGTAACCGTAGATACTGAATTTATCCGCGAAACAACTTTCTGGCCTCAACTGTGCTTGATTCAGCTTGCATCTCTAAATACTACAATACTTATTGACCCAATGGTACCAGATATTAATCTACAATCATTTTTTAACCTGATGGTAGATGAAAAAATTGTTAAAGTTTTTCACGCTGCACGCCAAGATATAGAAACTATTTATCATCTCGGAGGAATCATTCCCTACCCTCTATTTGATACTCAAATAGCAGGATCAATTTGTGGATTTGGTGATTCTATCTCCTATGATCAAATTGTACAACGCTGCACCGGACATCATATTGACAAATCATCTCGCTTTACAGATTGGAGCCACCGCCCCCTTTCTGAAAAACAATTGCTTTATGCACTTGCTGATGTAACTTATTTAAGAGACGTTTATCTTTCATTAAAAAAGAAATTAGAAAAAAACAAACGAACCCACTGGATGAATGATGAACTTGAGATTCTTTTAACACCGACAACCTACGATATACCAGAAGAAGACGCATGGAAAAAAGTGAAAGGAAAAGTTAAAGCCCCTCGTGAACTGGCTGTGTTACAAAAAGTCGCTGCTTGGCGTGAACGTGAAGCACGTAAACATAATGTTCCGCGCCGTCATATTATGAAAGATGAATGCCTTATAGAACTTGCTATTCAACAACCAAAAGACGAACTTGAACTAAAACGTTTACGCAGCTTAAAAAAAAGCGGACATCACCCCTCAACCACACAGACATTAATTAAAGCTATCCACGAAAGTTTTGAAGTTGACATTGCTTCTTTACCTGACCTTCCCAAGCATAATCCCATTCATGATAAAACAGCTGCTGCAATTGACCTACTTAAAGTATTATTAAAACTTGTTGCAAATGAAAACAATATTGCTCCTAAGGTTATCGCAACTTCCAATGATTTAGAAAAAATCGTTCATGGTGGTATAACAGAAAATATCCCTGCTATGAATGGTTGGCGTTATGAAATATTTGGCCAAAAAGCAGAACAAATGCTAAAAGGCCAACTAGCATTTTATTTTCATAATGGAGAAATAACAACTAAGCAGCTTTAATTTGAAAAAGGTATATCTATATAGAGATACACCCATTAAACAATATAATAAGTCTGAATGTATTATAATTTTATCAAAGACAAAACTCATTCTATCTATAAAAGAATCATGAAATTTCAAATGTCAGAGGTAATTTTGTTATTTTCGATAATTGTTTCAATCGCCCCAAAGGCCGTTCTCCTATTAAATCAGCATGACGCATTGGAATGCGCAATATAACATGATCTTGTTTTTTCTGCCATAATAGATCAAGTAAAATACCTGTAGTAAAAGCGCTAAAAAGATTAGCAATACGCATAACCCCCCCAAGAATACGTGCCTTTTCAACCATATCACAAGTCGCTAATTTAAGAACATCTGGAATTTCTTTATCGGCAAATAAACCCGCATTACGAAAAAAAATAGCTAATGCAGCATAAATGCGCCCTTCATGAGAAATCCCTGGGTAGGATCCTAACGCTATCTGGTTAGCTGCTTCATTACCTCGATAATCTGGATGTATACGCCAACCAATATCAGAAAGAAGACAAGAAGCTTTACGATAACGATATTCATCTTCAGTTTCTGAAATTCCAAAAGTTTCAAATGCATTTGTAGTAAAACTAATAAGTTCATCTGCCTGCTTTGGTGAGCGTGCCCGTAAAATAGCCATCTCTTTACACGCTACAATTAAAGGATCAGAAATGCGAACTTCTTGCAATAATTGTGAATAGAGAAAACCTTCACGAACTCCAGCGCCAGAAAAAACTATTTTTTTAAAACCTATATACTGGATAAGTTCAATAAGAACGACCGCTCCATAAGCTAAAAGTTGACGACGATTTTTTGAAATAGCTGAAATACCTTTCAAGTTATCAATATTATCGCTAACTACACGGTACAAAAAATCTTTCATCTCAAGTGCATCAACTTCATAGCCGTGAACAACAGGTAACAAATAATGTTTAGCTGCCATATGAAGTTTTGCTAGATTACGCCATGTACCACCTATTGCATAAAAATAAGATGGCATACTTTTATGCATAAAAGAAGCTTCATAAAGTTTTTCATGAGCGATCTTTGCTGCTGCAGCAATATTGTTATTAGACATATACTGCAGCCGCAAACTACCCAATGGTAGTGTTATCCCTTCACCTAAGTTAGAATCACAGACATTAATAAGTTCAAGACTTCCACCACCAAGATCACCAGAAACACCATTTGGCCGATAAAAGGTGGAAATAACTCCATAAGCGGAATAAACCGCCTCTTCATTTCCTGAAAGAATGCGTACTCTATCGTGTAAGATTTTTTCAGCACTTTGAATAAAAGCTTCCCCATTTTTAGCCTCTCGCACTGCTGCTGTTGCTAAAGCGTGAATCTTATCTACACCAATTTGTTGGCAAAGTGCACAAAATCGTTTTAATGTGTGCAACACCATTTCAGTTGATTTTTCTTCTAAAAAGCCAGTTTTTGTAACACCTTGACCAAGGCCACAAAGAATTTTTTCATTAAATAAAACTGTTGGTGAGCGTACAAGACCTTCATAAACAACAAGCCGAACAGAGTTTGAACCAATATCGATCACAGCAACGGGTTTACGCCTTTTAAGCCGACCTTGAGCATTTGTATATGTCATTGATATCTCAGTCTTTATCTATCTTTTTTTTCTGCCGACGCAATGCAATTAAACGTAAAGCAGAAGACTTAAAAGATTTGCCCCCCTCAAAAAGACTTGCATTGGTCATAAAATACTCCTGCGCATTAAATGGTTTTTCACCTTTTAACGGTATTATACGTTTTGATGTTCCATCACTCAATATATCAAAGCTTTGTTGGTTATCAATAATATTAGCCAACATAATTTGTAAAAGAATTTGTTGATGAACTGCCTTATTAAAAATTGGAATCAATACTTCAATACGATGATCAAGATTACGTGTCATCATATCGGCTGAACCAAAATAAACTATGGTATTTTCACTCGGTAAATCTTCACCATTACCAAAACAGAAAATACGGCTATGTTCAAGAAATCGCCCTATTATTGATTTTACACGAATATTATTCGAAATTCCTGGAATACCAGGTCTTAAACAACATATACTACGGACAACTAAATCAATCTCTACACCGGCTTGACTGGCGTGATATAAAGCATCAATAATTTCAGGATCAACCAACGAATTTACTTTCATCCAAATAGCAGCAGGTCGCCCTTGTTGCGCATTGATAGTTTCCTCTTCGATATGCTCAAGAATACGATTGCGCAATGTTAATGGAGAAAAAGCAATTTTCATTGCTTCCTTTGGTTGTTTATATTGAGTAATATAATCAAAAAGTAATGCAACATCATGACCAATGCCATCATCAGTGGTAAAAAAAGAAAGATCAGTGTAAATTTTAGCGGTAACTGGATGATAATTACCCGTTCCAAGGTGCACATAAAAGCGAAGACGATTATTCTCTTCACGTCTCACTACTAAAGACATTTTAGCATGTGTTTTAAGCTCAATAAAACCAAAAACAACTTTAACACCCGCACGTTCAAGATCACGTGCCCAACGAATATTAGCTTCTTCATCAAAACGTGCTTTAAGTTCCACCAAAGCGATCACTGATTTACCCTGTTTGGCAGCATCAATCAAAGCACCAATAATCGGACTATCATTCGATGTACGATAAAGAGTTTGCTTGATCTCAATAACATCAGGATCTTGAGCAGCTTGACGTAAAAAATGCACAACAAAATTAAATGACTCATAAGGATGGTGAATAATAATATCACTTTCACGAATAACTGCAAAACAATCACCATTATACTTACGAATACGTTCAGGAAAATAAGGATTATAAGGAACAAACTTCAAATCATCACGTGGGATAGAAGCAATTTCTGATATCATATCAAGCGCTAACAACCCATTTAAAGTACTGATACAATTATCAGGAACTGCAAGTTCATTTGTTATAAATTGACGCAAATCTTCAGGTGTTTTTACATCAAATTCAATTCGAATGACTTGCCCACGATGACGTTTTTTAAGTGCAGTTTCAAAAAGGTGAACAAGATCTTCAGCCTCTTCTTCTACCTCTATATCACTATCACGGATAATTCTAAATATACCTTTTCCCTTAACTTCATAACCAGGAAATAAATGGCTAACAAAAAGACCAATAACATCTTCAAACGCAATAAAACGAAAACTATTTTTCTCTTGGGGAAGTAGAATAAAACGTTTCAGATCAGTCGGTATATACAATAATGCTGTTACAAGGCGTTGATCAACATGACGCGATAATTGGAATACAATAGAAAGCCTTAAATTAGGAATAAACGGAAAAGAGCAAGAAGAATCAATGAATAAGGGCATTAAAATAGGAAGAATCGTGTTAAGAAAATGTTTTTCAAGCCATAATTTTTCAATTTTTGAAAGGCTATCAGAGCAAATAATTTCAATATTATTTTGTTTTAATTCATGACGTAAAATGCAAAATTTTTGTTGTTGATTAGTTTGCAGATATGAAATCTCAGCTAATATAAAATCAAGTTGTTCCTGCGGGGTGCGTCCATCTGCACTGCACTCTACAATCCCTGCACAAATTTGACCAACAAGACCAGCAACACGGACCATAAAAAACTCATCAAGATTAGTCGCTGAAATCGCAAGAAAACGTAGGCGCTCTAATAAAGGATGCTTCGAATTAGCAGCCTCCATTAACACACGATTATTAAATTCTAACCACGAAAATTCTCGATTAATAAATCGTGCTGGATCTTGCATTGTTATATTTTGAGTAGCAATTTGATCCGTTACCGTCTGTTTCATATACCTCAGATAATCCGCCTTTATATTAATTTAAAATAATTAGAAGAATCCTCATTTGCAAATTGTCCTAAAAAGCATCTTGCATTATAGTGGATTTGATTACAAACTAATAAAGTTAACGTGTGATTTAAAATATTTAATCCCAATCACGTCTTATCAGACAATTTATCTGGAGGCTTGTACACAATGTCCGACCACAATATTCCCTATTTCCAAAATGACCGTGGATATAAAATAATTGAAATTGGTGTAAAAGAATTCATGTGCGTAGGTGCTACAGAACCATTTGATCATCCTCATATTTTTATTGATATGGGAGCAGATGACGAAAAAATTTGTCCTTATTGCTCAACACTTTACCGTTATAATCATTCATTGTCTTTTGACCAAACAAATCCTGTAGGATGCATATATCACGTAAATAATCCTCTATAACTTTTAATGCAAATGGCTATTATTGATCAACCGCCAATCATTATCGGAGCAGGAATTGCTGGTTTAAGTTCTGCCTTAGCACTCGCTCAGAAGGGAATTGCAAGTACTCTTATTGAAAAATGTAAACAACTCGATAGTGCAGGCGCTGGTATTCAACTCACCCCAAATGCAACACGCATTCTTGCCCGCTGGGGAGTTCTAAAAAAATTAATCGAATTAGGTCTTAAACCGCATTTTCTTGAGCTAAAAGACGGTATATCTTTAAAAACGTATTTTCATGTTGATCTTATCAATTTATCTGAAAAACGCTGGAAAGCTCCTTATATTACGATTCATCGAGCTAATTTGCAGAAAGTTTTATACAATGCTGTTCTTGAAAACCCTCTTATCACATGCAAATTAGGTGAAAATATCGTATCGTCTACTCCAACTACAAATCACAGTATTAATATAGAAACTATAAAAGTAAAAGAATTAACTAAGCAATTTTATTCAACATCACTTCTTATTGGGTGCGATGGCGTTTGGTCAAAATTACGCCAACTTGCCCCTTTTTATGAAATGGCAGATTTTAGTGGTTTAATTGCTTGGCGTGCAACGGCAACATTCGAAAATCTTCCTCAAAATTTTTGTTCTTTATTACAAAATATCAAAACAATTACTGCATGGATGGGACCTAAAAACCATCTTGTTGTCTACCCCATTCAATCAGCAAAAATTTTTAACTTTGTAGCTATCACTCATGGAGATAATTCACAAAAAGAATGGAATCAAAAAGGAGATAAAGAAAAGCTCAAAGCCCTTTTCAATAACTGGAATCTTAAAATCCTTGAAATTTTTGATCATATTGACAATTGGAATTATTGGCCACTGTTTCAAATGAATTATGATCGTTTTGTAGGTTTAAAACATCAAATATTCGTTGGTGATTGTGCGCACGCCGCCTTACCTTTTGCAGCACAAGGCGCTGCTATGGCAATAGAAGACGCTGCCACATTAGCAGAAGTACTCTCAATCAGTGACCTTTCACTCACTGAAGCCATTTCACTTTATGAAAAAATACGCAAGCCCCGCGTTACAGCCATAAAAAAACGTGGAGATTTTAATAGACTAGTCTATCACGCAACTGGTCCTTTAGCAGTTGCACGCAACTTTATAATGAAAATTCGTTCATCAGAAAATATTATATCCGACCTTGACTGGCTTTACACTTATGATGCCATGAATCTGGCAAAAAATAACATTTAAAAATAATATAGTAAAAAATTACAAAATCTGCACTCTAAATAACAGTCACTTCACTGTTTTTTTAACTCAACTCTACATTGATCACACCATGAATTGCTTTTATAGCATTCGCTACTTGTAAATTCACCTTGTATCGCTTTGGAAGCATAACTTCAACTTCCCGTAACCCATCTTCTTGAATTAGAATAAACGCTACTTCTCCATTGCCACCAAATTTTAAATATTGCTCAATTTGTGGAAGAATATCTGCTGCTTTTACAAAAACGCGCATTGTTTTACGATCCCTTATTGATTCTTTTTCTAAGGACTGAACAGTTTCAATACGTAAACCAATTCCTTCAGAGCGATCTTCTGCAATCACTGTAACAATAAAAGATTTTCCCGGTTTTAACATATCCTCATAAATAGAAAGCCCCTCAGAAAATATAACTGCCTCATAGTGCCCACTTGTATCAGAAAATTGGATAACACCCATTTTCTTACCAGATTTTGTTTTACGAATTTGTTTTGCCACAACAGTCCCAGCAAGCCGAGCAGCAGTTGCACCTTTTTTAACTGCATCAGCAAAATCACTCCAAATTTGAACGCGTTTTTTCGTAAGAATAGTTTGATACTCATCCAAAGGATGAGCAGAAAAATAAAAACCTATTACCTGAAATTCATGATGAAGTTTTTCGGCCAAAGACCATGGAGATGCTTGCGATAAAATCAAAGGTTCTTTCGGCCCACCCATCATTCCAAATATATCAGTCTGCCCACTAGAATTATTATCCAGAATACGAATAGCACGCGCATTAAGAGTTCCAAGACTTGCCAATAAGACCTCACGTGTAACCTGAAAACAATCAAGAGCACCTGCATAAATCAAACTTTCCATCGCACGTTTATTAACAATACGAGGATCAATACGCTCACAAAAATCTTCCAGATCTTTAAAAGGCTTATCTCCCCGACAAGCAACAATATGATCAACCACTAAATCCCCTATACCTTTAATTGCAGCAAGGGAATAATAAATACATTCTTCACCAATTTCAAAAACACGACACGATGTTTGTACGCAAGGTGCAATAACCTCAATTCCTAGCCTTAATGCTTCGCGTCGAAAATCATTCAATTTATCCGTATTTGTCATATCACATGTCATGGAAGCAGCTAAAAATTCAACTGGATAGTGTGCTTTCATATAAGCTGTTTGATATGAAACAATTGCATAAGCGGCAGCATGCGATTTATTAAAACCATAGTCTGCAAATTTTGCCAAAAGGTCGAAAATAATATCAGCCTGATCTTTATCAATACCGCCATCAACAGCACCACTTACAAAACGTGTACGCTGTTTTTGCATTTCCTTGTGGATCTTTTTACCCATAGCTCGGCGCAATAAATCTGCTTCTCCAAGAGAATAACCAGAAAGTACCTGCGCAATCTGCATAACCTGTTCTTGATAAACAATAACACCTTGTGTCTCTTTAACCAGGTGATCTATTTTAGGGTGAATAGAAATAATTTCCTCTTTCCCATGTTTTCGTGCATTATATGTTGGAATATTCTCCATTGGACCAGGGCGATAAAGTGCTACAAGTGCAATAATATCTTCAATGCGGTCTGGCTTCATCCCAATAAGTGCCTTACGCATACCAGAACTTTCAACTTGAAATACACCAACTGTCTCACCACGTGCTAACATAGTATAAGTCGTTTCATCATTAAGAGAGATATTCGACAAATCTATTTTTACACCTTTTCGTGCAACAAAATCCGTAACCATTTTTAAAACAGTAAGTGTTTTTAAACCAAGAAAATCAAATTTTACCAAACCAGCTTGCTCAACACATTTCATATTAAATTGGGTAACTGGCATATCAGAACGTGGATCACGATACATTGGTACGAGCTCTGACAACGGTCTATCGCCGATAACAATTCCTGCAGCATGAGTTGATGCATGGCGATAAAGCCCTTCAAGCTGAAGCGCTATATCCAACATACGCCCAATAACAGGATTCTTCTTCTTTTCTTCCTTAAATTTAGGTTCATCTCGAATAGCCACCGCTAATTCAACATTACTACCAGGCATAGCAGGAACCAATTTGGTAAGGTAATCAACCTGACTATAAGGCACTTCCAAAACACGTCCAACATCACGTAACACCGCACGTGCCTGTAATTTACCAAATGTAATAATTTGAGCTACTTGATCACGACCATATTTTTCCTGAACGTAATGAATAACCTCCTCCCGTCGATCTTGACAAAAGTCGATATCAAAATCTGGCATGGAAATACGATCTGGATTGAGAAAACGCTCAAACAAGAGAGAAAAGCGTAAAGGATCAACATCGGTGATAGTTAAAGCATAAGCAACAAGTGAACCAGCGCCAGAGCCACGCCCTGGACCGACAGGAATATCATGGATTTTTGCCCATTTTATAAAATCCGAAACGATAAGAAAATAACCCGGAAACTGCATACGTGTAATAACTGAAATTTCATAATCCAGTCGTTGCTCATAATCTTCAACTGTATAACCTTCAGCCAAACCAATTGTTTCAAGACGCATTTTTAAACCAGCTTTAGCCTGATTTAATAATTCCTTAGCTTCTTCCTCTAAAGCAGAATCTGGATCTACAGATCGCTCTGTAAAACGGGGTAAAATAGGCTTTCGAGTTGGTACAAAAGTATGACAACGTAACGCAATTTCAACGCTATTTTCTAAAGCTTCCGGAAGATCAGAAAATAATGAAATCATTTCATCTTGTGACTTCAAATAATGATCTGGCGTTACACGCCTGCGATTTGGATTAGAAACAATCTGCCCCTCTGCTACGGCCATCAACGCATCATGAGCCTCGTACCCTTCTTTATTCAGAAAAAAAGCTTCATTAGTTGCAACAAGAGGAATTTCATGCGCATAAGCTAATTCAACAAGTGCAGCTTCAACTTTCCGATCGTAAGAACTATGTCGTTGTAATTCAACATAAAGACGATCACCAAAAATTTGCTTCAAATAAGTTAAATACTCAACAGCCCGCTCTTTTTTATTTTCTGTTAAAGCCAAATTAATAGGGCCACTGCCCCCCCCAGTTAATGCAATAATTCCTTCATTTTGTGATAATAGCCAATCAGCCTTAATATGAGGAGGATCCGTATCATGCTTATCAAGATAAGCGCGACTAACAAGGCGAATTAAATGAGCATAACCTACTTCGCTAGCAGCAAATAATACAATAGAAGCAAAATCAGAAGGGTGACGAGGTTTGGTTAAACGTGGATCATAATTTTCACGGTCAAAATCAATCGCAAGCTGACAACCAATGATAGGTTGAATACCATCTGTAAAACAATACTGAGAAAATTCTAAAGCACCAAATAAATTATTCGTATCTGTAATAGCTATTGCTGGTGCATTATCAGAAATTGCATGCTGAATAATTTGCCTAATTTTCAAAGCCCCTTCAAGAAGCGAATAAGCTGAATGCACCCTCAAATGAATAAAGCGAGGAAGAGAATTTTTATCTTTTAGTATTTTTCTTTCTTTTGCTGGCATTTTCACAATTTCCCATTACAACATAAATGCCAAATTGTAACTATTATTTGTCTCATAATAAAAAGTGCTCTAGTTCCCCCATATTCAATTTATAGTTTTAGCATTATCGCATCCGGAAAGTACTCCAATTTTCTTCATATCAATATATAATATTACCAATATTAGCTACCCTTCTTGCTCTGTTCTTATCGTATTTGTTAATTTATTTTTTTATTCTTTCTATCCAAGGCTTAAAATTAAAAATAATGCAATTTATTCTCACAAACTAAGTAATTTATCCCCAAAAAGCTCTTTTAAAGTACTAGAAAAAATAAAAAGAGAAGGCTAAATTTCCTTATGTATTCAAACCTCTTTAATCTTCTTTCAACCTCCATTCGCACTCTTCCAGGAGTGAACCCCAAAATATATGCCTTACTGGCTAAAGTTTTAAACGTCAATCTCTCACAACGTGAACCGACCATAATTGAACTGCTCCAACTCATGCCTCATTCTGTTATAGACCGAAGAATGCGGCCTGATATTGCTTTTGCACCAACAGGAAAAATTGTTACTCTTGAAATCATAATTGATCAACACCGACCGCCACCAAATAGCAATAACCGATCACCTTATCGTGTCATTGGTCATGATAAAACAGGAAACATAAATTTAGTGTTTTTTCACGCTCAACATTCTTGGTTAGAAAAACAGCTTCCTGAAGGAAAAAAAGTAATTGTATCAGGGAAAGTTGAACGGTTTAATGGACAGCTTTCAATAGTTCACCCTGATCATATAGCACCCAGCGAAAAGCTAAATCAGATGCCACTAATCGAACCTATTTATCCTTCTACCGCTGGACTATCGGCAAGAGCACTAAAACGTGCAATGCAAGGTGCTCTTGAGCGTATTCCTCTTTTGCCAGAATGGATAGAGGAAAACTTTAAAAAACAGCAACAATTTTCTTCTTTCTCTGATTCTTTGCATCGTATTCATGCACCCACAGACCCTAACGATTTAGCTTTAAAAAGTGAAGCACGTCAACGTCTTGCCTACGATGAACTTCTTGCTGGTCAGCTAGCTCTTGGTCTTGTACGTTTAAAAACAAAATCTCTTTCAGGTGCCTCTCGCCCACCAACAGGCATTTATACAGAAAAACTGCTTGAAGCCTTACCCTTTCAACTGACAAATACACAAAAGCAAGCAATACAAGATATTGCAAACGATTTAGCCTCACCTGAACCTATGTTAAGACTTCTCCAAGGTGACGTAGGAACAGGAAAAACTGTGGTTGCACTAATAGCAATGGCGCAAATTGCTGAAAATTCAGGTCAGTCTGCCTTAATGGCACCTACAGAAGTGCTTGCACAACAACATTTTACTATGATTGCCCCTCTTGCTGAAAAAATTGGTTTACAAACAGTTCTTTTAACTGGGCGAGAAAAAGGAAAATCGCGCATCAATATCCTTGGGGACATTTTGTCAGGAAAAACTTCTATTATCATCGGCACCCACGCCTTGATACAAAAAAATGTTACTTATAATAATCTTGCTTTAACCATTATTGATGAGCAGCATCGTTTTGGAGTAAATCAACGTCTTGCCCTTACAGAAAAAGGTCATAAACCTGATATATTAGTAATGACAGCTACCCCTATTCCACGCACGCTGGTATTAACAACCTTTGGTGATATGGATGTATCAAAAATTACAGAAAAGCCAATTGGACGAAAACCAATCACTACAGCAATCCTTCCCTTGGAACGGATCGATGAACTTATAGAGCGAATTGCAGTTGCATTAGAAAAAGGAGAAAAACTTTATTGGATCTGCCCCTTGGTAGAAGAATCAGAAAACTTTCAACTTACTTCGATTGAAAACCGTTTTGCCATTCTCCATAAACGATTTGGTGCACGTGTTGGTATGATACATGGAAAAATGTCCACCGCTAAAAAAAATGCAGCAATAGCATCTTTTAAATGTGGAGAAACATGTATTTTAGTTGCAACTACAGTTATTGAAGTGGGAGTAGATATTCCTGATGCCTCAATCATCATAATTGAACATGCAGAGCATTTTGGTCTTTCTCAATTACACCAACTGCGCGGACGTGTTGGACGAGGAGAAAAAAAATCTTCCTGTATTTTATTATATAAAGCTCCACTTACAAAAATGGCTGCAACACGTCTTAATATTATACGTAATACAGAAGATGGTTTTAAAATTGCTGAAGAAGATTTGCGTTTGCGAGGAGAAGGTGAGCTTTTAGGAACACGACAATCTGGTATGCCTGAGTTTCACATAGCAAACCTTACAGTGCACCATAAGCTTTTGTTAATGGCAAGAAAGGATGCACAGTTATTCCTGCAACACGATTCTGATTTTTCCTCACCACGAGGACAAGCTTTACGCTTACTTCTCTACCTTTTTGGACACGATGACGCTATTCAGCTTTTACGTTCAGGCTAATTTTTAAACATATTTACAAAAAAATCATCTAAAATTCTATTGCTGAACAAATTTAAATTATCCTAACAAGAGCATTTTTGCAAAAGCCTACGTGTAGATTAAATAAATATCTGAGTTTTAAAGAACAAAAAATTGGAAAATGAAATATATTATTTTACTCACACCTTTTTAAAAGAACTATCCTATTCCTTCTTAATAACCCAAACAGTAAATTGATAAATATTCTTATAGTAAAACAGACTTTAATTAGAAAATAAAACGCTCATTTTTGATAATGAATGCCAATTTTAAGCTATTATTGTATTATGACTTTTATTTTTAAGCAATTCTAACGCCTCTCAAAGAGATAAAATCATTTTTTATTCGACTGTTACTGATTTTGCCAAATTACGAGGTTGATCAACGTCTGTTCCCAATAAAACAGCTGTATGATAAGCGATTAATTGAATAGGCAAAGTATAAATAATAGGTGCAATAAATTCTGGAATCTCTGGCAAAATAATAGTCGACGAAGAACTAAAACGTGCGGCTTCCATTCCTCTTTTATCCGTTATCAAAATAATACGACCATTGCGCGCTACCACTTCTTGCATATTAGAAAAAGTTTTTTCAAACCATTTATCATAAGGTGCAATAACAATAACTGGTATTGTATTATCAACTAATGCAATCGGCCCATGTTTCAATTCACCTGCTGCATAACCTTCAGCGTGAATATAAGAAAGTTCTTTCAGTTTGAGTGCTCCCTCCAAAGCAATTGGGTAAGAAATACCACGCCCAAGATAAAGAACACTTTTTACATTCACTAAATCATGACAAATGCGTTCAATTGTGTTATCGAGTTTTAGAACCTCATTTAAAATTCGTGGCACCTCTGCTAACTGTTGAACTAACTGCTGTTCTACAGTTTCTAAAAGATGTCCACGTTGCTTAGCTGCACACAGAGCCATTGAAGCAAGTGTAGATAATTGACAGATAAAAGCTTTTGTTGAAGCAACACCAATTTCTGGACCAGCTAATGTTGGTAAAACAAAATCAGCTTCCCGTGCCATTGTTGATTGCTCAACATTCACAACTGTCGCTGTTTTGACACCGCAATCTCTACAATAACGCAAAGATGCTAATGTATCTGCTGTTTCACCAGACTGAGAAACAAATACCGACAATGTATCAGTTGTCATAGGTGGTTCCCGATAACGAAATTCAGAAGCCACATCATTATCAACACTTAAAGCAGCAAGGCTTTCAAACCAATAACGTGCAACTAAGGTTGAATAATAAGCAGTTCCACAACCTGCAAATAATAATCGGTTAACATTTTTCCAATCAATTGAATTTTCAAGTGGGCGAACCGTATAATTTCCAAGGTTAAGATAACGCGCTAAATTATGAGAAATAACATCAGGTTGTTCAAATATTTCTTTGCGCATAAAATGACGATGAGTACCTTTGGAAACCAACAAAGTTCCGTCATACAGTGTTGTAATAGGGCGTTTTGTCTGCTGACCATCTGCATTATAAATTGTTACCCCTTCACGCGTGAGAACAGCCAAATCCCCATTTTCCATATAACTTATACGATTTGTAAATGAAGCTAAAGCAATTGCATCTGATCCTACAAAAAATTCATCCTCACTATAGCCAATCACTAAAGGGGGGCCTGAACGAATAGCAATCATCAAATTATCTTCACCTTCGAAAATAAGAGCAATTGCAAAAGCACCTTTTAATTTTTTCCAACTTGTGCGCGACGCTTCTTGCGGAGAAAGCCCATCTTTTAATGCACGGGTAATTAAATGAGCAATAACTTCGGTATCAGTTTCCGTTTCAAAGGTATAACCATCTTCGATAAGTTCTTTTCGCAATTCTATAAAATTTTCAATAATACCATTATGCACAATTGCAAGCCGATCAGTCATATGGGGATGAGCATTGCGTTCTACAGGAATGCCATGTGTAGCCCAACGTGTATGACCAATCCCTAAATTACCTTTCAAAGGTGTGCCTTTTAGCTTTTCTTCTAAATGAGCTAACTTACCTTCAGCTCGAATACGATAAAGGTTCCTATTATAGACCGTTGCTAAACCAGATGAATCATAACCTCTATATTCAAGACGCTTCAAACCATCAATTAGATAGGATGCAACAGGTTTATTTCCAACAATTCCGATAATTCCGCACATTAGAAAACTCCAATCTACATCCTTAGATTTATAACAGTCCCAATAAATATTAGACTAACCCCATTTAAAATTTTAAGCGACCATATGAAATAGAATATGCCAATAATAAAAGGATAAATTTTTATCACAATTGTTTAGATCACCATAAAACCAAAAAAGAAATTGAAATATTTACTTTTTTTGTTTGTCTATTGATAAATGCGCACGCAATTTTGTTGCACGATTTTCTTTTATTACCTGGCGTGCACGTCCCAAAGCCAAACTGTTTACAGGAACATCTTCAGTGATAACACTTCCTGAAGCGATATAGGAATCTTTCCCGATAATCAATGGAGCAACAAGCGCTGAATTAGATCCAATAAAAACATTGTCATCAATCATAGTTTTATATTTATGAAAGCCATCATAATTGCACGTAATCGTACCCGCTCCGATATTAGTATGCGCACCAATTTCTGCATCACCAATATAACTCAAATGGTTAATTTTAGCACCTTCCCCCACTTTTGCTTGCTTAATCTCACAAAAATTCCCAACCTTAACTGATTGTGCTAACTCTGTTCCAGGACGTAAACGTGCATAAGGACCAATTTGCGTATCTGCACCAACAAAAACCCCTTCTAAATAACTAAATGCACGAATAACTGCACCAGACTGCACTTTTACCCCCGGCCCAAAATAAACATTTGGCTCAATCAGAACATCTGGTTCAATTTCTGTATCATAAGAAAAATAAACACTTTCTGGTTTCAATATTATCACACCAGATAACATGAAATCACGTGCTTTACGTTTCTGCCATAAAGTATCAACTTCAAAAAGCTCAAAACAGTTATTAACCCCTATAACATTATCAAAAGGTACTTCAATGACTTGAACATTTAATCCTTCACGTGATGCAATAGAAACAATATCTGTTAGATAATATTCTCGCTGCGCATTATTATTACTAATTTTATCTAAGAGAGAAAGTGCATACTTTCCATTAATAGCCATTATTCCGCCATTACAAAAAGAATTCTTTTTCTCTTCATTACTTGCATCTTTTTCTTCTACAATAGCTATAAATTTACCATTTTTTTCGATAAGACGGCCATATCCCATTGGATCAGGAGCATAAAAGCCAGCAACAACAACATCTGTTCCCATAGCAAGAGGAGCACGAATCCGTGTCAATGAAGTATGTTCAATCAAAGGAGTATCACCAAAGATAATTAGGACATCATCCACCCCTTTTTGTAAAGCTAATCGAGCAGATAAAACAGCATGAGCAGTTCCTAAACGCTCTTTTTGCTCAAAAATCATGACATCTTTTACACATGATTGAACAACCTTAGTAACATCTTCACCACCAGCTCCCACAATAACCGCTATTTGTGAAAAACCTGCCAACTCTATTTGCTTTATCACATGGCATATAAGTGGTAATCCTGCTATCTTATGAAGTACCTTAGGGAGAAACGACTTCATGCGTGTTCCCTCCCCTGCCGCAAGAATAATAGAAAGACAACTTCTAACCATAAAACACACAAAAATTAACGAAAAAAGCTAAACCAACGAGAAATATCATGCCAACTGATAGCTTCGATATTACTCAGTAAAGGATAACTTTCCAAAAGCCAAAATGAAAAATTCTGAATATAGCCTGTCAAAAATAAAATACCTGTGATAACTAAAAAAATACCAATAATTTTTTCAACTTTCCCTAAATGAACACGAAAAGTTCCCAAAAATTTCATAAAGCTGCTTGAAAATAAAGCTGCCAATACAAAAGGTACTGCAAGACCTAACGAATAAAATCCTAAAAGGATGGCCCCTTCTCCCACAGTTTCTTTTGTTCCTGCAAGTGTTATAATAGGCCCTAAGATTGGGCCAATACATGGTGTCCAACCAAACGCAAAAGCTAAACCTATAACATAAGCCCCCAAAGGGCCTGTAGGAATTTTACGTGTTTGAAAGCGTGCCTCTCGAGATAATAAATTAATTTTAAAAACATGCAAAAAATTTAAACCAAAAATAATGATAATAATTCCAGCAACAATAGCAAACCAATCACGATAATAACCAATGAATTTACCAATTGTGCTTGCACTTGCCCCTAAAGCAACAAAAATGGTTGTAAACCCAAATACAAAAGCAAAAACAGAAGATAAAAGTGCCAAGCGTACAGATCCTTTTTCATTCTCCTTTTCTGAACGAAAATCCTCAACACTAATACCCGCCATATAGCATAAATATGGAGGAACTAACGGCAAAACACACGGTGATAAAAAAGATAATGCACCGGCAAAAAACACACTTAATATTGAAAATTCCAAGACCAAAATTTTATACCTATTCTCAAATTATAATTTATATTCACAAATGATAATCAATTCATCGACTCATCAAATTTCTGTATATTTTGAGTATTTGCTATAATATTTATATCTTCATCTCGACCAGAAACTACCGAAAAAACCTTTTGATAAATTTGATCTTTATTTTTAGCAATCGCAATATAATCACCTTCGGCCAATACAAGCGAAACATAAGCCCCGGCTGTTTCATAAACAATATCACCAGACTCATTAGTAATCGACCAACTTGTATCTGCCAATGCCTCTCCCCCTTCTTGACGAACCAACTTTAATACAATTTGAGCTGCTTGATGTTGAAAGGTTACCTCAATAATTTTGCCCGCATCTACTTGAATATCTGAACGTGTTATAGCATTCACTGAACCATAATGAGAAACAACGTGGTAATGACCATTTTTCAAGCGCACAATCGACTGAGGTTTCACATTTGATAAGATAATGCCTGTATCATCATTTTCCTCTGCATCTTTATAGATAGTAAAATACAAATCCTTTTCGTTAACCGTTCCATTAAGTAATGTACTATTAAAAACAATACCACCAGCATTAAGATTAAAATCTTTGACGAGCTCTTGTCCATTTTCTAAATTTATCCGATCTACCATACTTGCATGACCAAATGAAACATGAACAAGATAACTCCCCGCCTCTAAATCAAAATGTGCAGTACCACCCTCAAAAATCGCAATCAGAGGTAATTTATTATCAATTCCCAAAACAGGTGCATAAATACGCCATACTAATCCTTTTGTAATATTTTTACTATTACGAGTTAACCGAGCATAGAGTGTTAATTTGGCCTGAGAATGCAAAATTTCTTGTTCATGATTTTCAGAATGTATAACGGAAGTTATTGGCTCCTCATGTTGATAGTTTTGGAGCTCTTTTTCCTCAGAAAATGCACTACCATCCCAAATCAACAAAATAAGTATTATAGCCAACCAGAAAGTCTGACGTAATATTTTTGTAAATATGCTCATCTCTCCATTGTTGACTAAAGCAACAATCTTTTCAAGAAGCAATGTCAGAGAAAACTAGTCTAAATTGAAAAACTAATTCCACAACCACATGATGAAGCAGCATTGGGATTATGAATTTGAAAAGATTGCTCCATGAGATTATCAACAAAATCAATTTCTGCCCCTTTCATGAAAGGAAGAGAAAGTGAATCAATCAATATAACTGCACCATCTTTTTTTACAACGAGATCATCCTCCCTACTTTCAGAAACTAAATCATATTTATATGAAAAGCCCGAACATCCACCGCCTTCAACAGAAATTCGTAATGCTATTTTATCGGGTTTACTCGAAAGTATCTGTGCAATCCGTTTAGCAGCAAAATCTGATATTTTTACACTCATTTTTATACACTCTTGCATTAAACTGTCGAGGAAGCGTATCCTAAACAGATAAAAGCCTGTTAATAACAAACTGATTTTAAATTTAAGGTGAGAATGGATAACTTGCAATGGATATTAATAATACCAATTTCAATTACCAATCTCGAGCAATATATAGCACAAATCCACAAAAAAGCCGTGGCAGATTATTTAATGAGACTGTAAGCGCCACACGCACATCTTTTCAACGAGATCGAGATCGTATTATCCATTCTAATGCATTTCGACGTCTTAAACATAAAACTCAAGTGTTTATTGCCGATGAAAGTGATCATTATCGCACTCGCCTTACCCATTCGATCGAAGTTTCCCAAATCGCGCGTACATTAGCTCGTGCATTATATCTCGATGAAGATCTTGCCGAAGCCATTGCTCTTGTGCATGACTTTGGGCATACACCTTTTGGGCATGCAGGAGAAGATGCCCTTAATGAGGCAATGGCACCTTATGGTGGTTTTGATCATAATGCACAAGCATTACGTATTGTTACAAAGCTTGAACACCGTTACGCAAACTTTGATGGACTAAATCTCACCTGGGAAACACTTGAAGGACTTGTGAAGCATAATGGACCTCTTTTCGGCCCTCATTCTTCAAATAAAAATGTCCCTATAGATATTTTGCAATATAATGCACAACAAGATCTTGAACTTGACTGTTTTGCTGGATTAGAGGCGCAATGTGCTGCTATTGCTGATGACATTGCTTACAACGCTCATGATATTGATGATGGTTTACGGGCACATTTTTTAACAATTAATCAATTCGAAAATATTGCGCTAACTGCTTCATTATTACACAATATCGAACAAGAATACCCACAGCTTGATCAAACTCAGCGTGGCTATGAACTAGTGCGCAGACAGATAACAGTTATGGTTGAGGATGTTATTGAACAATCACAAAAAAACTTAGCATTTATAAAACCTGAAAGCGTAAATGACATTTATCAAGCAGGACAAACTATTGTTACCTTTTCTCCCACAATGGTTATCCAAGAAAAACAGTTAAAGGATTTTTTATTTAAAAATCTTTACTATCATGACCAAGTCCTCACACGCCGAAATGCAGCAAAACGCATTATACAAAAATTATTTGATTGTTATTATAAAAATCCAGAACTTATGCCTGAAAACTGGTGCAACAAAATAACTCATTTAACAAATCAGGAATTGGCACGTCTCATTGCTGATTTTTTATCAGGTATGACCGATCACTACGCTTTGCGTGAATACCACCGATTATTTGACCATACAGATGATTTCGTTTAATTGATTTCGAATGTAATATGGAATTAGAACATGAATATCTTTAAAAGTTTCGAAAAAAAAATTAAAGAATTAATTGAATTATCTGATATAAAAGGAAAAAATAGAGAAACTTTAGATTTATCAAAAGTTACCGTTGATCCCCCACGAGATTCTTCGCATGGTCATTTGTCAACAAATGCAGCTATGGTGCTTGCAAAAGCTGTCGGGCTTAACCCACGTATACTCGCAGAAAAAATTATAGAACTTCTAAAAAATGATCAATCTATTAAATGTATTAATGTTGCTGGTCCTGGATTTATCAATATCAAATTGACCAAATCATTTTGGCAAGATGTACTAAAATCAATAATTGAAGGAGGTATAGCTTACGGTCGTAGCCAAATAGGGCAAGGTAAACGAATCAATGTTGAGTATGTTTCTGCAAACCCAACAGGACCAATGCATGTAGGGCACTGCAGAGGTGCTGTTATTGGAGATGTTCTTTCTAATTTGCTTCAATTTGTTGGCTATAATGTCACTAAAGAATATTATATTAACGATGCTGGTGGGCAAGTTGAAGTACTAGCGCATTCTGTTTTGTTGCGCTACCGCCAAGCGCTTGGGCAAACAATTAATGAAATTCCAGAAGGGCTGTATCCTGGTGAGTATCTGATACCATTAGGGCAATCACTTGCTCAAGAATTTGGTGAACAATTACTTACTATAGATAAGTCTGAAGCTTTATCTATAGTAAAAGAGCGTGCAATTGACGCAATGATGACTATGATTCGCAATGATTTATCTGCATTGAATATTCATCATGACGTTTTTTTTTCCGAACGAATGCTCTATGCTGATAATGCACAAGCCATTCGCAGTGCAATTAATGACCTCACTTTAAATGGTTATATCTATAAAGGTATACTGTCTTCACCAAAAGGAAAAGTCATAGAAGATTGGGAGCCACGTGAACAAACCTTGTTCCGTTCAACTGATGTTGGTGATGACCAAGACCGTGTTTTGATTAAATCTGATGGTTCTTATACTTATTTCGCCGCTGATATTGCTTACTTTCGCGATAAATTCAATCGTCATTTCGACGAAATGATTTATATTCTAGGTGCAGATCACTCCGGATATGTAAAACGATTAGAAGCAGTAGCAAAAGCAATTTCTGGCGACAAAGCTAAACTAGCTGTATTTTTATGTCAATTAGTGAAACTCTATCGTAATGGTCAACCTGTACGTATGTCTAAAAGAGAGGGGGCGTTTATTACCTTGCGCGATGTTGTAGAAGAAGTTGGTCGTGATCCAGTGCGTTTTATGATGCTTTACCGTAAATGTGAAGCACCTCTTGATTTTGACTTCACAAAAGTAACAGAACAATCAAAAGATAATCCTATTTTTTATGTGCAATACGCAAGTGCACGTTGTCACTCAGTCTTTCGTCAAGCACTAGAAAGCCTGCATATCGATAATCTTTCAAATAAGATAATGATTCCCTATCTTGACAAATTAATAAACGATAGTGAAATATCATTAATACGTAAACTTGCTGAATATCCACGTATTATTGAACAAGCAGTAATTCATAAAGAGCCACATCGATTAGCATTTTATCTTTATGATCTTGCTTCAAACTTCCACGGACATTGGAATAAAGGTAATGATAATCCTGAGTTACGCTTTACCAAACTTAAAGATAAAGAATTATCGTTGGCCAGATTGGGTTTGATTCAAGCTGTCATAAATGTTTTATCATCAGGACTTCAAATTGTGGGAATAAAAGCATCAACAGAAATGCGTTGAAAAAGTTCTACAAAGATATAAAATGGATTTTTTATTAAAAATATTTTTTGTATACTTCTGTTATAAAATGCATTTTTTTGATCGAAAGATGAAAATTTTATAATTCCAAACATAATAAATCTAAATTAACAGTTCACTGCATTCAATTGCAGATCATCACGTGAGAAAACCTATGAGCGATAATAATCGCAAAAATTTGCAGGAAGAAAAACAAGATCATGAACAACATGATTTTGTGGAGGAGTTTACGCAAATTTTTAATTCAAACACACAAAACATAAATCAAAATTCTCATCATACTCACTCTTCGGTAGAATCTGATTATTCAATACCTCAAACTCCATTCCAAAATGATGATTTTGATCTTTCCTTTTTAGAAGATAATTTTGAAAATGATTCAGTGGGTGAATTGCTATTTGACAGTCAAAATGAGTCATGGAATTTACAATCAAATGTTAACAATCCAACTTCAATGGATACACCCCCCTTTACTCCTGATCGCTCAGAAAAAAACAGTTCTTTTTCTGAAGGAATGTATGCTTATCCCCCCCATAATGACGAAGAACAAATCTTAGAAGCGCTTTCCCCATTACCCATCCCCAAAAATGAAGGAATGCAAGATAAAGCGGCATCAACTAATAATGATCCTTTTTTTGAAACAGATGATTTTAACACTAACTTAGAAAATTTTTTTCTTGATGAAATAGATAAACAAAATAAGAATACAGTTACTAGAAAAGCGCATGAAGACACTGAAGTTTTTTTACAAAAAAATGCACAACAAAAAACTAATGATACACAATCAAATTATGATGGTAAGCAAAGCGCCTACCACACACCTACAAATTCTCCTTATGAGCTGCGGGTTAATCAACAAAATTTAGATAATAATCATTATGATGATGGATTCTTAAAACAAGAAGAAAACACTTTAAAAACTGTAGAATATAAAGATGCTCAAACTCAATATACTCAAAACAATATAAACACTACTGAAGATATCTCATATAAAAACAGTATGAATGAGATACAGCATAATCAAAATAATTTAAATGACACACAAACCTCATCAGAACCCCTTAGTACTACACAAACAGAGAATTTTTTTGTACACGGTTATCCTCACACTGATAATCCTCCTCCAGAAGTTGACACTTATAAATTCGCAGATGAAATCGTAGAAAAAACTGAGTTAATTATGGCTTCAAAAGTTCTCTATGAGGCTCCCAAATACGATGTATCTGCTGATAGTCTTCAAAAAGAATTCTCTGAGGTATTCAATGTAGGAAATATCTCTTCAGAAGATTTTTTGCAGCAACAACAAAATGATTCTTTCAACGAAATTTCTCATCATACTAAGCAAGACTCAGAGGAAAATTCATCCATAAACACCTCGCAACACAGTGCTAATTATTCTCCTGTTGGAAACAAAGAACAATCTTCCTCTCTTCCTGCCAATAATTCGCAACATAAATCTGCAGGCGAAGTGCCCACTCACGTATTGGTAACTTCATCTTCGAAAAATTTTATTAGAAAAAACTTCACTAGAGGTATTATTCTTTTTGTTCTAATTGCAATTAGTGTTTTTGGTTATTCTCGCTTTTTTACATCACCAAGTGAAAATAACAGTCCGCTCATTATCCATGCTGATAACACACCTTTTAAAGTCAAACCAGAAACAACTGAAACTGAAAATAATGTCACTCATGATTTAACTATTTATAATCAAAAAACCAATAAAAATGAAATACAAGAAAGTACACAACAGCCTCTTGTTGACAGTTCTGAAATGCCTGAAAATTTAACAGCATTAAATAAGAAGGCATCTGAAAATGAGAAAGAACCCAAAAATGAGGAAATACTTAAAAATACCTCTCTTGCTTCTTCTCATGAAGAACCTAATATTGAAATTGAAGATGCAATCACAGAAGCTCTCGACCATACTGTACCAACACGAGAAGTTCAAACTGTTATTGTAAAAGCAGATGGTACAATGGTACTTACTCCAGCTCATCAGGCAAATGAAAAGCTCACAGACCATTCTGAAGCCCCTACTAATCAACCTGAAATAATTAATCAGTCTGCTGATCAACATCAAGATCAAGATGACATCGCAGATTCCGTGCAATCGTCTAACATCAATGATAATCAAACAGAAGGTGACATCACAACAAATATTGATGCAATTATCGCAGAAAATGCTTCTATCCCTGATAATGAAGATTCTTTTATTCCTGATGAAAGCCCTTCTATTCCTAGAACTGAAGAAAAAACTGAAAAATCATTTATACCAGTGCCTTTATCTGTAAAACCTAATTCAACTACGCAAACACATAGTGGTGATCATTCAAATCTATCAGCACAAGTAACGACACAAAATTCAGAAAGCTATTATGTACAACTTGCATCGCATCCAACGTCTGCATTAGCTGAAGATTCTTTAAGAAAATTAAAGTCTAAATTTGGTTCTCTTATTGGTGAACGTCCTTTCAATGTTCAATCTATTTTTATACCAGAAAAAGGGACCTATTATCGTATCCGTGTTCAAACTCAAAATCGCAATGAAGCTATAAGCCTTTGCGAAAACATCAAAAACTCTGGTGGAAATTGTCTTGTCACACGCTAAATAAATATAGTAATAGCTTTAAAATCATCGCTATGTTTTTTTATTTTTTGCTAATTTAATTATTAATTAATTTTAGATACTAACCTTGTATGAGGCGATAATTTATTATCTGTTAAATAATATTTATTTTTTAGTTATAGTAGGTTAAGTTATTTCATTTAAGGGATTTTTCATCGTAAAATATGATGGCGATATATACTTCTTAAAATATTAGAGATGTTATATTTTAATACTCTTTTTAACTCTTTTCCTTAATTTAATTCCATAGCATTACTTTATAAAGGCTCGTTTCTGTGATTTTGTAAAAAATTTAAAAGTAAAAACAAGAAAATAACAAATACAAAAACAGCCAAAAACCTCTATTAAGTAAAATTCCTACTATTTATTTTTCATTTAATTTACAGTTCTACACTTTCTTCAAATATATAAATGAATTCAATTAATCATTATAAATTCTTTTCTTTATTTTTCTATGTTAAACTATTTAAAGAATATGCGTACGTATAGTTATTCAGTTTCTTATTTCAGAAGGACAATAAATACTTACTAAAAATTTTAAACCTTTTGACAAATCCTTAAATTAAAAACTCCGACATAGTCAAAAGGCATTTAAGAATAATCTCACATCTACAATAAAAACATTGACACTAAAGAATTGCTAATCATAATGTTGTAATTGAAGTATCTCGTTATCTTCTCAGTAAAAATATATACAAATAAAACATAAATCTCAGAATGTTTCATTTATGACTTCTTTCACATCGTCTCTCCCGTTTAAAATAGAACAACATCCGTCACCTCTATCAAATGAAAGACGAGAAGAAATTCTAAAAAATCCTGGTTTTGGTCAATTTTTTACAGATCATATGGGTGTTATTCAATGGACTGAAGAAAAAGGTTGGCACAATGCCATTATTTCTCAGTACAAATCTCTAGAGATTAATCCTGCAAGTACCGTTTTGCACTATGCTCAAGGAATTTTTGAAGGCTTGAAAGCATACCGTGCAAAAGATGGACGTATTTTATTATTTCGTCCTGATGCCAATGCACAACGTTTTGCAGAATCTGCCAAACGATTAGCTATGCCTGAACTACCAAAAGATATCTTTCTAGATGCCATTAATCAATTGGTGAAGATTGATCAAAAGTGGGTTTCTGGCCATCCAAATGGTAGTCTCTATTTACGTCCATTCATGTTTGGTAATGAAAGCTTCTTAAAAGTCCGTCCTTCTCGAGAATATATTTTTTGTATCATAGCATCTCCAGTTGAGTCATATTTTACAGGAGAAAAAGCCGTTAGCGTATGGCTTGAAACAGAATATAGCCGCGCTGGTCCAGGTGGTACGGGATCTGCCAAATGTAGTGGAAATTATGCAGCAGGTTTACTTGCACAAAATAATGCAATTAAAAATAATTGTAGTCAAGTATTGTTCCTTGATATGGTTGAGCATAAGTGGATTGAAGAACTTGGTGGTATGAATATCTGCTTTATTATGGAAAATAATACTCTTATAACACCGGCACTAAATGGCACCATTCTTCCAGGAATAACGCGTGATTCAATTTTGAAGTTAGCACAACAAATGAATTTAACAATAGAAGAGCGCCCTTATTCTTTTGAAGCTTTAAAACAAGACGCTAAAAATGGTAAACTTAAAGAAGCTTTTGCTTGTGGTACTGCTGCCGTTATCACATCAATTGGACGATTTAAATATAAAGGGGGAGAATTTGCCATTGGGAATGAAACAATTGGTAATATTACAGCAAAACTTCACGCACAATTAATTAACATTCAAAAAGGAAATATAGAAGATAAAAATGGTTGGGTGCACCCTGTTCAACTTATTTAAAAATTCATAAAAACTAGAGAATATATTTAACATTCACTCTTAAAATTTTATAAGAATGTACCTCCTAAAAAGCTTGCTTTATTTCTTAAAAACAACAATGAAAAAGGACAAAAAATCAGTTAAATTTTAATTGGTTTTTATGTTGTGTCTTGATATTACGGATTGTGCCTGTACATGAACGCATTACGATAGTCTCTGTCTGAATATAATTGCGTGTAAATTTAACACCAGAAAGCATATTGCCATCAGTCACACCCGTTGCAGCAAATAAGACATCACCCTTTGCCATCTCTTCCATTGTATAAGCTTTATTCGGATCACTAATTCCCATTTTGGCAGCGCGTGCAATTTTTTCTTCTGTATCAAGTTTTAAACGCCCTTGCATTTGCCCACCAATACAACGCAAAGCCGCCGCAGCTAACACACCTTCTGGTGCTCCACCAATACCCATGTAAATATCAATACCCGTTTCATCTGGATCAGTTGTATGAATAACGCCAGCAACATCACCATCACCAATCAAATAGATCGACGCACCAGTTGCACGTACTTTATCAATCAATTCGTTGTGACGAGGTCTATCCATAATGCAGACAGTAATTTGATCAACATTCACTCCTTTAGCTTTTGCAAGAGCGTAAATATTGTCTGCAGGCTCAGCGTCTATATCAACTAAACCCTTCGGATAGCCAGGACCAATAGCAATTTTTTGCATATAAACATCCGGAGCGTAAAGCAAATTACCTTTTTCAGCAATCGCAATTACTGCAAGCGAATTAGCTAAATTTTTAGCGCAAATTGTAGTTCCCTCAAGTGGATCAAGTGCAATATCAACTTCCGGCCCAGTGCGAAGCCCTACTTTTTCTCCAATATAAAGCATAGGAGCTTCATCGCGTTCACCTTCACCAATCACAACCGTACCATCAATAGGTAAACGATTAAGTTCGTGACGCATCGCATCCACAGCAGCTTGATCAGCTGCTTTTTCATCACCACGCCCTCGTAAGCGCGCAGCTGCAACAGCAGCGCATTCCGTCACACGAACTAATTCAAGCGTTAAAATACGATCAAATCCAGTTAAGATATTTTGAGTCACTTTGGGCATATAAAGAATCCTACCAATTAGTATTAGCTAAAAACATTAGCATCCACTATTAAATATTAACAATAAAACTTTTTCGTAAAAATAAAAGTCTTCTACAAAAAATAATCAAATTTTCGCTTTAATTATTATAAAGTAAATAGGGTCATATAAAATAAACCTTCGCAATTTTATGTCATACGTTCAATGCGAATGAATTGAGATCTCGCAACAAGATGACCATCTTTTGCAATTCCTGCAAGCGCTTGTTGTATGTTTGTTTCTGTTGTTTCATGTGTGACTAAAATAATTGTTTTTGTTCCCCCAATTTGACCTTCTACAAAAGACCTCTGAACAATTGACTCCAATGAGATGTCATGATCAGCCATATGCTTTGCAACCGTCGCAAAAACACCAGCACGATCATGAACACTCAAACGAATAAAGTAACCACCTGCATGGGTAGCAATGCATGCTTTTTTATAAGGAGTAAGCGCTAATGCTGGCCGTCCCAAAACAGATCCATATTGAAAACCAGGATGAGCTTTTGCTATGTCAGCTAAATCCCCAATAACCGCTGAAGCTGTTGCTGCCCCTCCAGCACCAGGACCAGAAAAAAGTAACTCACCCAATAAATCACTTTGAATAGCAAGTGCATTAGTGACGCCATGAATCTGTGCAATCACCGATGATGTGGGCACCATTGCCGGATGAACACGTTGCTCGATTCCTGTATCAGTTTTTAACGCAACTCCTAAAAGTTTAATACGATAACCCAATTCATCAGCTGCACGGATATCAACTTGCGAGATATTACTAATTCCTTCAACATAAATATCATCCAACGAAATGGCAGTTCCAAATGCTAAACTTGTTAATAAAGCTAACTTATGAGCGGTATCGTGACCTTCAATATCAAAAATCGGATCAGCCTCAGCATAACCAAGTTTTTGTGCATCTGCCAAGCAATCCTTAAATGAAAGACCTTCAGTAAACATACGCGTTAATATATAGTTACAGGTCCCATTAAGAATTCCATAAATTCGCGATACATAATTACTGGAAAGAGATTCTTTCATTACTTTAATAACAGGAATTCCACCTGCGACAGCAGCTTCAAAATTAAGAAAAACGCCTTTTTCTTCTGCATGAACAGCAAGCGCCACCCCATGTCGGGCCAACAGCGCCTTATTGGCAGTAACAACATGGTGTCCTGCCTTAAGTGCTGCTTCAACTGAAGCATGCGCGACATCTAACTCACCACCAATCAACTCAACGAAAACATCAATTTCATTAGAGGAAGCCATCTGAATAGGTGAATCGAACCATTTAACATGACTCAAATCAATCCCACGATCACGATTTTTATCGCGTGCACTAACTGCAACAACTTCTATTGGTCGTCTGCAATGACAAATTAAAGTATCTGCCTTTTCGTGTAAAATTCGAACAACTGAAGCACCGACTGTTCCAAGGCCTCCAATTCCAACCCTCAAAGCTTCCGCCATTATTTAAACTGCCTGCTGATTTTTTATCTTTATTGAAAAATATTTGACATAACATTTGCTCTTGATGCAAATTACGTTCCTTCGCAACGAATACATACGTACTATTACACTCCTACCTTCAAAATGACAACAACATCCGCTCATTTAATCAAACATTGAAAAACTATGAGAAATACAAAATTAGCATCTTCAAAGAATAAATTTAAAAACCATAATTTGCATAGACGCACAAATGCTGTATAATTTAAGTAAGGTCACACATATAAAGCAGTTGTTATTTATATATCCAAGATTAAAATTCCGCCCTGCGCTCTAATACTTAAAAGGCTTTAAATCCTGATATAAATTTAACATTTATATACCGCGTTAAATATCTGAAAGCTTGAAATTAATAAATAAATTACCCCCAAAATAATGCTCTGGGTTTAAATAATTATCGATTTCCGATCGTACAATTTGATGTAATTTTTTTCAACTTCATAACATCGCATTTTCTTATTTTTATTAGATTTAATAAATCTACGATTTGTATTTTAAAAAGTAGCTTTCGTATGTATACATCTTTTTTAGTTAATTAATAAGAAGTTGTCGTCGCATCTTAATTAATTGCTCCCTAATAACTTTGATTTTATCAAAAAGTACGGATATCCATCGTTTTGTGAAGCTTTTTTGCAAGTAAAGGAAATCTTCATTATGTCACCTTCCCTAGCCACTCAATAAAATAACACTAAAAAATTTAGGTATCAAAATTACTGATCTTCACTATTCTCATTTATTTACCGAAATTGGAAATAACAAAATTTCATTTGGTTATTATTGCTGCTAATGCTAAGGTTTTTACCAATTTTTTAATTATTTTATCAGATTTTCTCATTTAATATTTTGTGGAATAACTTAAATTACGCCAACATATATATTTCAAAATAATTCAATAAAATGTGTTTTTTTTAAAAAATCACTCATAGAGGGGTTGCGAAGTAAAAAGATCCTCTCTATAAGCCTCATCACTGGTTTGCGCCCATCGTCTAGCGGTTAGGACATCGCCCTTTCACGGCGGAAACAGGGGTTCGATTCCCCTTGGGCGTACCATTTATTCTTAACCTTACCTATATCTATCTAATTCTATTATTCTTTTTTTAAGATAGGGATAAAATAATACGATTAGGGAGTGGAATTTTCCAACTTAACTTTACAAAATGTACCAAAATCACCTCGAACTCTTGATTGGTTTTCTACTTATACAAATATTCCTCATTCTCATCATACTTAAAAATGTCTCTTGTTAAGCTTAAATTGATCTCATTATGATCCTACCTATCTAAATACACTTGCAACCATCCAACACAAAAAACATCTTCATTTGTCACGCACTCAGTTAGAAAGATCAGAGCGCGCATCAGCATTACTCTTCTTTTAATCTGATCTTTTATTTTCAGTCTTTTTGTTACTACCTTTAAAGCTTCCTCTGTCTGTTTTGTGTTGTTCAACTTTTTTCCAAATCTGACAAATATTCATTAAAATCTCCAAAAGAGTAGCGAATACATCAAGTATAATCGCAAGGTATTTTTACACCCATTACTCTGCCTTTTTTGTAAGCTTTCAGATAAATTCTTGACACGATATGATACGATCACAATAACCAAACTTATAAAGATAGCACCTAATCCACCAGTGATCTAAAATTGCTTTACCAATACAAGCAAGCGAATCTATAATGGCGTTATTTTTCTTATTGAGAGTTTGAGACTATCGAATGCTCCCATTTGTCTTGCTTCTATGAAAGCTGAAGTGGCAATAACAGCTCCACCTTTTACCCTTATACTCCAGAGCAACGATGCATTAAAAGTGTCAAACATAGTTGGATACAGAAAATGATTATACAATAAGTATAGAATGTAAATTGTTTAATGAAACGCAAAAAAAATATAGCCGACGTATGCACAATGCTATAGAATTTTAAGCTATTTAAATCATCTTCGTCAAAAAGATATAGCCAACAGTATAATTTTTTACCGTTTTATTATAAAAATAATAGAAATTTATAGATTTATTCCGCCTATAAATAACACATCTCATTTGTTAAGAAATTTTTATGTCTTTTGTGCAGAACAAAATATTGCCAGGTTGACGAATTTGTCTAGACACGATAGTTGAAAATATTTTTATGCGGGATAATGAGCGGGGAATATTATGGCAGAGAAAACGCTGCAGTCGCTTTTGCAGACATATCGTGATGAAGCGCGTACCCAACGGGACAAAGGAACATATTTTGAACGGTTTGCTCTTGCTTATCTCACGCATGATCCTCTTCAGCGCAGGGAATATGAAAATATTCAAACCTTTAAAGATTGGGCTAAAGAAAATGGTTGGGATGCTCGTGACACCGGTATAGATCTTGTCGCAAAGCTTTGTAAAGAAGATGGCTTTGCAGCTATTCAATGTAAATTCTATGATGCAGACTATAGAATTAGAAAAAGAGATATCGATAGCTTTATTTCAGCATCAGGGAAAGATCTATTCAAGCGACGTGTCGTTATAGATAGCACTGAAAAACCTTGGAGTGACAATGCCGAAACAATGAAAGAAGGGCAAAGTATCCCTGTTATACGAATTAATCTTTCTGATATGCAAGAAAGTCCTATTCGTTGGGAAACCTTTGCAGCTAAAAATCAAATTGTTTTAGCACCCAAAAAAGATTTACGTAAACACCAAGAGGAAGCATTGCATGCTGTGCGTGCTGGACTTACTGAAGCAGACCGTGGCAAGCTTATCATGGCCTGTGGTACAGGTAAGACATTTACCAGTCTCAAAATCGCTGAGGATTTGGCAGGTAAAGGCAAGCGTGTCTTATTTCTTGTTCCCTCCCTTGCTCTTATGTCACAAACGGTGCGTGAATGGGCAAATGATACACAAATCTATTTAAGATCTTTTGCAGTGTGTTCAGATACACAAGTTGGTAAGCGTCGTAAAAGTAATGACGATATTGCTGAAATTGATGTATCAGATCTTGTTTTTCCGGCAACAACCGACGCCGCTCAACTTGCAAAAAATGCTAGCGATGTTGTGGCAGATGAAATGACTGTTGTGTTTGCAACCTATCAATCCATTCAAGTTATTTCTGATGCCCAAAACAAATATGGCTTGCCCGTATTTGATCTTATTATTTGTGATGAGGCTCATCGTACAACAGGCGCAACACTGAGTGGAGAAAATGAATCTAATTTCGTTAAGGTGCACTTTAATGAATGTATTCGTGCAAAAAAACGCCTTTATATGACAGCGACACCTCGTATTTTTGGTGATAACGCAAAAAGTCGAGCCAACGAAGTTGATGCAGTTCTTGCTTCAATGGATGATGAAAAGCTCTTTGGTAAAACACTTTTTTATCGCGGTTTTTCATGGGCAGTGCAAAATGGTCTTTTAACGGACTACAAAGTCATTGTGTTGGCAATGGACGAAGGACTTGTGAGTTCAGCTGTACAAAAACGTCTTAGTGATAGTGAATCTGAACTTATCCTTGATGATGCAACAAAAATCATCGGATGTTATAAAGCCCTAATCAAAACCGACATGAAAGTCGACGTTAACTTTGACCCTGCCCCCATGCAGCGTGTTTTAGCATTTTGTAAAGATATCAAAAGCTCTGAATTACTCCGTGATGAGTTTTCAGCAGTCGTTGAAGAATATTTTGATTATATCAACAAAAAGGATACTGAAAACGAACCATTTCTGAAATGTGAAGTTGAACATGTTGATGGCACGTTCAATGCTAAAGAACGTAGTATATTGCTTGATTGGCTGAAAGCTGATGCCGGGGATAATGTTTGCCGTGTCTTGACGAATGCACGTTGTTTATCTGAGGGAGTGGATGTTCCAGCTCTGGACGCTATTATATTTTTACACCCGCGTAAGAGCCTGATAGATGTTGTTCAGGCGGTTGGGCGTGTGATGCGTCGGTCTGAGGGCAAAAAAATGGGTTATATCATTCTACCAATTGGAATTCCTTTTGGTATTCCAGTGAAACAAGCTTTAAACAACAACGAAAAGTATCGCGTTATCTGGCAAATTTTGAATGCTTTGCGTGCTCATGATGACTATTTTGATGCGACAATTAATCAAGCATCACTGGGGCAAGACGTAAGTAGTAAAATTGAAATTATCGGCATTACCCAGAGCACTGAGCTGCAGGCTGTTACTGCTATTGTAGACGACCTTCCAACACAGTTAAAGTCTGCACAATTGAACATAGGGACACCGGGGCAAGATTTTATTGCCACACATGAAGTTCAAGGGGAGCTTTCATTTTGTGTTGATGAACTTTCTCGTGCGATCAAAGCAAAGATGGTCGACAAATGTGGTACACGTAATTATTGGGAGGATTGGGCTAGCAATATTGCTGAAATTGCCAAAAATCATATCACACGTTTAACAGGTATTTTGGCAGCACCAGATACTGAAGTGCGACAGACCTTTGACAAATTCTTGGCAGAACTGCGTAACGATTTAAATAACGCTATCACAGAAAGTGACGCGATTGAAATGCTTGCACAGCATATTATCACGCGCCCTGTATTTGAAGCGTTGTTTGAAGGGCATCAGTTTGTTCGTGAGAACCCTGTATCGCGTGCCATGCAGCGTATGCTTGATGTGTTGAATGAAGCTAACCTTGAGAAGGAATCCAAAAATCTTAAAAAATTTTACGATAATGTGAAATCACGAGCCAGTGGCATTACCGATCCACAAGCAAAACAAAGTTTAATTTTAGAGCTTTATGATAAGTTTTTCCGTTATGCTTTTCCACGCACTGTGGAAAAACTGGGGATTGTTTATACTCCCGTTGAAGTTGTAGATTTTATTCTCCATTCAGTTAATGAAGTATTAAAAACTGAATTTGGGCAAACACTTGGTTCGCCAGGTGTTAACATCATGGATCCCTTTACGGGAACGGGAACTTTTATCACACGACTTTTACAATCTGGTTTGATTAAACCAGAAGAAATGGAACACAAGTTCCGTCATGAAATTCACGCCAACGAAATAGTATTGTTGGCATACTATATCGCGGGCATTAATATTGAGGCAACATATCACAGCATTATGGGTGGGGACTATGTTCCATTCAGGGGGATTTGTTTAACCGATACATTCCAGCTTTATGAGCACGGACAGGAGAAAGAACAAGAAAAAGATCTGCTTGATCTAATGGAGAATAATAGTACACGTCGGTCACATCAGCAAAATTTGAATATTCGTGTTATTGTTGGTAACCCTCCTTATTCTATAGGACAAAAGAGTGAAAACGACAATGCAAAGAATATCAATTATCCTAAATTAGACAGTCGCATCCATGAAACTTATGCAGCTCAATCTGAAGGAAGTACTCTATTACGGTCACTGTATGACAGTTACATTCGGGCAATTTGTTGGGCGAGTAATCGTATAAAAGACTGTGGTGTTATTGGTTTTGTCACAAATGCAGGTTTTATTAATGCGCGCTCTATGAACGGTTTACGAAAATGCCTGGTTGAAGAATTTAGCAGCCTTTATATTTTTCATTTACGAGGTGATCAACGAACTTCTGGAGAACTTTCTCGAAAAGAAGGTGGAAAAATTTTTGGTTCGGGAAGCCGAGCCCCCATTACTATCTCTATGCTTATCAAAAATCCAGAAGCAAAACAATGTGGAAAAATTTATTATTATGATATTGGAGATTATCTCACGAAAAAAGAGAAACTTTCTGAAATTCAGCGTTTTGGCAGTATTGGTGGGATCAAGCGTGAAAATGGTTGGCAAGCTATTATACCAGATAAACACGGCGATTGGCTCAATCAACGCAACAATGATTTTGAAACATTTTTAGTCTTGGGAGATAAAAAAAATAACAACTTAAAACTATTCAATACTTTTTCTTGTGGCGTCGTAACTAACCGTGACGCTTGGACATACAATTCAAGCCGCGAAGCCTTAGCAGAGAATATGAGTAATATGATTACCTTCTATAATAATGAAGTGGAACGTTTTAATACTACATATCTACATTCTGACCACAAAGTACATACAAATTCTGTAGATGATTTTATCAACACGGACGCTAGAAAGATCAGTTGGAGCCATTCTATCAAACAACAACTAATTAAAGGAACTATTTTAACATTTGAGAGTGACTGTCTTACCCTGAGCCTTTATAGACCTTTTACACGCCTGTGGCTTTATTATAATCGTGCCCTTAACGAAAGAGTATATCAAATGCCGTTCATATTTCCTATGAAAAAGGTGGTAGAAAATAAAGTGATACAAATCACAGGAATTGGAGTCAAAAAGGATTTTTCTGTTATCATGACTAAGGATTTACCTAACCTTGATGCACTAGAGAAAGGTCAATGTTTTCCACGGTACATTTACAAAAGTGTCGCATCTTTAAAAGATGAAGATGAGAAGCAGATCCATTTATTTGCAAATTGTGCAAAAGAAACCAAAGAAGATGGCTTGCAGTGGCATGATGCTATTACTAATGAAGGGTTAGCATATTTTAAAGCGGCTTATCTTGGCGAAACAATTACAAAGGATGATCTTTTCTTTTACGTTTATGGGATTTTACATTCTGAGGATTATCGTGCCCGTTACGCTCATAATCTTTCCAAACAATTGCCTCGTATCCCAACGGTTAAAAAAGTAGAGGATTTTTGGGCTTTTGTTGAAGCTGGTCGAAAACTTGGTGATTTGCATACAAATTATGAAGATGTAGAACCATACCACGTTACATATAAACAGGGCGATCCAAGCACTTGGGTTATTGATGATGAGGTTAATTTCTACCGTGTTGAAAAGATGAAGTTTGCTGGTAAACGTGGTACTATTGATAAAAGTACCGTGATTTATAATACACAAATTACTATGCAAAATATCCCATTGGAAGCTTATGACTATATAGTGAATGGTAGATCTGCTCTTGAATGGGTTATGGATAGGCAAATTGTGAAAACCGATAAAGCAAGTGGTATTGTTAATGATGCTAATCGCTATGCTGTGGAGACTGTTGGCAATCCTGCTTACCCTTTAGAATTATTTCAACGGATTATTACTGTGAGTTTAGAAACAATGAAAATTGTTCATAATCTCCCAAAATTAGAAATAAGAGAAATTGAAGATACTCAAAAAACTGTACACTAAAAAAATTTAAGTACAGTTTGGAGTTATCTCCTTAAATAAAAAGAGCGTTGTTAAATTTTCAAAGTGAAAAAGAATAATTTAAAAGTAGTCTGTATCTTTTGAAATTTCAATTATCAAGGATCTTGCGCTTACAGTTTGTCAAAGAAATTTGTATTATCTTTATGTCATTACTCAAGAGTACAGAAACTCAAATACTGGTATAAAAGCGTTCATTATTACTTGTATGATCTAAGTGGTTTTCACAAATTTAAGGGAGAATTTTAGAATTAGAATTTTTCCATCTATTAATGTTGCACTACATTTCCTAAGTGCAACATTAAGAACATTCATACTATTAAAAAATCTACATAAGATTTACGTTAAAAACTTTTAATACTTTCTACGTTTTTTCAAAAAACTAGCCCCGAGTTAAGCTTAGTGAGTTTATTGTAGAGTCACTGCTCTTTTTTATAGTATTGATTTTTATCCAAACCAATAAATCATAATAGGAAAGTAAAATGGCCACAAAAGCTTTATAAACTCGTTGTTTAATTTACTTACAAGATGCAATATTCTAAGAAATTATTGCAAAATCTAAACAAATTTATAAATGAATCAAATAATTTTATAAGATATTAATACACAATAGAAAAATGTATAGATCCTATAGCCCCAGTAAATATCTGCTTACCTTCTTGTTGAAACTGTTGAATTAATTTTTCATCAATCATGCGGCGATCCCACATTGTGCCAAACATATAGCCTTTCTTCCAATCAACAGGTCTTCCAGTAAAGTTTTCCATAGTCGATTGACTGTATATTTTGGCAGTATCATGATCTAAAGCTTTAAATAAAGCCTGTGATCCCCCACCAAGCAATTTACCTTCTTTTGCAAAAAAATGTATAAGATCTTTTAACTGATTATCACTTACTACCAAAGGAGCATAAATCTGAAAGTGACCATTTGGAACATCATCATAACCCTGAAATTGCGAAGAATCAGCATCAATTAAATCTCCCCAAAAAGAAACAGAGTGAGTGTAATCCATTAGAGAAGAAATTTCAGCAGCCTGAATTTCATTATCAGATATCTCTTTAATATGTGACAATGCATCATAGAATTTTAAAGGAAAAATATCTTTAGTACCAATAGATACAGATGGCGTCTGAACAGTGTCCTGAAGCGTCTCATCAAAATGCTGTTCCATAGGTAAACTATGCTTTTGATATTCATCAATTTTTATATTGAACTGAAATGAATCAATAAAAACCATCATTCCTCCATCCGAGCTGATATACTTCAATAACACTTTTATAAGTGTTTTATATAACACAAATAAATATTAAAACAAAAGTTATTTTAGAAAGTTTATTTTTACCCATTATAAGTTTATTATTAAAAAATAAAAATTACAAAACAGCTTATTAATATACTCAATAACTCTTTTCTTATAAAATTTAATACTCTTCTATTATCACTTATTTTTACTTTTCATCATAGACCTGAAAGTGCTATAGAAAAAATATTACTTAAAGAAAAAGGACTTCTAATGGAAAAGATCAAAGTAGAAAATCCCGTCGTTGAAATTGACGGCGATGAAATGACCCGTATTATTTGGAAGCATATAAAAGACAAACTGATCCACCCTTATCTTGATATTAATCTCAAATATTATGATCTTTCCATCAAAAATCGAGATGAAACCAATGACCAAGTTACTGTTGATTCTGCCAATGCTATTAAACAATATGGGGTTGGTGTAAAATGTGCAACTATTACACCTGATGAATTACGCGTTAAAGAATTTAACTTAAAAAAAATGTGGAAGTCGCCAAATGGCACAATCCGTAACATTTTAGGCGGAGTCATTTTCCGTGAACCCATTATCTGTAAAAATGTCCCACGCCTCGTTCCTAGTTGGACAAAACCTATTATCATTGGGCGTCACGCTTTTGGTGACCAATATAAAGCAACTGATTTTAAATTCCCTGGTAAAGGGAAACTAAGCATCAAATTTATTGGTGATGACGGCCAAGTTATAGAACACGATGTTTTTGATGCCCCAAGTGCGGGGGTTGCTATGGCCATGTACAATATTGATGAATCAATCCGTGATTTTGCCCGCGCATCTTTCAATTACGGCCTACAACGAAATGTTCCAGTCTATCTTTCGACAAAAAATACTATTTTAAAAGCTTATGATGGTCGTTTCAAAGACATTTTTCAAGAAATATTTAATACAGAATTTAAAACTGAATTTGAGAGCCGTAAATTACATTATGAGCATCGCTTGATTGATGATATGGTCGCTTCAGCGCTCAAATGGTCAGGTGGATATGTTTGGGCATGTAAAAACTATGATGGTGATGTTCAATCAGATATCGTTGCTCAAGGTTTTGGTTCCCTTGGCCTTATGACTTCTGTTCTCATGACACCAGACGGTAAAATCGTTGAAGCAGAAGCTGCGCATGGTACAGTAACACGTCATTACCGTCAGCATCAAAAAGGTGAAGAAACATCAACAAATTCTATCGCCTCTATTTTTGCGTGGACACGTGGGCTGATTCATCGTGCCAAACTTGATAACAATGAAAAGTTGAAAAACTTTGCCACTACGTTAGAAAAAGTTTGTATTCACACTGTTGAAGAAGGTTTTATGACAAAAGATCTTGCACTTTTGATCGGACCAGAACAAAAATGGCTTTCTACAACAGGATTCCTCGATAAAATTGATACAAACCTGAAAAAAGAAATGACCAATTAATATAATTGAAATCCCAAGTTCTGCAGAAGGAGAGCTTGGGATTTTTAAACAAAACTAAATAACTATATTCTAAGAAAAACAGGTAATTCCTTTATCAATAGTAAAAATAGTGAAACAACAACTATTGTTTCATAAAGATAATTTGGCACCTTAGTATTAGTATACTCACATTTGCTAATGTTAATATTACAAAATAAAAAAAGATACCTTGAGTATCTTTTAGCTCTATTTATTCAAACAGCTTTTATTATAAAGCCCATAAAATAACAGCAGCCACAAAATAAAAGAAACTTACTCCCCCAATAGCTATTCAATCTAAGGTGCATTAATGCTTTCAACAATAATCATAACCATCAAAGCAAGTAATAATACTATTAAACAGCTTTCAGACGCTATTCTTTTTAACATCTAATAACCATAGTTATGATTTGGAATTAAATGCTATCAAGCAACTGTTTACAAACTGTCATACTGCTAATTAAGAAAAACTAAAAAATGGGTGTTAATAATATTGGTTGAAACATAATAAACAACACATGCCAATATATTGGCGTGCATACCTAAAATCATCTTGTATAAAAAATGAAATTTTCATACTTCTTTAATAAATCACTAACCTGTAATTAACATTGTTAATCTAAACAGTTATCAGAAACAGAAAACAAACTGTTTTTCTCCGGATCAGGTAGTGCGTACCGGAGCAACAATCTCTGTTAAATTGACAGTACAGAGAAAATGTTATCAATAAAACTGCGCGTCCATTCCTTATGACAGCGCAGTTTTATACTTTTCCAAAAAGTTAATTTAGTCAATCAACGCTATTAAGAAAAACTCTCTTCACGAGAAAATAAACCTAACACAATGAAAAACAAATCAAATACCGTCAAAAATAGACACACCTAATGTGCTAATGCTTTTTTACTTTGTTTCCATAAAGCACTCGTTTCAGCACAAAAATCAGCGTAACATCCTGTCTTAATGGAAGCGCGAATCCCTTGCATAAGCTGTTGATAATAAGAAAGATTATTCCAAGTTAATAACATGCCACCAAGAGCTTCATTAGATTTGACTAAATGGTGCAAATAAGCACGACTATAATCACGTGCAGCAGGGCAAGGTGATTGTGGATCAAGAGGGCGAGAATCTTCTGCGTAACGCGCATTGCGCAAATTTACCCTACCAAAGCGAGTAAAAGCTAAACCATGACGCCCAGCACGCGTTGGTAGAACACAATCAAACATATCAATACCTCGAGCGACACTTTTTAAAATATCATCTGGAGTGCCCACTCCCATGAGATAACGTGGTTTATTCTCTGGTAAAATAGAACAAGTAGTATCCAATACAGCCATCATAATATCCTGAGATTCACCAACCGCAAGTCCTCCAATAGCATAACCCTTTAAATCCATCTCTTTTAATGCCTGAACAGAACGTTCACGCAACCTCATATTATCACCGCCTTGAACAATACCAAACATAGCTTTATCTGGTTGATTACCAAAAGCTGTTTTACAACGCTGCGCCCAACGCAATGAAAGTTCCATAGCAGCTTCTATTTTTTTCTCACTTGCAGGTAATGCAATACACTGATCAAGCTGCATTTGAATATCAGAATCAAGCAGTCCTTGTATTTCAATAGAACGTTCTGGACTCATTTCATAATACGCTCCATTAATATGAGAGCGGAAAATCACACATTTCTCTGTGATTTTACAAATCCCTGAAAGCGACATAACTTGAAAACCGCCAGAATCTGTTAAAATAGGTTCAGGCCAACGTGCAAATTCATGTAAGCCTCCTAAGCGTGCAACCCGCTCAGCTCCAGGCCGAAGCATTAAATGATACGTATTACCTAAGATAACATCTGCCCCAATAGAACGCAGCTGATCCATATACATAGCCTTAACGGTCCCTGCCGTTCCAACAGGCATGAATGCCGGTGTGCGAATACGTCCACGTCCTGTTATAATTTCACCCAAACGTGCCTGTCCATCTTGAGCAATTTTGTTATAGTGAAACATCTTAATCATTATTTTCGTCTTTTCGATTAAATAAATTTATATAGCCTTACTAACTAAGAACAATTTCCTTTTTTGATTGCACATATTACTAAATGTTATAAATCATTTTACTCTATTAAACACTGAAACCAGCCTTAAGAGAATTGAGCAAAATAAATGAGAATTTATTATCAAACAATCAACACAATAAAGGTGACAAACTTTACCGAATAAAAATATCCGTAATGCCTAGCTATATACCTCAAAATACTAACAGTTATTTATTTACAGTCTTAGATACCCTTAAGGATTGTATTCCGATAGCAACAACTTTATTTTTGTATGTTTTTAGTGCCATAAGTGTTTGAATAATTTTAGTATGAATACAATCAATTTCTCTGAATCTATTTTATTAATTAATATATATCTTTTATGTCCAGAGTAAAAAATTATACACTTTCTACATTATGAAATGAAATAGTATTCTATTTTATAATTTTGAAGCCTATCTTAAAATTTCTCGCTAAAATGTAAACTGCTAATCGGAGTTATTATTTTTTTTAAAAATAAAAATAGTTTAGCAATTTTATCCTTCTCAATAGCTTTTCAACATTTTAAACACAACAATAAGATAAGAATAGTATTCTACCTGAATAAATCAGAGCAAAAGAACCAAAACAAAAATAAATACCTTTTAAATTATACTGAAATAATGCTTCACTTTATTATGAATAACTAATACATTCTTTTCACTAAAAAGCTTAGAAAATTACAGAACATAATATAAAGAAACCTGCATTGTAATATAGACAAGCCAATTTCAATAGGATCCGTTATCTCGAAAATTCAAAACCGAAAAGCTCTATTTATACAAAAATATACAAAGTCACACTAACCTTAATAAAATTCCAAATTAAACCATAAACAGAAATTATCTGCACAATATTCTATACTACTTTGTATCCGCAGCAATTCTGGCCTTGATAATCGTATCAGGCTCTACAACAGGCTCACCACGCTTGATCCTATCGACATTTTCCATACCCTCCATAACTTGTCCCCATATAGAATATTGACGATCAAGCCAAGGAGCATCTTCAAAGCATATAAAAAACTGCGAATTAGCAGAGTTTGGATTCTGGCTGCGCGCCATAGAAACGGTACCACGTTTATGAGAAATATTCGAAAACTCTGCTTTTAAATCAGGCTTATCCGAACCACCCATACCTACACGTGATAAATCAAATTTCTCGCCATCTTTTTTTCCAAATTTCACATCACCAGTTTGAGCCATAAAACCATCAATAACACGATGAAAAACAACATTATCATAAGCACCTTCACGCACTAATTCTTTAATACGTACCACGTGACCAGGAGCTAAATCAGCAAATAACTCAATCACTACATTACCTTTTGTTGTTTCAAGAATTAAAGTATTTTCTGGATCTTTAATTTCAGCCATATAATTATCCTTTGATTTACTGATTACCTTGCAAATGAGCAGAATCGATAACATCAGGATCTATTACAGATCCGTTATTACTTACAGTGCCCTTTTTAATTTTATCGACAATATCCATTCCTTTTACAACTTCTCCAATAACAGTATATTGCTCATTTAAAAAAGTAGCATCATCAAAACAAATGAAGAATTGAGAATTTGCTGAATGAGGATCTTGTGAACGTGCCATACCAACAGTACCACGTTTAAATGGCTGTTTTGAAAACTCTGCTACTAAATTAGGATAATTTGAACCACCCATACCAACGCGCTTAGGATCAAAATCAGCACTACCTTTTTTTCCAAATTTTACATCGCCTGTCTGTGCCATAAAACCAGGGATAACACGATGAAATATTACATTATTATAAGCACCCTCTTCTGTTAATTTTTTGATTCTAGCAACATGTTTTGGTGCAAGATCAGGACGTAAACGAATAAAAATATCACCATTTTTAATAGATAAAACAAGGGTATTACGCTCATTTGATGAAGCATTAAATGAAAAAAGATAAACAATACATGTTAAAATAGTAAAAATTTTAAGATACACAATCATTTTTCCTTTAAGGTTTAAATTTTAAGCGTAAAGCTTGCGTAACATTTTGAGGAACAAAAGGTGTAACGTCCCCCCCCATAGCAGCAATCTGGCGCACTAATGTAGAGGTTATTGGGCGGCTAGAAACGCTTGCCGGCAAAAAAACAGTTTGTAATTCAGGAGCCATAATCTTGTTCATCCCTGCCATTTGCATTTCGTAATCAAGATCAGTACCATCACGCAAACCACGAATAAGAAACGAAGCGCGAATTTCACGCGCCTTATTAATTAAAAGATTATCAAATGCAATAATCCGTAACCGATCAGAACCTATATTTAATAAGTCTTTCCCGACTTGTGTAATTAAATCAACACGCTCTTCAAAACTAAAAAGTGACTGTTTTCCACTCTGTATACCAATAGCCACCACCACTTCATCAGCTAACAATAAACTGCCTCGCAAAACATCAAGGTGACCATTTGTAATAGGATCAAATGAACCTGCATAAAGAGCAATGGTCATCATTTTGCTCCTATATTTTCAGAGTTATATTTATTTGTTAACCTCAACCACATTGCAATGTTGTCCACTTTCTTTCTCATCTGGATCGCTAGCATTAACTTCAGGCTCAGAAATACGTTCAACTGATACGACCTTCTCACCTTTTGCTGTATTAAAGATCGTTACCCCCTTGGTTGAACGACCAGATATGCGAATACCATTAACAGGAACACGAATAAGCTGCCCTTTATCTGAAACCAACATAATTTGATCTTGTGCTTCCACCGGAAAGGCTGCTACTAATTTACCAATTTCAGCTGTTTTAGATGGATCAGTTGCACGAATCCCTTTTCCACCACGTCCTGAAATACGAAAGTCATAGGAGGAAGACCGTTTTCCATAACCAAATTCACTAACTGTTAAGAGCATTTGCTCATGGTTACTAAGCTCCATATAACGCTCATCCGTCAACTCTGTTGCTACTGCTTCTACCTCTTCATCACCAATTACAATATCTTCATCATCTGCGCCTGCTGCACGCCGCTCACTGAGCACACGCTTAATATAAGCAGAACGCTCAATCGATGTAGCTTCAACATGCTTTAAAATAGTCATAGAAATGACTTTATCATTATCACCCATGTTAATACCACGTACCCCCATTGAATGACGTCCAACAAATACACGAACATCACTCACAGGAAAACGTATACATTGTCCATTCGCTGTTGTAAGGACAACATCATTATGCTCTGTGCAGGTCTCTACGGAAAGAATTTCATCTCCTTCTTCACCAAATTTCATTGCAATTTTACCATTACGATTAACTTGAACAAAATCTGATAATTTATTGCGGCGTACAGTCCCACGCATTGTTGCAAACATAACATCAAGTTTGCTCCAACTTTCCTCATCCTCTGGTAAAGGCATAATTGTTGTTATACGCTCACCCTGTTGTAAGGGAAGCATATTAATTAAAGCCCGTCCACGCGATTGCGGCGTACCAATAGGCAAACGCCAAACCTTTTCTTTATAGACAATTCCACGCGATGAAAAGAAAAGAACCGGTGTATGTGTATTAGCTATAAATAAACGAGTTACAAAATCCTCATCTTTTGTAGCCATACCAGAACGCCCCTTACCTCCACGACGTTGGGCACGGTACGTATTCAAAGGTACACGTTTAATATAACCACTATGACTAACCGTCACCACCATCTCTTCTGGTGCGATCAGATCTTCACTATCCATCTCAGCACTACCAAAACCAAAAACAGTACGCCGAGGAGTTGCAAATGCCTCACGAAGAGCGTTCAGTTCATCTTTAACAATGCCCATAATTCGTGAACGCGATGCTAAAATATCAAGATAATCAGTAATATCTACACCAATTTTATTTAATTCGTCAGCAATCTCATCGCGACCAAGTGCTGTTAACCTCTGCAAACGCAACTCTAAAATAGCGCGCGCTTGTTCTTCTGATAAATGATATGTATTATCCTCGTGAATAATATGGCGAGGATCATCAATAAGCTTAATTAAGGCTGCTATATCAGTAGCCAACCAACGTCGCTCCATTAATTGTGCACGCGCTATTTGTGGATCAGATGCTTTGCGAATTAACGCTATAATTTCATCAATATTAGCAACAGCAATAGCAAGCCCAACTAAAACATGCGCACGTTCACGCGCCCTACGTAAAAGATATTTTGTTCTCCGACTCACTACTTCTTCACGAAAAGAAACAAATGCACGAAGTATATCAAGTAATGTCATTTGCTCAGGTTTGCCGCCATTTAATGCAACCATATTACAACCGAAAGAGGCCTGCAAAGGTGTATAACGATACAGTTGATTTAAAACAACATCTGCAACAGCTTCTCTCTTAAGCTCAATAACAACCCGATACCCATCACGATCAGATTCATCACGTAAATCAGAAACTCCATCAATGCGTTTATCACGAACTAATTCAGCTATCTTTTCAATCATCGCTGCTTTATTAATCTGGTAAGGTATCTCGCTTACGATAATTGCCTGTCGATTATTACGAATTTCTTCGATATCAACCTTAGCACGCATAATAATCGAACCCCGCCCCGTTTCATAAGCTGAACGAATACCCGAAGAGCCAAGAATAATACCACCTGTAGGAAAATCAGGACCAGGAATGATTTTAATCATCTCATCTAGCGTTATACCGGGATTATCAATTAAAGCGATACACCCATCAACAACTTCACCAAGATTATGTGGAGGAATATTGGTTGCCATTCCTACAGCAATACCACCCGATCCATTCACCAAAAGGTTAGGAAAACGTGCTGGCAAAACCATAGGCTCACGCTCACGTCCATCATAATTATCTTGAAAATCAACAGTATCCTTATCAATATCAGCTAAAAGCTCTTCTGAAATTTTTTCTAAACGACATTCTGTATAACGCATCGCTGCAGGCGGATCACCGTCAATAGAACCAAAATTCCCCTGTCCGTTAATCAACGGATTTCGCAAAGAAAAATCCTGTGCCATACGCACCAATGCATCATAAATCGAAGCATCACCGTGGGGATGAAATTTCCCCATCACTTCACCAATAACGCCTGCTGATTTACGATACGATTTGTTGAAAGAAAGACCCATTTCATTCATCGCATGAAGAATACGACGATGAACAGGTTTCAATCCATCACGTACATCAGGTAATGCACGTGATACAATTACGCTCATCGCATAATCGAGATAGGAGCGTTGCATTTCTTCAATAATGCTAACTGGTTCAATACCGGTCAGCACATCACGTTCTGGCAGTGGAGTAAGATCGGTCACAGTTTTAATACTTTCAAAAAAGAATCACTTTGATCTTTTATATCGAAAAATACTTTAAAATGCTAACTCCCCTCCCAGTAAGAAAGTAAGAATTGAACAATAATTTCCAATATATTACTTGTTCATATGAAGAATCAGAAATGAAATGAACATAACTCGCTCCCCTGAATAAAAAACAATGCCCAATGCAACCTCCTCTAGCTTCCCCGTGTTGCTTTAGACAATCTTCTCAATAAAAACATTGAAATAAAGATTTTAAGAAAATAAACTATTGCCTTTGCAATAATTATAGTCATTCTCAATTTACTTATTATATTTTATGATATGAGTGTACTTTTATTGCATCCTATGCTAATATACCTGCCACAATATCCCCTTAACGCATTTATCGGCCCGTTTAACTGCGTGATGTAAAATAAGCCTCTTTTATTTTTCTTGTAAGAAAATAAGCTTTAAATTAGAAATTTACCCTTCTTGCTCAAAAATAAAAAGTAATAATAGCATTATTTTATAAACCATCAAAATGGTACATCATCATCCAATTGATGTGAAAAATTTTCTTCCAAGTAATTATTGCTCTGATTAAAATCCTCTTTCCGATCCAAACTACTATCACCAAAACCATCACTGCCTAATGGATTTGCGCTTTGCATTCTCTCCCCATCATCCATAGCACCACGCCCCTCGAGCATTTGTAATTCACCGCGGTATTTTTGCAAAACAATCTCTGTCGTATAACGATCATTACCATTTTGATCTTGCCATTTGCGTGTTTGCAATTGACCTTCAATATAAATTTTGCTGCCTTTTTTTAGATATTGCTCTGCAATCTTTACAAGGTTTTCATTAAAAATAACAATGCTATGCCATTCAGTGCGTTCTTTACGTTCATTTGTATTTCGGTCACGCCAGCTTTCCGAGGTAGCAATACGTAGATTTGCCACTTGATCACCAGAATTTAAACGACGGATTTCAGGATCCGCACCAAGATTACCAATCAAAATAACTTTATTAAGGCTACCAGCCATTATATAAACTCCAAAATTCTAAACTATCTTATTATAGTACAAATACTGTAAAAATATATAGCTCATATCCATAATAAAGGAAAAAAGCTGTACCTTTACTCCTCTTTTCCAAAAGAATTTACACTATTTTCTTTCCCATTATAATAATGGGACACATTGTAATTTCAAAAAAAAGACCTTATTTCAGACGATAGTGTAAAATTTTTGTTCATACGCCAAGGATCAACATGTCTCACCAGAAATATATCTCCATTCGCGGTGCACGTGAACATAATCTTAAAAATATCGATCTCGACCTTCCTCGTAATAAACTAATTATTATAACAGGGCTCTCCGGTTCAGGTAAATCATCCTTAGCTTTTGATACAATTTACGCTGAAGGTCAACGCCGTTATGTTGAAAGCCTTTCTGCTTATGCACGCCAATTTTTGGAAATGATGCAAAAACCAGACGTGGATCAAATAGACGGCCTTTCTCCCGCCATCTCCATTGAACAAAAAACCACTAGCCGTAATCCTCGTTCAACAGTTGGTACTGTAACTGAAATTTACGATTATATGCGCCTTCTCTTTGCTCGTATTGGTACTCCTTATTCACCTGTTACGGGTCTTCCTATTGAAAATCAAACAATCAGCCAAATGGTTGACCAAATTATGGCCTTACCAGAGGGTATGCGAATTTTTATTATGGCGCCTTTAGTACGAGGAAGAAAAGGCGAATATAAAAAAGAACTAGCAGAACTTTTAAGAAAAGGATTTCAACGTGCCAAAGTTGATGGCACATTCTATGAAATTCCTGATATTCCTCCTCTTAATAAAAAATATAAACACGATATAGACATAGTGGTAGACCGCCTTGTTGTGCGTCATGACATTACTTCTCGTTTGGCTGATAGTATAGAAACCTGTCTGCAGCTTGCAAATGGACTTGCAATTGCTGAAATGGCAGATCAACCTTTGACAATAAAGGAAACTTCAAAGGAAACTGTTAATAAATCAAAAAATGAAACACACAAACGACTCATTTTTTCAGAAAAATTTGCCTGCCCTATATCTGGATTCTCTATTCCTGAAATTGAACCTCGCCTTTTTTCATTCAATAACCCTTTTGGTGCTTGTCCTGTTTGTGATGGGCTTGGTATTCAAAAAGCAATCGACCCAGCGAAAATTGTGCCCAATGAAAATCTCACTTTAAAATCTGGAGCCATTGCTCCTTGGTTTAAATCACCCTCACCTTACCATGACCAAATACTAAAAGCATTAGGCAAAGTCTATGAATTTAAACTCACAGATAAATGGTGTGAACTTTCAGATGGAGCCAGGTGTGCTATTTTATACGGTACAAAAACAAAAGAAATCCCTCTTAGTCATGAAAATGAAGACTGCTCTAATACAACAACCCAATGTTTTGAAGGTATTATTCCAAATATGGAACGGCAATGGAAAGAGACCGATTCCGCTGGCTCATATAAAGAAATCGAATATTATATGTCTTCCTCACCTTGTCGAGCTTGTAATGGTTATCGATTAAAACCAGAAGCACTTTGTGTTAAAATTCACGGAATGCACATTGGGCAAGTATCAGAACTCTCTATCCTAAAAGCAAATGATTGGTTTGCTAATATTGATCAATATCTTAATAAAAAACAACGTAGTATTGCAGCGCGTATTTTAAAAGAAATTCGTAAACGTTTAGAATTTTTAAACCATGTAGGACTTGAATATCTTACCTTATCTCGAAATTCAGGAACACTTTCAGGTGGAGAAAGTCAACGAATTCGACTAGCATCTCAAATTGGTTCTGGTCTCACAGGTGTCCTTTATGTTTTAGATGAACCATCTATTGGCTTACACCAGCGCGATAATGAACTTCTTTTAAAAACGTTGTGCCATTTACGTGATCTTGGCAACACAGTTATTGTAGTTGAACATGATGAAGATGCTATTCTTACAGCAGATTATGTAGTGGATATTGGCCCTGCTGCAGGTGTTCACGGTGGAGAAGTCATTGCTCAAGGTACACCGCAGGAAATCATGAATAATCCATCCTCGCTTACTGGACAATATCTTTCAGGAAAAATGGCAGTTACCATGCCTGCCAAGCGACGTGAAATATCAAAATCAAAAGTACTCAAAGTGATCGGTGCCCAAGGTAATAACCTTAAAAATATAAATGTCGATATCCCTCTTGGAACTTTTACTTGCGTAACTGGTGTTTCAGGTGGAGGAAAATCAACATTTCTCATTGAAACTCTCTTTAAAGCTGCATCGCACCACATCATGGGAAGTCATCAAAATCCAGCAACTTATACCAAAATTGAAGGACTAGAATTCCTTGATAAGGTTATTGATATTAATCAATCGCCTATTGGGCGCACTCCACGCTCCAATCCAGCAACCTATACTGGTGCTTTTACCTCAATTCGCGATTGGTTTGCTGAACTTCCTGAATCAAAAGCTCGTGGTTACCAAGCAGGACGTTTTTCATTTAATGTCAAAGGGGGGCGGTGTGAAGCATGCCAAGGCGATGGTGTTATCAAAATTGAAATGCACTTTCTACCTGACATCTATGTTACATGTGATATATGCCAAGGAAAACGCTATAATAGAGAAACGTTAGAAGTAAAATTTAAAGGAAAATCCATTGCTGATGTACTTGATATGACAGTCGAAAAGGCTGAAAAATTTTTCCAAGCTGTCCCCGCCATTCACAACACAATGAAAACTCTTGTCAAAACTGGCCTTGGCTATATCAAAGTCGGACAACAAGCTACAACACTTTCTGGTGGTGAAGCTCAACGTGTAAAACTTGCCAAAGAACTCTCACGCAAAACAACAGGCCGCACGCTTTATATTTTAGATGAACCAACAACTGGTTTACATTTTCACGATGTTGCAAAACTTCTTGAAGTTTTGCATCAACTTGTCGAACAAGGCAATACAGTTGTAGTTATTGAGCATAATCTTGAAGTCATTAAAACAGCCGATTGGATTATTGATTTAGGACCAGAAGGTGGAGATGGCGGTGGTCAAATCGTTGCAATCGGCCGCCCTGAAGATATTATAAATGTTCCTGAATCCTACACTGGAAAATTTCTAAAAGAGCTTTTGTTACGTCGGCCTTTACATAATTCAGACTCTTAAAACAAGGTCGTAAATAATTTAAACATCCAATAATATAACAACGAAACAAAATAAAGTTTGTACTTTATAATTGTGCCGTTTTTATTCTTTACAAGCCTTTCTTAAACTATAATACAATAATATTTCATTCCATATATTGAGTCGGAATTGTTTGCCCCCAAAATATATAATTATATTTTTGATTTTTTCGTACAGAAACTATTTGTTGGCACATCTCGTATTTGCCAATATAATGTATAGTACCCTAAAAAGATGAATAACGTTGGAGATCATTTCAGCATGAAAAAAATTGAAGCTATTATAAAACCTTTTAAACTGGATGAAGTGAAAGAAGCACTTCAAAAAGTTGGCTTACAGGAAATTACTGTAACAGAAGCAAAAGGTTTTGGTAATCAAGAGGAGTATACAGAACTTTACCGTGGTGCTCAATATGTTGTTGATTTTCTACCTAAAGTAAAAATTGAAATTGTTGTTGCAGACGAAACTCTAGAACAAGCTATTGAAGCAATACGTAAAGCAGCTCAAACAAAACATAGCGGCGATGGAAAAATATTTGTTTCATCCATTGATGATGCTATCCGTATTCGTACTGGTGAATCTGGCATTGATGTTCTTTAAAATTTACAAAAATTTTCACTTTTTCTATCTATTTCAGTCCAATAAGGAAATTGCATATGACAACCATATCAGACATACTTAAACAGATTGCAGATAATGACATACGCTTTGTCGATTTACGTTTCACCGACCCGTGGAGTAAATTACATCATGTCACAATAGATGTTACCGCAATCACTAAAGATACATTCACCGATGGCATTATGTTTGATGGTTCTTCAATTGCTGGATGGAAAACAATCAATGAATCTGATATGATATTGATGCCAGATTTAGAAACAGCTCATATGGATCCTTTTTTTGCTCAATCTACTTTAGTCATACTTTGTGACGTACTCGATCCTATTTCTGGAGAATTGTATAGTAGAGATCCGCGTTCCATTGCAAAAAGAGCAGAAGCTTACATGAAATCTTTAGGTATAGGCGATACAGTTAATATAGGCCCAGAAGCAGAGTTCTTTATTTTTGACGACGTACGTTATAAAAATGACCCGTATAATACAGGCTTTAAGCTCGATTCAAGTGAACTTCCATCAAATGATGATACTGAATATGAAATGGGCAACCTGGGGCACCGACCACGTATGAAGTGCGGTTATTTCCCAGTTCCTCCTATCGACTCTTGCCAAGACATGCGTTCTGAAATGCTCACTGCACTAAAAGATATGGGTGTAAATGTTGAAAAACATCATCATGAAGTAGCTGCAGCTCAACACGAATTAGGTATTCGATACGACACATTAGTTCGCGAAGCTGATAAAATGCAAATTTTTAAATATGCTGTGCATCAAATTGCAAATAGTTATGGAAAAACAGCAACTTTTATGCCAAAACCAATTTTTGGTGATAATGGTTCAGGCATGCATGTTCACATATCAATTTGGAAAGATGGAAAACCAACCTTTGCAGGAAATGAATATGCCGGACTATCAGAAACTTGCTTATTTTTTATTGGTGGCATCATTAAACATGCAAAAGCAATCAACGCTTTCACAAACCCATCTACTAACTCTTATAAGCGTTTAGTTCCTGGATTTGAAGCGCCTGTTCTTCTTGCTTATTCTGCGCGTAATCGTTCGGCATCTTGTCGTATTCCATTTAGCTCTTCACCAAATTCAAAACGTGTGGAAATCCGTTTCCCAGATCTAACAGCAAATCCATATCTAGCGTTTGCAGCACTCTTAATGGCTGGCCTTGATGGTATTAAAAACAAAATTCATCCTGGACAAGCTATGGATAAAGACCTTTATGACCTGCCTCCTAAAGAACTTAAAGATATCCCTACAGTTTCAAGTAGCTTGCGTGAAGCGCTTGAAGCTCTTGATAAAGATCGTAGCTTTCTTAAAGCAGGAGATGTTTTTGATGACGACCAAATCAATTCTTTCATTGAATTGAAAATGCAAGAAGTCTTGCGTTATGAAATGACTCCACATCCTATTGAATTTGATATGTATTATTCTGTTTAAAGAATAAGTTATCGTTGTTTAATTAAAAATGGGGGTTTTAACCTCCATTTTTTGTAATATTTTTTTAAGATAGCATAATGACCTTTTTGCTGAGATATTTTTCCTTTATAAGAGAAATTGAATCTTTTCGAATCAATAATCAAGGTTCCTAATGCTGCAAATTTATCGATTTTTCCTTATTCTTTTATGCTTTGTTTCCATTATATCAGTAGCGCAAGCCAATGGAATAACCGATGAAGAATTGACAAGTCTACAAAAAGCAATTTCTATTTATAATAAAGCACTTAAAGAAGTTGATTCAAATGCTATCTTAAGTGCTATTCCTCCCCAAATCATCGAGAGTTTAGCCACTAAAAAAAATCTCAATAAAGTACAATTTCAACAAATAATAAAAAACCAAATAGAACAGCTGGCAAAAAATTATAAAATTGAAAATATAAAAATCGGCCAAACACAAAAACGTGAAGGAAAACTCGACAATGGTATTCCTTATTTTATTATGCCTTTAGAATTTGCAATTACGATAAACAGTGGAAAAAAATGTTATATTAAAACTGAGATTATTGCCCTTCTCGAAAATAATCAGTGGTATTTTATTCGTGGCAATGACGACACAACCTTAAACATAACCAGCGAAGCATTTCCTGGACTTGAAAAAATAAAAATTAATTCAATGAAAATCGTAAAAATATCGTAATTGGAAATTTCACGTTTACGTGTACGCAGAAGAAAGTTCTACTTATGTACAAGCAGTAATGATTGCAGCTGCTGCATTAAACTCAGCCCTCCTGTAAGCTTGCCGCATCATCGCTTCCTCATCAACACCCCATTGTTTCTTCGTCCAGTTCTCATCTAAATGAGCAATATCCCAAGCATTATCCAAATTGATTTTCTTCTCAGCTACAGCAAAAGCAATAAGAGCAGATCCCGTTAAAGTAGTCATTACATGAAGTGCAGCAAGTACATAAGGAGACTCTATCTTGCGTAAATAATTGCTTACCGCTTGAATAGCTTCCCATGGTTGTTCAATATGCATAAGCCCTTCTGCTATATTAAAACGTGCACCAAGTTTTTCTTCTGCCCAATCAAGTAAAAAATCCCATTGTTCACATTGCTGCTCTACAAGTTCTTTCGGTGTTTGTGCACGATAAAAAATCATATCACATGCAACAAAACGCAATAAATCTTCAAAAATAACTTGCATATTATCAGCTATACCATCAACAACAGTGTTAACAAGACGCGTGATTGGCATTCTTCCTGGGTCAATGTTTTTTTCCTGCACAGTAAATTCTTGTGCGACTAATGCAGCAAGTGCTTCTGTTGGCATACGAAGATAGTGCCTCGCAGGTGTTTTTACTGGATTTCCATCCAACAATACGGAAAAACCTCCCTCTCCATGCCTGCTGATACTTACTTCTTTATAAAATCGTTTAGGTAGTGACTGACATGAAAGCTTATGTACTTTGTAAACAGGATTGTCCTCATTTAACGGCATATTAAAATCATCTAAAATTTTACGCATATTATGCTATTTCTAACATTTTCAATTAATCCACTGAATTTTCTAGAATAGAATTCACATAGTTTCTCCACATTAGATACCATGTGATAAATTTAAGAAAAATCAATTGTACCCGTGTTAACTGATTTCGCTATCAATATCCAAGATTGAATTCTTAAAGTAATATTCTTTTACTTTCACACCAATCTCGAATGAGACTCAAATAAAATTATAGAAATGCCATTAGGAAGATAATTATTGTTTGTATTACCAACAAAATAATTAAACAATAAAATTGAAAATACAGCATAATTTCCAAATTATTATACCAAAAAATAGGATACTCAGCTATTGAATTTTAAAGTTGTTAAACCTTTCATTCTTAAATAAAGTAAAATTTTAAATGCTTTTTTCTTACAGATTAAGATAATATCTGCCTATAAGCTTAAACCATTTCTTACATCTTACTAATGACTGCTTATTTTATAAAGTTGCTATCGTCCTTCACTAAATAAAACCCTAGTAATATTTTGACTCTTTCATAATTTGGCAACATATTGAGCAAATTTTTAAATGTCTTTTATATAATGGCAAGTAATTAAATACATTAATAAATATGTTACCACAATTAATAAAATTAAACTAAAATTTTCTTATTACTCTGTATCTCTATCGTTTTCATTAAAAGCCAAAAGATTAAAACTTTGTACCATATGAGGTGGTAAAGGCGCTACAACATCCAATATGCCTCCTGAAGGATGAGGAATACGAATACGGCGCGCATGAAGATGAAGACGATTTTGAATTCCACCAGGTAATTCCCAATGACCATCAGAAAAAAAATATTTTGAATCGCCAATAATTGGATGATTCATATAAGCTGCGTGAACACGTAGCTGATGTGTTCTACCAGTATAAGGCTCCATTTCTAACCAAGACAGAACCCGTCCTCGCGTATCTAAAACACGATAATAAGAAACCGCGTGACTAGAATCTGGTTCTCCATGTTCACAAACACGCATTTTATCGCCTTGTGCAGTTGTTTCCTTTACCATCCATGTTGAAATTTTATCTTGCTTTTTTCGAGGTACTCCCCTTACTAACGCCCAATAAGTTTTTTTTGTTTCTCGCGCTCTAAAAGCGGCAGTCAAAGCCTGTGCAGCCCCCCTTGATCGAGCAATAATAAGCACACCTGAAGTCTCACGATCAAGACGATGAACTAACCTCGGTTTTTCCCCTTTTTTATTACGCCATACATCAAGCATACCATCAATATGGCACGTTAAACCAGAGCCACCTTGTACAGCCAAACCTGTAGGTTTGTTCAATACAAAGATTTTTGGATCTTTATAGAGAAGCATTTTTTCCAAAATGGCCAATTTGTTTTGATCATGAATGGTCTTATCCGTTGCAGAAAGATTCCTCTTGTTATCAACAGATAAAAACGGCACACGAATAGACTGCCCTACAACAAGACGTATATCAGTTTTAACACGCCTACCGTCAACACGTACCTGGCCAGAACGTAACAGTTTTTGTAGATACCCAAATGCAAGTCCTGGATAATGCATCTTAAACCAACGGTCTAAGCGCATTCCACTCTCATCTTCCTCAACCTTTTTGATTTCTACACCCACTGTAATAGACCCTTTTTTTATATAATTTTTTTGTTTACCAACTGTATTTCTTCATCTTTATAAACGCAAAAACTACATCCTTTAGAATTAGACTTTATCACATTGCATTACAATCAGTATCTAAAATTGCATTCCCTTGCAGTATAAATTTCGTTACTTCAAAGCAAATTATTACATAAAAAATTATGTAATCCTAATTTTGTGATTGCGATAGCTATTGGAGAACCACCCCGTGCTTTTATTAAAAACATACGCGCGTGTTCTTTCTTATCTAGATAGAGAAAAAAGTGCATTTTTTTTAATCTGTTCTGCTAACGTTATACTGGCTATCATCACGATAGCTGAACCTATTTTATTTGGTCATGTCATTGACTCAATTGCAGATAAATCGGGTATTGTCTTTAATCTCACACTCTGGGTGTGTTTTGGTGTTTTCAACATTATTGCTTATATTCTTGTAGCTCGTGGCGCAGATCGCTTAGCCCACAGACGCCGTTTAAGTGTTTTAACAGAATCTTTTGAGCGTATTATCACCATGCCATTAATTTGGCATCAACAACGTGGAACTTCTAATGCCCTTCATACATTATTGCGTGCTACAGATTCCATGTCAGCTATATGGCTTGATTTTATGCGCCAACACCTCTCTACTTTTGTAGCATTATTCGTTCTGGTGCCCATAGCTTTTAATATGAACTGGCGTCTTTCAATAGTCTTAATAGTTCTTGCCATTATCTATACATTAATTGCACGCTTAGTAATGCAAAAAACAAAAGACGGGCAAGCCGCTGTAGAACGTTATCATCATAGTGTCTTTAAACATATCAGTGATTCAATTTCTAACGTTTCCATTGTACAAAGCTATAACCGAATAGCAGAAGAAACCTTAGCACTTCATCAGCATACAAGTGATCTTCTTAAAGCACAAAATCCTGTTTTAAATTGGTGGGCACTTGCCAGTGGTTTAAATCGAATGGCTTCAACTATTTCAATAGTATGTGTACTTCTTCTTGGTGCTTTTTTTGTGACAAAAGGCCAATTAAGTGTAGGTGAAGTCGTCTCTTTTGTTGGATTTGCTCAACTAATGATTGGCCGTCTTGATCAAATTAGTGGCTTTATTAATTTAGCTGTATCTTCACAAGCAAAATTACAAGAATTCTTTGAAATGGAAGATTCAACTTTTAATATGAAAGAACCTGACAACCTTCCTTGTCTCCAAAATGTTAAAGGTGAGATTCAATTTCATCACGTGACTTATGCATTTCCAAATTCATCTCAAGGTGTCTTTGACATTTCATTTGAAGTCAAAACAGGACAAACTGTTGCTATTGTAGGGCCAACAGGCGCAGGAAAAACGACGCTCATCAATTTGCTGCAACGCGTGTACGATCCTACGGTTGGGCATATCAAAATTGATGGAATAGATATACGTTCCATTAACCGTGAATCCTTACGCAAAGCTCTAGCAACAGTATTTCAAGATGCTGGTCTTTTTAACCGTAGCATTCGTGATAACATTGCAATAGGTAGAACAACTGCAACAAATAAAGAACTTTATGAGGCAGCAAAAACAGCTGCTGCCCATGACTTTATTTTAAATAAAAACAATCGTTACGATACATTGGTTGGCGAACGGGGCTCCCAATTATCAGGTGGAGAAAGGCAAAGATTAGCCATTGCACGTGCTGTTTTAAAAAATGCACCTATTCTTATTCTAGATGAAGCAACCAGTGCTCTTGATATTGAAACAGAAGCACGTGTCAAAGACGCTATCGATTACGTAAGCCAAAATCGTACAACTTTTATTATAGCGCATCGTCTTTCAACAATCCGCAATGCTGATCTTATACTTTTTCTAGATCACGGTCGCTTAATTGAAAAAGGTAGTTTTCAAGAATTGACTAAAAAAGGTGGCCGTTTCTATAAACTACTAAAAGCCGGCGGGTTAACAAACGATCAACCAATAATAAGAATAGAACATGAAAATGTGATTCCACTGCGTGAATCCATTGCATCATGAAATTAGTGTTTCTTTTTCTATATCTTCAAACGGCAAACTTAATCTAAGCTACAGTTTTCTAACTCCTTACAAAGCTTAAATTTAAGTATAACATGAAGAAAATCATAAGTTTTCAAGAAAAACTTCTAATGCTGCAATAGCATCATAAGCTTTATCCCCTTGCGGACCACCAGCTTGTGCCATATCAAGCCGCCCGCCACCACCTTTGCCACCAAGAGTAACAGATATAATACGTACTAAATCAACAGCATTTAGTCTATCAATCAAATCATTAGTTACGCCAACAACAACACTTCCTTTACCATCTTCTGAGACACCGATGAAAGCTACAACACCAGATCTAATCTGTTTTTTTCCAGAATCCACTAATGCTTTAAGATCCCTTGGTAAAATATTTTGAATGACACGCCCCATAAAAGAAATACCATTAATAACTTTAATATCTGCTTTATCGTTCTTTGTAATTCCACCATTAAGAGCAATTTTCCCGCGTAAATCACTTAATTCTTTTTCAAGCTTACGACGATCATCTAGTAAGGCTTGAATACGTTCTTGTACATTAACAGGGGAAATTTTTAAAAGAGCAGCAATTTCATAAATTCGCTCATCCTGACTATGAAGGTAAAGACGCGCAGCTGTGGCCGTTAATGCTTCAATACGACGAACTCCAGCCGCTACAGAACTTTCAGAAACAATATGAATCAAACCAATTTCACCTGTTCTGTGCACATGTGTGCCCCCACAAAGCTCAATTGACCAAGAATCTTCTGATTCTATCTGTCCAGGCTTTTTCCCCATAGAAACAACACGAACTTCATCACCATATTTTTCACCAAATAACGCTATTGCGCCTTCAAAAATCGCATCATCCACTGTCATAAGGCGCGTTATTACTTTGCTATTTTGCAACACAATTTCATTGGCTAAATCTTCTACTTTTTTCAATTCTTCAGGTGAAATTGATCGTGGATGAGAAAAATCAAAACGTAACCGATCGGGCGACACAAAAGAACCCTTTTGTACAACATGATCTCCTAATATTTGACGCAAAGCCTTATGTAATAAGTGGGTAGCAGAATGGTTTGCACGAATTTTTCTACGGCGAATAGAATCAACTATTAATTTCACGTAATCACATGTTTTTGCTTGACCACTTTTAACCTCACCAATATGAACAAAAACGCCTTTAACCTTTTTCTGGGTATCATGTACTTCAAAAACAAAATTCTCACCAGAAATTATACCGCTATCCCCCATTTGCCCACCAGATTCACCATAAAAAGGCGTCTGATTAACGACAAGCATAGCTTTTTGCCCTGAAGAAACATGATCAACGATCTGGCCATCACAAATAAGAGCAGTAATAATACCTTCTGCCTTTTCTGTTTCATAACCCAAAAATTCTGTAGCACTTACTTGATCACGAACAGAAAACCAAACCGTTTCCGTTACAGACTCACCAGAACCAGACCAATTAGCACGAGCTTCCGCTTTTTGGTGTTCCATCGCTTTGTTAAAAGCGTTAACATCAACAGATATTCCACGATGCCGAAGAGCATCTTGTGTCAAATCAAGCGGAAAACCGTATGTATCATAAAGTTTAAAAGCAACTTCACCATTAAAACAATCACCTTCCTTAAGATGAACGCTTTCTTCATTCAACAAACGAAGACCCCGTTCAAGAGTTTTACGAAAACGCGTTTCCTCCAACTTTAAAATTTCTGAAATTAAAGATTCGGCACGTACTAATTCAGGATAGGCTTTCCCCATTTCGTGTATCAAAGCAGGCACAAGACGCCACATCAATAACTCTTTAGAATCAAGAAAATGAGCATAACGCATAGCACGACGCATAATACGACGTAGAACATATCCCCGACCTTCATTAGAAGGCAGAACACCATCTGCAATCAAAAATGCAGAGGAACGTAGATGATCAGCAATAATACGATGACTAACAACAAAATCACCGGTCGCCTCAACTCCTGTTATCTTTTGTGACTCACGAATTAACGCACCAAAAAGATCAATATCATAATTATCGTGCACACCTTGCAAAACAGCAGCAATACGCTCTAATCCCATCCCAGTATCAATGGAAGGATGAGGTAGTTCAATTCGCTCATCTTTGTTCAATTGCTCATACTGCATGAAGACTAGATTCCAAATTTCAACAAAGCGATCGCCATCTTCATCAGCACTTCCAGGAGGCCCCCCCAAAATTTTATCACCATGATCATAAAAAATCTCTGAACATGGACCACAAGGCCCTGTATCTCCCATCATCCAAAAATTATCATTTGTTGTAATGCGGATAATTTTTTCATCTGGAAGACCTGAAATTTTATGCCATAATTGAGCAGCTACATCATCGCTATGATAAACTGTAACCAACAATTTATCTTTCGAAAGACAAAATTCTTTTGTTAGAAGGTTCCATGCAAAAAAAATTGCCTCTTCTTTGAAATAATCGCTAAAAGAAAAATTACCAAGCATTTCAAAGAAAGTATGGTGGCGTGCAGTATAACCAACATTATCAAGATCATTATGCTTTCCACCTGCACGTACACATTTTTGTGCAGTTGTTGCCCGGCTACAGGAGAGCTGTTCAAGTCCAGTAAAAACATTTTTAAACTGCACCATTCCTGCATTTGTAAACATTAATGTAGGATCATTGCGCGGAACAAGTGGACTAGAAGAAAAAATTTTATGTCCATTACGCTGAAAATAATCCAGAAATGTTGACCGGATCTTATTAACGCTATTCATATTTACACCCGCACAATACAGCACAAAACTGCAAAGATAAAATCCAATTTTTAATTAAATACTCTCTTTATCATTTTTAGAGTAACTTAATTAAAATAGAAATATTTTTTCAGAGAAATTTGAAAATAAAAGATTTTACACTTAAAAAAATCTAACAAATAAAAACAGAAAGAACTAAACTGCAATCTAAATGATCATTTATCAAATTGATTCATCGCTTTCTGTATTCTCTAATGCTGCATTTTCTAACAATTCAATTGCAAGCAAACCAGCATTTTGACGCAAAGCCGATTCAATCTCCGTTGCTATTTCTGCATGTTCATGTAAAAATTGCTTTGCATTTTCACGCCCCTGCCCTAAACGTTGAGAATTATAAGAGAACCATGAACCAGATTTCTCTACAATACCGGCTTTAACACCCAAATCAATCAATTCCCCCATTTTGGAAATACCTTCACCATAGATAATGTCAAACTCTACCTGTTTAAATGGAGGTGCTAATTTATTTTTCACCACTTTAACACGCGTTTGATTACCAATTACCATATCCCGATCTTTAATCGCACCAACACGACGAATATCTAAACGGACAGAAGCATAAAACTTTAAAGCATTTCCACCTGTTGTAGTTTCAGGAGAACCAAACATTACGCCAATTTTCATGCGAATCTGATTGATGAAAATAACCATACAGTTAGAACGAAAAATTGATGCCGTTAATTTACGCAAAGCTTTACTCATTAATCGAGCTTGCAATCCAGGTACAGAATCATTCATTTCACCATCAATTTCCGCACGTGGTGTCAAAGCTGCTACTGAATCAACAACAAGTACATCAATTGCACCAGAACGAACAAGCGTTTCTGCAATTTCCAAAGCCTGTTCACCGGTATCTGGTTGAGAAATGAGCAGATCTTCTAATTTTACACCAAGTTTACGTGCATAAATAGGATCAAGAGCATGTTCTGCATCAACAAAAGCACAAACTCCACCATTTTTCTGAGCTTCAGCAATAGCGTGAAGAGCCAGTGTCGTTTTCCCGGAGCTTTCTGGGCCATAAATCTCAATAATACGCCCTTTTGGTAATCCACCTACACCCAAAGCAATATCTAAGGATAATGAGCCAGTTGGAATTGTTTCAATTTCAACAACCTGCTCTTTTTGCCCAAGGCGCATAATTGAGCCTTTACCGAAAGAACGCTCGATTTGTGATAGAGCAGAATCTAGAGCTTTTGTTTTATCCACAATCATATCCTTAGTAAGTCAGAATAATTTTCCACACAATATATACTGCTCTATTAACTTAATTAAAGTCTGGAGTTTAGATTTTCACAGACTATTTCATCTCTATCTTCGTTGTATCAACAATTTTTAATCAATGTTATAAAAAAAATTACATTTTCTTTTGCTAACACAAAGCATATTTCAAAAAAGGCATCGAAAAAATAGCAGCTTGCTGCATTAATTTATACTGTTAACCTATCTCATCCATAAAGGAGACACTTTAAATTTCAATGCAATGTTTGGTTACACATTTCCTAATATAACACAAATGAACACCTGAAGACACAGATCCATGGTTACCAATCTACCGCCCAATAGCCCGACCAAAATTATATAGTATTTGCGAAATAATTTGAAGTTAGTAATCAACAAATCATTACATACGCTAACAACCACACTTAATACAACTCCACCAACAGTTCTTAAAACTTAATTGTCACCTAGATCTAAATTTGCTTTTATCCAAAAAAGAAAATTCCTAATATGTTAGGAATGGTAAATTTTTGCGCATGATCTAGCTTATTAATAAAGCTATAATGATTATGATTGGATCGAAATTTATTGAAAAATAAAAATGATTTAGTCACAATCTTGTTTTTGACTACCCCGTTTTTGTCGTAACTTTTTCCACCATTCAAGACGTTTCACAATTTCACGCTCAAAACCACGTTCTTGTGGTTGATAATAAATCTGACGTCCAAGCTTCTCAGGAAAATATTCCTGCCCTGAAAAAGCATCTGGTTCAGAGTGGTCATAAAGATAACCTTCCCCGTATCCATCTTCTTTCATAAGTTTTGTAGGTGCATTAAGAATATGCTTAGGGGGAGGTAAAGAACCATTTTTACGCGCACAATGCATTGCCGCTTTATAAGCAAGATAAACTGCATTCGACTTCGGTGCCGTAGCAATATAAAGACATGCCTGAGCCAAAGCCAATTCACCTTCAGGCGATCCTAAATAATCATAAGCATCCTTTGCTGCATTACAAATGATAAGAGCCTGCGGATCTGCTAAACCAATATCTTCAACAGCTATACGTACCAATCTGCGTCCAATATACAGAGGATCTTCACCCGCATCAAACATACGCGCAAGATAATAAAGAGCAGCATCAGGATCAGACCCACGAATTGATTTATGCAATGCTGAAATAAGATTATAGTGACTATCTTGGCCTTTATCATAAATTGGAGCTCGGCGCTGAATAATTTCTTGTAAAGCTTTGGCATTAAATATCTCTTCCGGGCGTGCAGCACACCAGATTTCTTCTGCGAGTGTTAGTGCCGCTCGCGCATCACCATCAGACATTCTTATCAAGAGGTTTCTAGCCTGATCATCTAAAGGCAAAGTTTTGCCTTCCACTTCCTCCGCACGCTTCAAAAGCGTACTCAAACTTTTACCATCATGTAAGCGAAACTTCAAAACACGTGCACGCGAAAGAAGGGCGTTATTAAGTTCAAATGAAGGATTTTCAGTCGTTGCCCCTACAAGAACCACTGTACCATCTTCCATAAAAGGAAGAAAAATATCCTGCTGAGCACGATTAAACCGATGAATTTCATCAACAAATAAAAGCGTTCGTCCCCCAGACATAAAACGAGCCTGAGCTACTTCAAAAATTTTCTTTAATTCTGTAACGCCAGTACAAATAGCAGAAACTTGCTCAAAAATGAAATTCGTCTGCAATGCCAATAAACGTGCAATTGTTGTTTTACCTGTCCCTGGAGGCCCCCAAAAAATCATCGAACCAAACGAACCAGCTGCTATCATACGTGAAAGAAAGCCTTCCGTTCCAATCAAATGATCTTGCCCAATCACCTCACTCAAAGAGCGGGGGCGCATTCTCTCAGCAAGTGGACGATTTTTACTGACATGAGAATCAAAAGATAAAGTAAAAAAATCTTTATTCAAAATACCCCTCAGCGAATAAATTGGCGAATATAGACACCATTGCGTTCATATTCCAGTTGCCAAATACGCGGATGTTTCTGCAGAAGAATCTTTTTTAATTGACTTACAGTTTGAATTTCATGACCATTAACAGCACGCAAAATATCTCCTGAGCGGAAAATCTCGGCAGCATTACTCATGTTATCCAGATTGGCAATCACAACACCCTTTACAGTTGCAGGAAGGTGAAAACGCTGGCTATTTTGTGGTGTTAAATCAAGTACTTCAGCTCCAGAAAGAGGACTTTTATCAATAATTTTTTCAGATTTCACAAATGCAGAGTTAGACATTGATGAGGCAGTTATCTTTGTTTTTAAAGTCTTTCCATCCCGTAAATATTCTAAATTAAGGTTGTGCCCAATACTAGTTGTCATCAAACGATATATAAGGCCATCTGGACTATCAACTTGCACATCTTGCACACTTAAAATAACATCACCCACTTTTAAACCAGCTTTTGCAGCAGGGCTATCTTCAATAATTTCAATAACAAGAGCTCCATAAGGACGTTCTAAACCCAAACCATTTGCAACATCAGGTGTAACTCTTTGAAAGGATGCACCAATATAAGGCGGCACAAAAAACTTTTCACCACGTTTAACTGTATCAATAACTACTTTAATAAGATTGGCTGGAATCGCAAAACCAATTCCTACAGAACCGCCGGAGCGTGAATAAATAGCTGTATTAATCCCAATCAATTGGCCATTCACATCAATTAAAGCTCCACCAGAATTACCTGGATTGATAGCTGCATCTGTTTGAATAAAAAAATCAAAATCAGAAATACCAACACGTGTACGCGCTTGCGCTGAAACAATACCACTTGTAACTGTTTGACCAACACCAAAAGGATTACCAATCGCAAGAACGAGATCACCAACTTCAACTGCATCAGAATTTCCTAAAGGAAGGATAGGAAATTGAGCATCTTTTGAATTAATTTCAAGTACTGCAATATCAGTTGCTTCATCTTTTAATATAACTGTGCTTTCAAATTCTCTTCCATCAGAAAGAGCAATTTTAATCTCGTGAGCATCTTTAATAACGTGATAACTAGTAACAACCAAACCACGTGCATCAATAATTACCCCAGATCCCAATGATGATTGCGTACGTAAAGGCCTGTTACCTTGATAACGACCAAAAAATTGCTCAAAAAATGGATCATCCTCAAAAAGAGAACGTACTTTAACCTGTCGAGCAGCATAAATATTTACAACAGATGGAACAGCTTTTTTTACTAAAGGAGCAAATGACAAAGTAATTTCTGATTGTGTTTGCGGAACTTGAGCACTCGTAGAATGAAACGATATTAACGCCATAACCACAAAAAAAAGCCCTATAAAAATAGAACGCTTCATTATCCACTCCCTAAAAACTAAAATAACCCCTATTAAATAGAACGAAAAATTTTCTCATTCATCTCCATCTATTTGATATTTAAATCAAAAATGTCTCACTTTGGCAAGTAATATTGCAAAATCAACAATGAAAACAATCTACTTTTTTCACTCATCTATTGAACAACGTGTATTTTAAATACACAAATAAAAAAAACGCCTCAGAAAGGCGTTTTTTTATCTCCAAAAAAGAAAAAACTCCTTATAAAGAAGCCTCTTTTTCATTGGCAACCCCCTCTATGCTCTTATGATCTACAGATTTTTTTGCATTAACATCCCGGTCAACAAATTCTATAACAGCCATAGGTGCATTATCACCAGTACGAAAACCTGCTTTCATAATGCGCAAATAACCACCGTTGCGTGATGCATAACGCGGTGCAAGTGTATTAAATAACTTTGCGACCTTTTTGGTGTCACGAATAGCTGAAATTGCTTGCCGGCGCGCATGCAAATCTCCGCGTTTGCCAAGTGTAACCAATTTCTCAACAATAGGGCGAATTTCTTTAGCCTTTGGAAGCGTTGTCACGATCTGCTCATACCCGATCAACGAAGCTGCCATATTGGCAAACATCGCTTTACGGTGACTGGCAGTCCGGTTTAGCTTGCGACCTGATTTACCATGGCGCATGAGCTTTCTCCTTAAATTTAACTCTTAATACTGATCTTCATAACGTTTAGCAAGATCATCAATATTTTCAGGCGGCCATGCAGGAATCTCCATACCAAGATGAAGCCCCATACACGCAAGAACTTCTTTAATCTCGTTTAATGACTTACGTCCAAAATTTGGTGTCCGAAGCATTTCAGCTTCAGTTTTTTGAATAAGATCACCAATATAAACAATATTATCATTCTTAAGACAATTTGCAGAACGAACTGAAAGCTCCAATTCATCCACTTTCTTAAGAAGCGCAAGATTAAAGGAAAGCTCCGAAGCTGGCTCTTCAACAAGTTCTTTTTGTGGCTCTTCAAAATTGACAAATACCGATAGTTGATCCTGAAGAATACGTGCTGCAAAAGCGACAGCATCTTCACCATTAACAGCACCATTAGTTTCAATCGTTAACGTCAATTTATCGTAATCAAGAACCTGCCCTTCACGTGTATTTTCTACTTTATAAGACACCTTACGAACCGGCGAATAAAGACTATCAATTGGGATAAGACCTATAACCGCATCATCTACACAATTACGATCAGATGGAATGTAACCTTTCCCTGTATTCACAATAAATTCCATACGAATTTCCGCACCCTCATCTAGTGTACAAATAACATGCTCGGGATTAAGAATTTCCATATCTCCAACAGTGCGTATATCTCCAGCTCTAACAACACCAGGCCCCTCTTTACAAATGATAACATGCTTAGGGCCTTCTTCCTCCATACGGATGGCTATTTCTTTGATATTTAAAATAATATCTGTAACATCTTCACGAACACCTGCAATTGATGAGAATTCATGCAACACACCATCAATTTGCACAGCAGTAACAGCAGCACCACGCAGCGATGACAATAATACACGACGCAGTGCATTCCCTAATGTTAAACCAAAACCACGCTCAAGCGGCTCTGCAACTACACTTACAACGTTTGAATTACCATCTGTATGAAACTCAACCTTACTAGGTTTTATTAGCTCCTGCCAGTTTTTCTGGATCATATTTATATTCCTGTTCTTTAGTTCCGCTACCATTCAATCGCAACGGCCAGTGTGAACACCGGAGAAAACTTCCGATTATGAAAAAAAACAATACCTAATCAAACACGCCGTCTTTTTCGTGGACGACACCCATTATGAGGAATTGGCGTTACATCCCGAATGGAAGTAATAACAAAACCAACAGACTGCAATGCACGCAAAGCAGATTCGCGACCTGACCCAGGACCACAAACTTCAACTTCTAATGAGCGCATACCATGTTCTTGTGCTTTTTTAGCACAATCTTCCGCTGCAACCTGCGCAGCAAAAGGCGTAGATTTACGAGAACCTTTAAATCCCTGAGCACCAGCAGATGACCATGCAACCGCATTCCCCTGAGCATCAGTAATAGTAATCATCGTATTATTAAATGTTGAATTGATATGCACAACACCTGATGAAATATTTTTACGCTCGCGACGGCGAACACGTGTGGCTTCCTTGGCCATAACTTTCCTTTCAATGATCTCTTCACTGCCGTAACACCAGCAGCTCCACCTTATTCACCTTTATTCAAAACTCTCCATAAAAAGAAGAATAATAAAAATAAAATTTTAAAACAAAAATATCACTATTACTTCTTCTTACCAGCAATTGCTTTAGCTGGACCTTTACGCGTACGCGCATTGGTATGTGTACGCTGCCCACGTACGGGTAAAGAACGACGATGACGCAGCCCCCTATAACAACCAAGATCCATTAAACGTTTAACATTCATCGCAACTTCACGACGAAGATCTCCTTCAACTTGATAATTTTGATCTATCGTTTCACGAATTTGCAACACTTCCGCATCCAAAAGTTCATGCACACGACGGTCCGAAGGAATACCAACTTTCTCAACAATCTCTTGAGCAAATTTCCGCCCAATCCCATGGATATACTGAAGCGCAATAACTACACGCTTATTTGTTGGGATATTGACGCCAGCAATACGAGCCACACTTATTCTCCTTGATTACGTTAACAGTGAACCATAAAATACTTGAAGCATCTCATAAAACAAAGAAATGATCTCGGCTCAAACATACCCCAAATCCCATTATTTTAATGAAATAAAGCAGCTTTTGATAGATTTTACTATAAAAGTCAACTCTTTTTCATTTACTTTTTAAAAATTTTCTTATTCAAGAAACTCTCTAATAGCACGTGATACATCAGTAATACTAGCCATTCCATCAACTACTCTTAACAAACCTGTTTTCAAGTAAAATTCTAATAAAGGAGCCGTTTTTTCACGATATTCAACTAGCCGTTTTGCAAAAGAATCAGAATTATCATCTGAACGGACCTGCCCACCAACAGCAATTGTTTCTTCGACACGCCTCTTCATACGCTCGACTAAAGTCTTTTCATCAATAACAAACTCAATAATGGCATTAAGCTGTATATCTTTTGATTGCAAAATTTGTTGTAATGCTTCCGCTTGGCCCACAGTACGCGGATATCCATCTAATATAAAACCGTTTACACAATCATTCCCATTAATACGATCTGACACAATTTGATTAACAATATCATCAGATACCAAAGCACCACTTTCTATAATAGCTTTAGCTTTTTTACCAATTTCTTTTTCTTCTATAACGGCTTCACGCAGCATATCGCCTGTTGATAATTGAGGAATGTTATAGTATTCACTCAATATTTTAGCTTGAGTACCTTTACCAGATCCAGGAGGCCCTAAAAAAATAATTCTCATCGATTTCTTTTGCCTCCACGAAGCTTAGATTTTTTAATCAACCCTTCATATTGGTGTGCAACGAGATGCCCCTGAATTTGAGCAACTGTATCAAGTGTAACAGTAACAACAATAAGTAAGGACGTACCTCCAAGATAAAAAGGAACATGCAGTGCTGATATCATAAACTCCGGCAACAAACAAACTAGAATAATATAAATCGCACCTACAACAGTAATACGTGTCAAAACATAATCAATATACTCAGCGGTACGCTCACCAGGGCGAATTCCAGGAATAAAACCCGAATGCTTTTTTAATTGATCCGCTGTATCAATAGGATTAAATACAATAGCCGTATAGAAAAAACAAAAAAACGCCATCAAAGCTGCATAAATAATCATATAAACTGGTTGCCCGTGGCCAAGAGAAAAAGAAATAGTCTGAATCCATTGCGGCATTTTATCAGAAAAATTATTAATAGTCGCAGGCAACAATAACAAAGACGAAGCAAAAATTGGTGGAATAATCCCCGCAGTATTTAACTTTAAAGGAAGGTGTGACATATCACTTTGAAACATTTGATTACCAACTTGGCGTTTGGGATATTGAATAAGAATTCGTCGCTGTGCACGTTCTATAAAAACAATAAATCCAACAACAATAATAATAATCAGAACAATTCCTATTAATAAAAAAGTTGATAAATCAGCTTGACTATGTGCAGTTAAAAGTTGAGCAAAAGTAGAAGGGAAATTAGCTACAATACCTGTAAAAATAATAAGAGAAACTCCATTACCAACACCACGTGATGTAATCTGCTCGCCAAGCCACATTAAAAACATTGTTCCACCAACCAGTGTAATCACGGCAGAAACACGAAACATTATACCCGGCTCCAAAACAATTTGAAGCCCCGTTCCTATACCAGTTTCAAGGGCAACCGCAACACCAAAAGCCTGCAGAATAGCTAATATTACCGTTACATAACGAGTATATTGATTGATAATTTTACGGCCCAATTCACCTTCTTTTTTGAGAGACTCTAATGAAGGAATAATTGAAGTTAGCAACTGCACAATAATTGACGCTGATATATAAGGCATAATTCCTAGCGCAAAAATTGCCATACGCCCAACAGCACCTCCAGCAAACATATTTACCAATCCCAACACACCGGACGCATGCTGTTCAAACGTTTGCCGTAAAGCATCAATATTAATGCCGGGCAAAGAAATATAAGTACCAAAACGATACACAAAAAGCGCAGCTAGAGTAAACCAAATACGTTTTTTCAATTCAGTTGCACGTGAAAAAGTGCCAAAATTTATATTGGAAGCAAGTTGTTCTGCAGCCGATGCCATAAAATTTCTCCAGTTTATACCCCAACTCGTTACTTACACAACAATAACCCTAACCATTTAATATGTCATATAAAATAAATACAAAACTTAAATAGTTTCTCATAAATAATGGCCTAGAATGAGTCATCACACTCCTTTCCAGGCCAGCCATTATTTATCAAAATGAATTTACTGGGCAGATTCAAGAAAATTAATCCGACCACCAACTTTTTCAATCTTCACACAAGCAACCTTAGAAGCACCAGAAACATTAAACACAATCTTAGCTTTTAACTCACCACCAGAAAGAAGACGAACACCATCTTTTACACGACGAACAATACCGGCTTCTTTTAATACAAAAACATCAACCGGCTTTTCAATATTTAACTTTCCTGCATCAATCGCTTGCTGAATTCGACCTAATGAAACTTCGTTATAAGTTTTTGCAGAGAAATTTTTAAATCCACGCTTTGGTAAACGACGATAGATAGGCATCTGCCCACCTTCAAAACCATTAAGCGATACACCAGAACGCGACTTTTGCCCTTTAACACCGCGACCACCAGTTTTACCAATGCCTGAACCAACACCGCGTCCAATACGCTTACGATTCTTTGTTGCGCCTTCACGATCACGCAGTTCGTTGAGTTTCATATTCTATACTCCTGCGACCTTCTAACCTTCATCTACAACCCGAACAAGATGCGAAACCTTAGCAATCATACCTCGCACACAAAGAGTATCTTCTAAAGTGCGACGACGACCCATCTTATTTAATCCAAGCCCCTTTAATGTCGCACGTTGAATTTGTGGTCTTCGAATCGGACTTCCAATTTGTTTCACCGTTATAGTCTTGCCAACCTGAGACTTTTTCTGAACCATTTTAAATTCCTTTTCTGACAAACCTCAGAAATTATTCCTCTGAACCAATTAAATGCTGGCGACGTGTCTGCAAAGTTGAATATTTAATACCCCGTTGCGCTGCAACATCTTTAGGATGCACCTGACGTTTTAAAGCATCAAAAGTTGCACGCACCATATTATAAGGGTTTGACGAACCCAATGATTTTGCAACAACATCTTGCACACCAAGAGTTTCAAAAATAGCACGCATTGGCCCACCAGCAATAATACCAGTACCCGAAGAAGCTGAACGCAATAATACACGACCAGCTCCATGACAGCCTTCAACATCATGATGTAACGTACGCCCAGATCGAAGCGGAACATAAATCATTTCACGCCTTGCAGATTCTGTAGCCTTACGAATTGCTTCAGGCACTTCACGTGCCTTACCATGACCAAAACCCACACGTCCTTTTTGGTCTCCAACAACAACAAGAGCAGCGAAACCAAAACGTCGCCCACCCTTTACAACTTTAGCAACACGATTAATGTGAACAAGCTTATCAACAAATTCACTACCGCTTTCATTTCGACGCTCATCACGATCATTACGCTCTTTTTGTGCCATTCCTCATTCCTTTTTCTTTTCCGGAAGCACGCTAAAAAATCCCTAATATTAAATTAAGGAACTCACACGAAACACCAAAAACATCTTTTCAACAAAATCTCTAAGCAAGATACTTTAAAAATTCAAACCACCCTCACGCGCAGCTTCAGCTAAAACTTTCACTCGACCATGATAAACATACGCTCCACGATCAAAAACAACTTCATTGACACCAACCTTTTTTGCACGCTCAGCAATCAATTTACCAACAGCAAAAGCAGCTGTTTTATCAGAACCGCTTTTTAAAGATTTTTTCAATTCCCCTTCAAGAGTGCATGCAGAAACAAGTGTACACCCACGTAAATCATCAATAATTTGTGCATAAATATTCTGATTTGAACGATAAACACTAAGTCTCGGACGACCATTAGCAACAGCTTTAATTTGACGACGAACACGCTGCGCACGACGTTTAATAACCTTTTTAGATGAAACCATAACGCAAAACCTTTATTTCTTTTTACCTTCTTTACGAACGATACACTCATCTACATATTTAATACCCTTACCTTTATAAGGCTCAGGCCCACGATATTCACGAATTTCTGCCGCAACTTGCCCCACTTGCTGTTTATCAATTCCAGAAACAACAATTTCTGTCGGCTTAGGAACTGTTACAGTAACACCAAAGGGTACTTTATAAATAACATCATGAGAAAAACCTAATGATAACTGAATATCTTTACCCTGTAAAGCAGCACGATAACCAATACCGTTGATCTCAAGCTTCTTTTCAAAACCATCTTTCACACCGCAAAAAATATTCTCAATCATTGAACGTGACATACCCCATTTAGAGCGTGCATTCTTTGATTGATCACGCGGTAAAACTGACACAACATTTTCCTCAAGCTTAACCAAAACTTCATCATTAACGATGTAGCTCAGTTCACCTTTTGGGCCTTTTGCCTTAATCAACTGACCTTCAACAGTAGCAGTAACCCCAAGAGGAACCGGAATAGGCTTTTTTCCAATACGAGACATTGTTTTAACCTGTTTTACTTTCGTTTGCTTATAATCGATCAGAAAACACGACAGAGAATTTCTCCACCGACATTTTGTTCACGCGCCTCATGATCTGCCATTACCCCTTTAGGAGTCGATAAAATTGAAATGCCAAGACCATTTGCCACCTGAGGAATAGATTTAGCAGAAACATACACACGACGACCAGGTTTTGAAACACGTGAAATCTCACGAATAACAGCTGAACCTTCAAAATACTTCAATTCAATTTCGATTTCAGACTTCCCTTCACCAAAATCAACTTGATTGTACCCACGAATATAACCTTCGGATTGCAAAACATCGAGCACCCGCCTACGAAGCTTAGAAGCAGGCGTAACCACTTTACCTTTTTTACGACTAAGCGCATTACGAATACGTGTTAACATATCACCAAGAGGATCTGACATAGACATCTTGTTATCTCCTCTTACCAACTAGACTTAACAATACCGGGAATATGGCCTAAAGAGCCAAGCTCACGCAACGCAATCCGCGACATTTTTAATTTACGATAATAAGCCCTTGGACGCCCCGAAACTTCACAACGATTACGAATACGAACCTTTGCAGAATTACGTGGTAGCTCCGCCAACCGAATAGAAGCTTTAAAACGCTCTTCAAGCGAAACCTTCTGATCCATTACAATTGCTTTCAAACGTGCACGACGCGCAGTATAACGCTTCGCCATCACAACGCGACGTTTATTTTTCTCAACGGCACTTACTTTGGCCATAACTTCACCTCACTACGTCTGCCGTTACGAACGAAATGGAAAATTAAAAGCACGCAGTAATTCACGCGCCTCATCATCCGTCTTCGCTGTCGTACAAACGACAATATCCATACCCCAAATCTGATCAACTTTATCATAATTGATTTCTGGAAACACAATGTGCTCCTTAATACCCATAGCAAAATTACCATGACCATCAAAGCTTTTTGGATTCAAACCACGAAAATCACGAACCCGTGGAAGAGCAATTGTAACAAGACGATCCAAAAACTCAAACATACGATCTTTACGCAACGTAACCTTAGCCCCAAGTGGCATTTTCTCACGAACCTTAAAACTCGCAATAGAATTACGAGCATAGGTAACTACAGCTTTCTGACCTGTTATCAATGTCAAATCCTCAGCCGCAATAGACGGTTTTTTGGAATCAGCAGTTGCTTCACCAATACCCATATTAATCACAATTTTATCAATGCGCGGAATTTGCATTTCGTTTTTATAATTAAACTTCTCTTGAAGCATTTTACGAACAACTTCAAGATAATGCGTCCTCATGCGCGGATTTTGCTTTTCTTTAGCCATTAATCAGTTCTCCCGACCGTTTGGCAACACGAACCTTATTACCATCCGCATTTACACGAAAACCTACACGTGTAGGCTTACCATCTTTAGGATCAGCAATCGCCAAATTAGACAAATGAATAGGCGCTTCCTTAGAAATAATTCCAGCCTCTTGTGTTTGTGTTTGACGCTGATGACGTTTAATTATATTAACCCCAAGAACAAGAGCACTGCTATTTTTGGGATTTACCTTAATAACTTCACCACTGCGCCCTTTATCTTTCCCTGATAAAACGATAACTTTATCACCTTTTCGAATCTTTTGCACGATATCTACACTCCTTATAACACTTCAGGAGCAAGCGAAATGATCTTCATATGGTTTTTACCACGAAGTTCGCGAGGAACAGGCCCAAAGATACGTGTACCGATTGGCTCTTTTTTATTATCCACCAAAACAGCAGCATTTCTATCAAAACGAATTACGCTACCATCTGCACGACGAATATCTTTGGCAGTACGAACTACCACAGCTTTCATCACATCACCTTTTTTAACACGGCCACGGGGAATAACATCCTTAACCGAAACAACGACAATATCACCGACCGAAGCATATTTTCGCTTTGAACCGCCCAGCACCTTGATGCACATGACACGACGAGCGCCCGAATTATCAGCAACGTCGAGGTTTGTTTGCATCTGAATCATGACTGGCCACCACCTTTTCTTAATGTCTAAATCCGATGATGTCTTTGACACATCCGGACTTGCCTGTCAAACAACAATGAAGCTATAGTTATTAAAATTTACCAATGAAAAAACCAATGTTAAATTTTAAAACAATTAGCCTGGTTAATTACGTTACATTGTTTACAACAACAATCCAACGCTTATCTTTCGAAATCGGTTTAGATTCTTGAATAGAAATTTGATCTCCGATTTTGAATTGATTATTCTCGTCATGCGCCTTGTATTTTTTAGACTGCCGAACCGTCTTTTGGAGAAGCGGATGAGAATAACGACGCTCCACCTTGACAACTACGGTTTTATCACTCTTGTCGCTAACGACAACGCCTTGCAAAATGCGTTTAGGCATCTCTTATTTCCTTAAACCTTGTTTCCATCTATCTTCTGACGAAGAAAAGTTTTAATACGCGCAATGTTACGACGAACCTGCTTAACACGTGCGGTTTTTTCTAATTGACCTGTCGCTTTCTGAAAACGCAGATTAAATTGCTCTTTCTTTAACTTAGTCAACTCATCTTTCATTTGGTCGAGCGTTTGCGCCCGTAATTCTTCGGCTTTCATCGCTTAACCTCTTTATTCAGCAATTCGTTGAACAAAACGAGTCTTAACAGGTAACTTTGCAGCACCCAATCTAAGTGCTTCACGCGCCACATCCTCAGGAATCCCGTCAAGCTCAAACATAACACGCCCAGGAGAAACACGCGCTGCCCAATAGTCAACACTTCCTTTACCTTTACCCATACGAACTTCAGTCGGCTTAGATGTAACCGGAAGATCTGGAAAAATCCGAATCCACACACGACCAGAACGCTTCATGTAACGTGTAATCGCACGACGCGCTGCTTCAATTTGGCGCGCAGTAATACGTTCCGGCTCAATAGCTTTCAGACCGTAAGCACCGAAGTTTAAATCCGTACCACCTTTCGCAACACCGTGAATACGGCCTTTGAATTGTTTCCGAAATTTTGTGCGCTTTGGCTGCAACATTATTCTCTACTCCAAATCTCAATTCAACCAGAAAAATTAAGTATTTTCACGGCGGCGATTTGACGATCCCCCTGGATGATCACTTTCCATAGCACGACACTCCGAAGCCATTGGATTATGTTCAAGGATCTCACCTTTAAAAACCCAAACTTTAACACCACAAATACCATACGCCGTCTTAGCCTCTGCTGTACCGTAATCCACATCAGCACGCAAGGTATGAAGTGGAACACGACCTTCACGATACCACTCCATACGAGCAATTTCAGCCCCACCAAGACGACCAGAACAATTAATGCGAATACCTTCAGCCCCAAGACGCATAGCAGATTGAACAGCACGTTTCATTGCACGCCGAAAAGCAACACGACGCTCAAGTTGCTGAGCAATTGATTGTGCAATGATTGTTGCATCAATTTCCGGCTTACGAATTTCAACGATATTTAGTGAAGTCTCAGCATTCGTCATTTCTGAAAGTTTACAACGAAGCTTTTCAATATCAGCACCTTTTTTACCAATAATAAGACCAGGACGCGCTGAGTAAATTATAATACGACACTTTTTATGAGGACGCTCAATAACAACCTTAGAAATAGCCGCTTGCTTCAACTCTTTAATCACATATAAACGAATTTTTAAATCTTCATGAAGGAGACGGCCATATTCACCACTATCGGCATACCAACGCGAATCCCAAGTCCGATTAACTCCAAGACGAAGCCCTATTGGATTGATCTTCTGCCCCATTACGCAGCCTCCTCTTTTTCGGTAACTTCACGAACAACAATAGTAAGATGCGAAAATGGACGTTCAATCCGACTAGAACGCCCACGACCACGAACGTGAAAACGTTTCATTACTATAGATTTACCAACATGTGCTTCCGAAACAATCAACGAATCAATATCAAGATCATGATTATTTTCCGCATTTGCGATCGCCGATTCAAGAGTTTTTCTAACTGTCTGAGCGATACGTTTACGTGAAAATGTTAAATCAGCCAACGCCGTATTAACCTTTTTACCACGAATCATCGCAACAACCAGATTAAGCTTTTGCGGACTAACACGAATCATTCGAACAACAGCCTTCGCTTCATTGTCCTTAAGTTGGCGCGGAACTTTAGCCTTGCCCATCACTACTTCCTCTTTGCTTTCTTATCCGCACCATGACCATAATAAGTCCGAGTAGGAGCGAACTCGCCAAATTTATGCCCAACCATTTCCTCAGAAACAGAAACAGGAATATGTTTATTGCCGTTATAAACACCAAAAGTCAAACCAACAAATTGCGGCAGAATGGTAGAACGACGACTCCATATTTTTATAACTTCATTACGCCCACTTGCACGCACCTTCTCTGCTTTTCCGAGAAGATAGCCGTCAACAAACGGACCTTTCCAAACTGAACGAACCACTTTAGACTACCTCTCTTACTTTTTACGTTGATGACGTGAACGCATAATAAATTTACTAGTAGCTTTATTGGAGCGTGTACGCTTACCCTTCGTAGGCTTACCCCAAGGAGATACAGGGTGACGACCACCTGATGTACGCCCCTCACCACCACCATGTGGATGATCAACCGGATTCATAGCAACACCACGAACATGTGGGCGCTTTCCACGCCAACGTGACCGACCAGCTTTACCATCATTAATATTCCCATGATCAGGATTTGAAACAGCACCAACGGTTGCAAAACAACCACCCGGAATCAAACGTTGTTCCCCAGAATTAAGCCGAAGGATAGCCATCCCCTGATCTCGCCCAACCAGCTGTGCATAAGCCCCTGCCGAACGTGCAATCTGACCACCTTTGCCAGGCTTCATTTCAACATTATGGATAATCGTACCCACTGGCATATTACAAAGAGGCATTGCATTACCTGGTTTAATATCAGCGTTCGAACCAGTAACAACAAAATCACCAACACCAAGACGTTGCGGCGCAAGAATATAACTTAACTGCCCATCTTCATAACGAATCAATGCAATAAAAGCAGTGCGATTTGGATCATATTCTAAACGCTCAACCTTCGCAGACATATCACGCTTAAGACGTTTAAAATCAATAAACCGATAGCTACGCTTATGCCCCCCACCCTGAAAACGAGCTGTAATTTTACCATGATTATTACGCCCACCCTTTGACGACAACCCTCCCGTCAACGTCTTTACAGACTTACCCTTATGAAGATCAGAACGCTCCACAATAACAAGCTGACGTTGCCCAGGTGTTGTTGGATTAAAGTGCTTAAGTGCCATTATTCTTATCTCCGAGCCTTATTAAAGACCTGTCGAAAGGTCAATTGAGTAACCTTTAGCCAATGTCACAATCGCTTTTTTGACATCACTCTGTCGACCAACAACACCTTTGAAACGCTTCACTTTACCCTTACGGATCGTCGTGTTAACCGCTTTAACCTTAACATTAAAAAGCGCTTCAACCGCTGCCTTAATTTCAGGCTTCATTGCTTTTGGTGCAACATTAAAAATAACTTGATTATATTCAGAAATCATTGTCGATTTCTCAGTAATAACCGGACTGACAATTACATCATAGTGGCGAAGATCCGTCATCTGAAGCGCTCCTCAAGAGCCTCAACAGCTGCTTTTGATAAAACAAGCTTATTGCGACGTAAAATATCATAAACATTAATCCCCTGAACCGGTAAAACATCAATATTAGGGATATTAGATGCTGCACGAAAAAAATTCATATTTATTTCTTTTCCACCAATTAACAGAGCATTATTAAAACCCAGCTTAGAAAAATTTTTAGCAAGCACCTTGGTTTTAGCGTCTCGAACATCAAGCTCATCAACTATAATCAAATCATTTGTCTTTAGTTTTACCGACAAAGCAAGACACAACCCCAGCGCACGACTCTTTTTAGGAAGAGCATGCGCATGACTACGAACCACTGGACCATGCGCTTTACCACCACCTCGAAACTGCGGTGCACGAGCAGATGAATGCCGCGCACGCCCAGTTCCTTTTTGTTTAAACATCTTTGCCCCTGTTCGAGCCACATCAGAGCGCCCTTGTGACTGATGTGTTCCTTGCTGACGACGCGCAAGCTGCCACCGAACAACACGCTGGAGAATATCTTCACGCGGAGCAAGACCAAAAATGTGTTCAGAAACTTTTAACTTACCAGCTTCACTGCCGTCAAGAGTTTTAATTATAAGATCCATTATTCAGCCCCCTCAACTTTAGAGGCCCCTACCACCGGAGTAGCTGATTCAATCTTTTTCTCTACAGAACGACGAATCCCAGCAGGCTTTGGCGCATTATCAGGAAGACGCTTCTTTACAGCATCACGCACTAAAATCCAAGCCCCCTTAGAACCAGAGACAGAACCACGTACCAAAATCAAACCACGATCAACATCTGTAGAAACAACTTCAATGTTTTGTGTCGTCACACGTACTTGCCCCATATGACCAGCCATTTTTTTGCCTTTAAATACTTTACCAGGATCTTGGCATTGTCCTGTTGAACCATGAGCACGATGTGTAATTGAATTACCATGTGAAGCCCGATGCCCACCAAAATTATGCCGTTTCATAACACCAGCAAAACCTTTACCGATACTTGTACCCGTTACATCAACTCTTTGCCCTGGAACAAAATGTTCCACTGTAATTTCAGTACCTACATCAAGTAAATTATCGGGACTAACACGAAATTCCGCCACCTTAGCTTTTGGCTCAACCATAGCCTTAGCAAAATGTCCACGAAGAGCTCGCGAAACATTTTTAACTTTCGCAAACCCCACACCTAATTGAACAGCAGTATAACCGTTCTTCTCGACTGTACGCTGAGCAATAACCTGACAATTCTCCAAACGAAGTACTGTTACTGGTACATGCTCACCAGCCTCATTATAAATACGGGTCATACCCAGTTTTTGTGCTATTACACCTGAACGCATCGGGTTTGTTCCTTCTGTCTTCAAACCTCAGAGCTTAATTTCTACATCCACACCAGCAGAAAGGTCGAGCTTCATAAGAGCATCCACTGTCTGCGGCGTAGGGTCAACAATATCAAGAAGACGTTTATGTGTACGCATCTCAAATTGCTCACGACTTTTCTTATCAATGTGTGGCCCACGATTGACCGTAAACTTCTCAATCCGCGTCGGTAGCGGAATGGGACCACGGACATTGGCGCCAGTACGCTTGGCGGTCGACACAATCTCACGTGTCGACGCATCAAGAATCCGGTGATCAAACGCTTTTAAGCGAATGCGGATATTCTGACCATTCATATTCTCATTTCCCTGCCATATGGAGCAACTCTAACACTAAAGATACTTTTCAATTATTGATATTATTCAATGATCTTAGAAACGATACCAGCTCCGACAGTACGCCCCCCTTCACGGATAGCAAAACGAAGCTTTTCTTCCATTGCAATCGGAACAATTAAAGAAACATCCATTGCAACATTATCACCTGGCATAACCATTTCCGTACCTTCTGGAAGCGTAACAATCCCTGTCACATCCGTAGTGCGGAAATAAAACTGTGGACGATAATTCGTGAAAAACGGTGTATGACGACCACCCTCATCTTTCGTCAAAATATAAGCCTCAGCTTTAAACTTGGTATGCGGTGTAACAGAACCAGGCTTTGCCAAAACTTGTCCACGTTCAATCCCTTCACGATCAATACCACGAAGCAATGCACCTATATTATCACCTGCCTGACCTTGATCTAAAAGCTTACGGAACATCTCAACACCTGTAACCGTCGTTTTAGAAGTCGGACGAATACCTATAATCTCGATTTCTTCACCAACTTTAATAATTCCACGTTCAACACGACCCGTGACAACCGTTCCACGCCCAGATATCGAAAAACATCCTCTATAGGCATCAAAATGGTTGATCAACCGGACGTTCAGGTGTTGGAATATAATTATCAACTTCACTCATCAAACGACGAACTGCATCTTCACCTATACTTTTATCTGAATCCTCAAGAGCCGCCAACGCAGAACCCTTAACAATCGGTATATCATCTCCTGGGAAGTCGTATTTCGAAAGAAGCTCCCGAACTTCAAGCTCAACAAGCTCTAAAAGCTCAGCATCATCAACCTGATCAACCTTATTAAGAAAAACTACAATCGCAGGAACACCAACCTGACGTGCTAACAAAATATGCTCACGCGTCTGAGGCATCGGTCCATCAGCTGCTGAAACAACCAAAATCGCTCCATCCATTTGCGCCGCTCCTGTGATCATGTTCTTCACATAATCCGCATGTCCAGGACAATCAACGTGCGCATAGTGACGTTGCTCTGTTTCATATTCAACATGCGCTGTCGAAATGGTAATTCCACGCGCACGCTCCTCAGGAGCAGCATCAATTTGGTCATACGCTTTAAATTCACCAAAATACTTCGTAATCGCTGCTGTCAATGACGTCTTCCCATGGTCAACGTGACCTATCGTACCTATATTAACATGCGGCTTCGTACGTTCAAATTTGCTCTTTGCCATTTGAGCTCTCCATTTTCTGTCCAAACCATGAACTAAGTTAAAGTTAATACGTAATCAAAAGATTACGCGTATTTTTTCTGAATCTCCTGAGCCACAGCCAAAGGAACAGGCTCATAATGATTAAATTGCATTGTATATTGAGCACGCCCCTGACTCATTGAGCGAAGCGTATTCACATAGCCAAACATATTCGCCAAAGGAACCATAGCATTTACCACTGTTGCAATACCACGTACCTCAGTACCTGAAATTTGACCTCGACGAGAATTTAAATCACCAATTACATCTCCCATATAATCTTCCGGCGTTACAACCTCCACTTTCATGATTGGCTCAAGAAGTTGTGCGCCTGCTTTTTGCGCCCCTTCCCGAAACGCTGCACGCGCAGCAATTTCAAAAGCTAAAACAGAAGAATCAACATCATGATAACCACCATCAATCAGAGTGGCCTTCACACCAAGCATGGGGAAACCTGCAAGAGGTCCTGACCCCATAACACTTTCAATACCCTTCTGAACGCCTGGAATATATTCCTTAGGAATAGCACCACCAACAATTTTTGATTCAAACACAAAATCATCACTATCATGAGGTTCAAAAATAATTTTCACACGAGCAAATTGCCCAGCACCACCAGACTGCTTTTTGTGAGTATAGTCAATTTCTGCAACTTTCGTAATTGTTTCACGATAAGCAACCTGTGGCTGACCTACATTAGCCTCAACCTTAAATTCACGACGCATACGATCAACAATAATATCAAGATGTAACTCCCCCATTCCAGCTATAATTGTTTGACCAGACTCCGAATCTGATTTAACACGAAATGAAGGATCTTCCGCAGCTAAACGATTAAGTGCAATACCCATTTTTTCTTGATCTGCTTTTGTTTTTGGCTCAATCGCAATCTCAATAACAGGCTCAGGAAATTCCATTCTCTCTAGAATAACAGGTTTCAAAGGATCACAAAGAGTATCACCTGTCGTCGTCTCTTTAAGACCCGCAAGAGCAACAATATCACCTGCAAACGCCTCCTCAATATCTTCACGAGAATTCGAGTGCATCTGAAGCATACGCCCTAAACGTTCTTTTTTTCTCTTCACTGTATTTTCAAGAGAAATACCTTTTTGAACCTTACCAGAATAAATACGACAGAAAGTTAATGACCCAACAAATGGATCATTCATAATCTTAAAAGCAAGCATAGAAAGTGGAGCATCATCTGAAGACTCACGCGTTGTTTCAGTTTCAGTTTTAACATCAATACCACTAATAGCCGGAACATCAACCGGAGAAGGAAGATAAGAAACAACAGCATCTAATAACGGTTGAATCCCTTTGTTCTTAAAAGCCGTACCACAAAGAACTGGATGAAACTGAACCTCTATTGTCCCCTTACGAATAAGCGCCATAAGCTGTTCATTAGTTGGCATAACACCATCCAAATAAGCTTCCATAGCAGCCTCGTCAACCTCAACTGCCATCTCAACTAATTTTTCACGATATTCTTCTGCCTTCTCTTTAAGTTCAACTGGAATTTCACTTACTGTAGCCGAAGCACCAATAGAACCATCCCATACAAGAGCTTTCATTTCAACAAGATCAACAACGCCTTCAAAATCATTCTCAGAACCAATTGGCAACTGAATAACAAGCGCCTTAGCACCCAATCGCAAACCAACCATTTCTACGCTACGATAGAAGTCAGCTCCAATTTTATCCATTTTATTCACAAAAACCATACGCGGCACATGATATTTCTCAGCTTGCCGCCAAACAGTTTCCGTTTGAGGTTCTACGCCAGCATTCGCATCCAATAAAGCTATCGCACCATCAAGAACACGTAAAGAACGCTCAACCTCAATTGTAAAGTCAACGTGCCCAGGCGTATCAATAATATTAAAACGTCGAATCCGCCCATCATGCCCTTTCCAAAAAGTTGTCGTCGCAGCGGACGTAATTGTAATACCACGTTCCTGCTCTTGCTCCATCCAATCCATTGTAGAAGCACCATCATGAGTTTCGCCAATTTTATGATTTTTACCGGTATAGAATAAAATACGCTCAGTCATCGTAGTCTTACCCGCATCAATATGCGCCATAATACCAAAATTACGATAATCTTCGATTTTATATTCGCGAGCCATTCTATTTGCCTTAGATTTATAATATACCTACCAGCGATAATGAGAAAATGCACGATTAGCCTCAGCCATACGGTGCACATCTTCACGCTTTTTCACTGCAGAACCACGATTATTAGCCGCATCCACCAACTCTCCAGAAAGACGATCAATCATCGTCGTCTCATTACGCCCACGCGCCGCCACAATTAACCAACGAATAGCAAGGGCCTGACGACGGTCAGGACGAACATCAATTGGAACCTGATAAGTAGCACCACCAACACGGCGCGAGCGAACCTCAATATGTGGAGCAACATTTTCTAATGCCTGATGAAACAAAGCTACAGGATCTGTTTTTACTTTACCCTCAACCGCATCAAGCGCACCATAAACAATGCGCTCAGCAACAGATTTTTTACCATCAAACATAATGGCATTCATAAATTTTGTAATGACCACATCACCAAATTTAGGATCTGGATTAATTTCACGTTTTTCTGCTCTATGACGACGGGACATTGGCCTTGTCTCTCAATATTTATTTCGGACGTTTCGCACCATATTTTGAACGGCGCTGTTTACGATTTTTAACACCCTGCGTATCAAGTAAACCACGAATAATGTGATAACGAACCCCAGGTAAATCCTTTACACGACCACCACGAATCATCACAACAGAGTGTTCTTGAAGATTATGCCCCTCACCAGGAATATAACCAATAACCTCAAACCCATTTGTTAAACGAACTTTAGCAACCTTACGAAGAGCAGAATTAGGCTTCTTCGGTGTTGTTGTATAAACACGAGTACAAACACCACGCTTTTGCGGATTCGCCTGAAGAGCAGGAACCTTATTACGCTTAACCGGCGCTATACGTGGCTTGCGAATCAACTGGTTTACGGTAGGCATACAACCTTCCTCTTTCAATCTATGTTCATCTCACCCATTCGGGCTTCTGTACTTTAATGTCTATCCCGATGCAATTGGAATAAAGACTTAAGCTTACACACCAAGTCGGGCACGCTTACACAGATAGCTTACCCGACTAAAAGCAGAGGAGGCACCTGCCTCTTGCACTAGTATTGGTTTTTATTTTTTTAAACAAACTCTGTTTGATATGAATTTCAGGGCAAAACCCTCAAATATTAATCACTCTCACATCGGTTATGATGATTTTTAATAGCGAGAACATATACATTCGTCAAGTATTAAACAGCAGAAAGTTTGTAAAAATGAAAATAAAGTAACATTACGACACTTTTTTAATTTGGTTTTCAAAGAAATTACTGCAAAGCAAATTACTTTCTGTAATAATTCCACCCAACAAAAACAACTGCAATATATTATAGAGTTTTCAACATACTACTCTGTAATCACTTGCTAATTATATATATAATGCTTAAAAGTTAATGTCATGAAAATTGCAACATGGAATATCGCTGGAATCAAAGCACGACATGAAACACTATGTAAATGGCTACAGAAAAATCAGCCTGATATAGTTTGCTTACAAGAGATTAAAAGCATTGACGCAAATTTTCCACGTGATGAAATCGAAACTCTAGGCTATCATATAGAGACACATGGACAAAAAAGTTTCAATGGTGTTGCGATTCTTTCCAAAAAAAGACCTGATGAGCTTATTCGTCGATTACCAGGTGATGATAGTGATGAACAAGCACGTTATATTGAAGCTGTTTATTCAACAAATAAAGGGGTTGTCCGTGTTGCTTCTCTTTATCTTCCGAATGGTAACCCTATCAATAGCGAAAAATATCTTTATAAAATGAAATGGATGGAGAGATTGTACACACATGCAAAATCATTGCTTGCATATGAAGATCCCCTTATTCTAGCTGGTGATTATAATGTTATTCCAACCCCCTTGGATGCAAAAAAACCTGAAGAATGGAAAAATGACGCTTTATTTTTTCCACAAACACGACAAGCGTTCCAGCGTATTGTTTATTTAGGTTTTTATGATTCTATCCGTAGTGTTACAGATGACTCTTCTTTTAGTTTTTGGGACTTTCAGGCTGGTGCATGGCCTAAAAATAACGGTATTCGCATTGATCATTTATTATTATCCCCAGAAGCTGTAGACCAACTTGTTTATGCTTACAGTCAAACAGAAGTAAGAGGATATGAAAAACCATCAGATCACGTTCCTGTTTGGATTGAGCTCAATTCTAATTTAAAAATTTAACCTTGTTATGAGGATAATTTTAAAAAAAATACTCACTTTAAATAATAAACGTGCTACATTGTTTGCGAAAGATATCCTAAAATATAATAACTAAGAACAAAAATTATAAAGTAAATGGAGGAAATAATGAAAAAATCATTATTAGCATTTAGTGCAGCGATTGTTATTGGGTTAACAAGTATGGCACAAGCTCAAAGCGATACACTGGAGAAAATTAAAACAACAGGAACAATCACTTTAGGTGTTCGCGAATCATCTATAGGTTTAGCCTATGCTATTGGTGATGGTAAATACACAGGTTTTCATACAGAAATGGCAGAATATATCATCGATGATATTTCAAAAAAAATTGGACAATCAATTAAAATCCATTATCTTCCTATTACATCACAGAATCGAATTCCCCTGTTGCAAAATGGAACCTATGATTTCGAATGTGGTTCTACAACAAATGATTCTTCCCGCAATAAAGTGGCAGCATTTGCTTATACCACCTATGTTGAAGAAGTTCGAATTGCTGTGAAGAAAAATTCTGGTATTAAATCTATTGAAGATTTAAATGGTAAAACAGTTGTAACCACCACCGGTACAACATCTGTTCAGCTTATCCGTAAAAATAAACGCGCAAAAAACGTTAACTTCAAAGTTGTAACAGGTAAAGATCATGGGGATAGCTTTCTATTATTGGAATCTGGCCGTGCTGATGCGTTTGTAATGGATGTTTCAATTCTCTCTGGACATATTTCTAAATCAAAAAAACCATCCGATTATATAATTCTTGATACCGTTCTTTCAATTGAACCTATTGCCTGTATGCTTCGATTAAATGATAAAAAATTCGAACAAGAAATCAATAATAGTATCATGCGGCAAATCAAAGATGGTTCACTTGAAAAACTTTACAATAAATGGTTTATGGAACCAATTCCTCCTACAAACACCGTTATCAATCTTCCCCTATCTCAATCAACAAAAACTGCTTGGGAAAATCCCAATAATAAACCTCGGGAACATTATATAGAAAACAACCTGTAGCATTTTAAATTAAAGAATAACCACACTCTCTAAAAATTGAGTGTGGTTGTATTTTTGTTAACTCTTCAATAAATTTAGCATGTGTAATGTAGCTGATTTATCCTCCCTAGCTAAGGGTGGAACAACTTTAGGAAATATTGACTAATGGACTTTTCTTTCCTTTGCATAGATGATCTTAATCAAACACCAGTGATTGGATGTCTTGGAACTCCTGGTATAAGTCATACCTATTTGGATACGCTGCTCGAGGGCTTTAAAAATACCGCTATACTATCCATCTCTTCATTAATATTAGCTGTATTTGTTGGTATTATTATAGGGACGATACGCACGCTGCCCCATACTTCCATTATCAATCGCGTACTTCGCGCTATTGGTCGTATCTGGGTAGAAGTTATGCGCAATATCCCCCTGCTTGTGCAGGTATTTTTATGGTATTTTGTTGTTCCTAAAATTTATCCACCAGCAATAAATTTTTCACCTATTGTATTAATAACTTGTGCTTTAGGATTCTTCACATCTGCACGTGTCGCAGAGCAGGTTCGTTCAGCTATTGAATCTATCTCTTCTGGACAACGTTATGCAGCCATGGCAATGGGATTTACCACTGGTCAAAGTTATCGCTATATCTTACTACCACGTGCTATTCATACAATCATGCCCCCACTAACTTCAGAGGCAATGGGTATTGTAAAAAATTCATCTATAGCATTTGCCGTCTCTATTAATGAATTAATGCAGTTCCAATATCAAACAATTGAAGAAGTAAGTCATGTTTATGAAAACTATTTGATTGTTACTGTTCTTTATATTGCCATAGCCTTATTCATTTTCGTTATAATGACAATTATTGAGAAAATGCTTAAAATTCCTAATTTTCAAACGGGGGGGTGTTAAATATGACAGATTTTATGAATTCTTATTTTTGGCCCTATTTCTCTTTCAATTTTTCAGGTTTTGATTTTTCATTTTTTACTTTTGATATATTCCTCTCTTATATTTTACCGGGTCTGCTTTTTAGTGTTTTTCTAACACTTTTTGCAACGGTATTTGGACTTATCTTCGGCATATTATTAGCAATGACGCGGCTTTCTTCCATTAAGCTTCTCTCTTCGCTTGCTGTAATTTATATAACTGCTATGCGCTCAATACCACTTGTTATGGTTATCTTATGGTTTTTTATACTCTTACCTTTTCTAACGGGAACATCAATTGGCGCGAATAAATCAGCATTAATTACTTTTACTGCATTTGAAGCTGCTTATTTTGCTGAAATCATACGTGCTGGCCTTTCTTCAATACCGCAAGGGCAAAAATATGCAGGACAAGCTCTCGGAATGACATATTGGCAAAATATGTATATTGTACTTCTCCCTCAAGCCTTTAGAAACATGCTTCCTGTTTTTTTGACACAGGTTATCATCCTATTTCAAGACACAACACTTGTTTATGCAATTAGTGGTAACAGCCTTTTAAACGGTTTTGATATTGTTTCTAACAATTTTGGCGTAAAACAAGAAGCTTATATTTTAGCAGCCATTTTCTATTTTGCCATCTGCTTTACATTGTCGCAGATAATTTTATACCTACAGAAAAAAATATCCATTATTCGCTAATAGGGGAAAAAAATGTCTACTCATATGATCGAAATGAAAAATGTTTCCAACTGGTACGGCGAAGTTAATATTCTTAAAAACTGCACAACTAATATTAATAAAGGAGAGGTTGTTGTAGTTTGTGGACCATCAGGTTCAGGAAAATCAACTTTCATTAAAACCATCAACGCTTTAGTGCCTTTTCAAAAAGGAGAAATTTGGATTAATGGTATACCAGTACACTCAAAACAAACAAATTTACCTAAATTGCGCAGCCACGTAGGAATGGTATTTCAACATTTTGAGCTTTTCCCACATTTATCTGTCACGGAAAATTTAACAATTGCGCAAATTAAAGTTCTAAAACGCAGTAAAAAAGAAGCACTTGAACGTGGTTTATTATATCTTGAACGCGTTGGTCTTATCGAGCACAAAGATAAATACCCCGGTCAACTTTCAGGAGGCCAACAGCAACGTGTTGCTATCGCACGTGCCTTAACAATGGATCCACTTGTTATGCTTTTTGATGAGCCAACTTCTGCTTTGGATCCTGAAATGGTAGGCGAAGTACTAGATGTTATGATCAACTTAGCGGAAGAAGGTATGACAATGATTTGTGTGACTCATGAAATGAGTTTTGCACAAAAAGTATCAAAACGCGTAATCTTTATGGATCAAGGAACAATTTTTGAAGATTGTTCGTCAGAAGAATTCTTCTCTGACCCAAAAGCTAGAACACCACGTGCACAAGAATTTTTATCAAAAATTCTCAATCATTAATTATTAGTGTGATGCGAAGCTATTTTTATTACAAGCCAATACATAAAACCAAAATTTTATGTATTGGCATTAGAGGTGTATTATCGCAAATAAAATTTCTTAAGAATTACCTTTTTCAAGAATATCAATAGCTAATGACATCGCTGTACGTCGTTCAAATTCATTGCAAATAGCAAAAGCCCGTTCTTGCATAGGACGAATCCAATTTTGATCCTCTACGTTCGCTTTTTCATAAGCTGCAGTTAACATCGCTACACCACGAACCGTTTCCCCTACCTGAAACAACATGTTTCCAAGCATAGCCTGAGCAGGAGAGTTTCCTTTCTTCGCTGCAAGCTGAAACCATCGCGCTGCTTGTATAGGATTTCTTTCCCCACCTTCACCATTTAAAAGCATTCTACCTAGATAATACTGAGCTTGAGGATTCCTATAATTCGTCGCAGCCTGCATATAAAGATTAACTGCATAAAAAGGATCAGCTTTTACAGGTGAATCAGGAAGACCTTTTTTAATATAGCCCGCAAGCTTAACTAGTGCATCAGAAACATAACTTTCATTCTCCGAGCCAGGATCAGCGCCTTTTTCAACAATATGCGCAAAATAATTATATGCTTTATAGTGATTTTCAGGCACACCATCACCATTCGCATAAATATAACCAAGTTTCCAATTTGCGCCAATATGGCCCATATTAGCAGCACAACGTAAGGCTGAAATCGCTTGATCTGTTTGCCCATTTTTATAAGCAGACATACCACGCTTAAAGAAATCAGATGAACGATTAATTACTTTTTGGTCAACATTCACATTTATTGCGTAAGCAGTAGAAAAACACACTCCTAAAGTAACAGTAATTGTAGTTATCTTGAATACTTTAAATCTATTTATCATTAAAAATGATCCAATCTCATTACGCTATTGTGCCACCACAAATTTTTAAACATATATTTAAAACACTTTACCTTTTTACTATAAAATAAAGTATTATATAATCTCAATTGAAAAATACGTAATGAAAAAAATTATGGAATATACTTTTAAAATAATTTTTGACTCTCATAAAAACGAACAAGCTAAAAATTTTTTAAACCAGCCGTCCTAAAGCAAGTGATGTTTTACTTTTTGCTGCATGTAGTTCTATGATTTTTTTACGTTCAGCTTCAACAACTTCTAGTTTTGCATTCTCTATAAACTTTGGATTATTTAATCTAACTGATATTTTTTCAATATCTTGTTTAATTTTATTGATATCTTTCATCAAACGGGTACGTTCAGCATTTAAATCAATCAACTGCTCCAATGACAAACAAAAGGTCACCTCTCCTAAAACAATTTGCGCAGATCCGGACGGAATTTTATCAGAGAAACAAATCGTTTCAAGACGTGCTAATCTTTTAAGAACAGCACCATAACGCTGCACACGTTCTTGTATTATCCTTCCCCCCTCTATAATAACAAGAGGTGCTTGTGCAGCCGCTGGAACATTCATTTCAGAGCGCACAGAACGAATTTCACTAATAATGTCAATAAGCCAATTAACATCGATTGCAGCTTCTTTATCTATAAATGTTATCTGCGGCCATTGTGTCAATGCCAACATATTTTCACGCTTTATGCCCGACATTGCTGTAAGAGACCACAACTTTTCCGTTATATGCGGCATAAAAGGATGCAGTAACTTATAAACTTCATCAAGAACCCAAGCAGTACATGCTTGTGCTTCTTTCTTAGAATCCTCATCTAAACCTTGAAACACAGGTTTAAGAAATTCAAGGTACCAATCGCATAACGTATTCCAAACGAATCGATAAAGCGCGCTAGCAGCCTCATTAAATTTATAATTTTCAATACCCGCAGTCACTGCTGAAACAGTTTTGGATAATTCTGTTACAATCCAACGATTAAAAGCAAGTTTCGCTTCTTCCGGTTTAAAAGCCAAACCATGCTTAACTCCATTCATTTCTGCGAATCGAGTAGCATTCCATAATTTTGTAGCAAAATTGCGATAGCCTGCAACACGCGAAGGATCAAGTTTTACATCACGGCCCTGTGCCGCCATAATAGCTAAGGTGAAACGTAATGCATCTGCACTATATTGATCAATGAGTTCCAATGGATTAATAACATTTCCCTTCGATTTTGACATTTTTGCGCCGGTTTGATCCCGCACAAGAGCATGCACATAAACAGTTGGAAAAGGTACCTCACCCATAAAGTGAATACCCATCATCATCATACGAGCAACCCAGAAAAAAATAATATCAAACCCTGTAACCGATAGAGATGTTGGATAAAAATTCTTTAATTCAATAGTTTTTTGAGGCCAACCTAACGTTGAAAAAGGCCAAAGAGCTGATGAAAACCAAGTATCTAAAACATCCTGATCACGCGTTAACTGAACTTCTCTACCATAATGAGATAAAGCTGAAATTAAAGCTTCTTCTTCACTTTTTTCAACAAAAATCATACCATCAGGGCCATACCAAGCTGGAATCTGATGTCCCCACCATAATTGGCGAGAAATACACCAAGGTTGAATATTCTCCATCCAATTGAAATAGGTTTTTTCCCAACTAGCTGGAACAAATTGTGTTCTACCCTGACGAACAGCCTCTATTGCCGGCTTTGCTAATTCTGCAGCATTGACATACCATTGATCTGTTAAGAATGGTTCAATAGGTACTCCACTCCTATCACCATGAGGAACGGTGTGCGGATGATCATCAACACTTACCAAATACCCTCTCTCCTTCATTAAAGATACAATCCGATTTCGTGCAACAAAACGATCACATCGATCTAAATTCTCCACTAATGCTTTCAATTCATTTGATAAAATCAAACCATCAAAAAACGCTTCATTATTACGCAAAAAAATTTCAGCTTTTTGTGTTAAAATATTAATTAAGCGTAAGCCATTTCTTTGCCCTACTTCAAAATCATTAAAATCATGTGCTGGTGTAATTTTTACAGCACCACTTCCCTCTTCAGGATCGGCATAAGAATCACCAACAATCAATAATTTGCGACCAATAAGTGGTAAAATAGCATTTTGACCTATAAAATTCTTATAACGATCATCTTCCGGATTAACTGCAATACCTGTATCACCAAGCATTGTTTCAGGCCGCGTTGTCGCAACTGTTATAAATGTTGTTGAGTCATTTGGATCAAAAACTTTACCCTCAAGCGGATATCTAAAATGCCACAAATGACCCTTTATTTCTTTCGAATCAACCTCAAGATCTGAAATAGCTGTTAATAACTTCGGATCCCAATTAACCAAACGCTTGTCTTTATAAATCAATCCTTGCTTATAAAGTGCAACAAATACCTCACAAACAGCTTGAGACAAACCTTCATCCATTGTAAATCGTTCACGCGACCAATCACATGAAACACCAAGACGCCGTAGTTGATTAACAATAATGCCACCCGTCTCACGACGCCATTTCCAAACACACTCAACAAATTTTTCCCTACCCATCTCTTGGCGTGTTGGTTCTTGATGTTCCGCCAATTGGCGCTCAACAACCATTTGCGTCGCAATCCCGGCATGATCCAAACCAGGTTGCCATAATACGTTTTTACCCTTCATTCGCTGAAAACGTACCACAATATCTTGGATTGTTGTATTTAAAGCATGCCCCATATGAAGTGAGCCTGTTACATTCGGTGGGGGAAGCATAACACAAAAAGGCTCTGCTCTTAGTTTTGAACCAGCCCCCACCTTAAAAACACCATGAACCTCCCATTCTTTTGCGATCTGTGGTTCTATAGAAGCGGCGTCATAGTTTTTTTCTATCATTCTTTTACCCACTTATTCATAATACCACTAGAAAAAGCAACTTATAACCTAATATCCACCAACACCATTTGCACATACCACCTATTTAAAATGGTCGCGCAAAATTACAAACTAGTTTTTATAATAAAAGGAAAATGCCAAATGGCTAAAAGTAATAAAAAAATACTTAAGGTAAATTCTTAATTGTCTTAACAATCTCTTCACGCAAAATCTTTTTAAGAAAAACAGGCAACTGACTCTGCAACCACTTTGCTACAGCCGGGCGTAAGATGTCCTCTGCAATTCTCTCAGCAGAAGAAACAAAATACGGAGATAGCTTTACATAATCAGAAACTGTATTTTCTTGCTGCGATACAAATGCCTCAGTATCATATTGTTTTTCATGAACAGAGGCCTGTTTTTCCGGAGAAAGTCTCGTTGCCTGCACACCCATACTAACTGTATTATCTTCTATATTTGTGTTATCTTGCACTTGAGTCAGAGCAAAATTTTGGTCATCAGAAGAAAAACCAATACGATCAGCCAAAGCCTTCATTGCATCATCAACTGATAAAGTCGTTTCAGAACCATCTTCTGAAGATACCTCTGACTGCTTTTCAGAAGAAGCATCAGTAACAACTTCATCTGCAAAATGATCAGCCTGAACGGCATTTTCTTCGATGATTTCACGAATAGACGTCAAAATCTCATCCATACTTGGCTCACGTAACGCATTTGAACTCTGTACCATATTAAAAACCTCTCAAAGACACAAAAACACTGCATCACTGTAATAAAAGAATTATAAGATTGCTATTCTCTTCATACTAAATACGACGCTACACACAACTTTCTTTCCTCAATTATGACCTTCCCCGTTTAGAAATGAAATTACATGTAAATCATATATTTTTCAATATCATTAGAAATTTGATTTATTTATCCCTTGAATGCTAATCACTATATGCATATTTTACAGCTTTAGCGAGTATATTTAACCGTCTTTAAACCCAAATAATTTGCAGTTAGTTTTCCAATAGAAGACTGAACACTATAACTTGCAATTACAACATCTCGTTCTGCGATTGCTAAGGCAATTTGAGCATTAATCAACTGAGTTCGAGAATTTAAAACATCCAATGTAGTCGCTTGCCCTACTCGGTTTTCTTGAATACGACCTTTAAGAGCAATTTCAGCAGCACGAACACTCTCGCGATAAGCAACAACAGATGCACGTGCACCCTCTAGCTGAAACCAAGCAGCAGTTAATGCCTGTCTTACATCATTTTGAGCTAGAGTGAGTTGGAGACGAGCCTGCTCAAACTGTTCTTTTGACTGACGAATCTGTGCAGATGTACGCCCACCTTCAAAAATTGGAACACTCAGTGAAACTCCGACCGACTGAGAAATCCCATCTTCACCAGGACCACTATAAATCCGATTATAGGAAACTGTTGTGGAAAAATCTACTTTAGGAAGCAAAGCTCCCTCTTTCGCTTTTACATTATAAGAACTGGCATCAGTCAAATATTTTGCGTAAAGAATCGCTGGATGCATGATATCACCAACTTGATAACCAATATCAAGATCCTTCGGAAGTTCTGTTGCCACTGGTGGACGCTCTAACTGTGTAGGATCTGAACCAATGATTTTACGATAAATAGCTTCCATTGCCTTCACATCAGCACACGCAAGACTAAACTCAGAAACAGCTACAGAACGCGCTGCTTGAGCTTGAGCAAAATCTACATGAGCCCCTTCCCCTACATTCAGTCTTGCTTCATCCGAACGAACTTGTTCCTCAAGAGCAGCCAAATTTTCTCGACGAAGATCAGCAATACGACGCGCTTTATATACATTAGCATACGCTGTTATAGCATCTAAAAACATATTTTGTTCAGCATTGCGAAGATACTCACGTTGTGCTTGCGTTTTAACTTGAGCTGAAAAAAACATGTTTTGTGTAACAAAACCATCAAATAATCTTTGATTTAACTTTATCCCTATAGATCCACCTGTCACGGTATTATTTCGACCATAGTTTCCAATCCCTTCAATTTGTGGCAAAAAATTCGAGCGCGCAATAACCATATCATCATCTGATATACGTACAGCAGCACGCTCGCTATTTAATTTAGCATTATACATATAAGCTTCAGCCAAAGCATCTTTTAGCGTACCAGCATGAGCTGATCCTGACATAAAAATACCCACCGTTAGCAATAAACATGCCTGAAGCTTTTTATTTATTTTAAACACACTATAAACCCTAAACTTACCACACTACTTTTTGCTATTTATGAATGAAATTAAATATTAAAATACAAAATCAAATGTTTTTAAAAAACCAGGAAGAGGTTTAATAGCAAGGTTAAAACTACGACGAACCGAAATAACCTTACCTTCTTTTATATAAATTTGCGCAACACCTGCACCTCCATGGCCCTCAACCACAACAAGACGCCCACCTTCTTTCATTTGATCAAAAATACCATCAGGAATAAAATCAACTGCACCTTCTATAAAAACCACATCATAAGGCCCCTTAGCAGCATACCCCTGTTCTAACGGTCCATGAACAACAACCACATTATCACACTGATGATATTTTAAAAGCTTATCTGCTTGCTCTACAAGTCTTTTATTGCTTTCCAATGCAACCACAAACGCAGCAATCTTTGAAAATAATGCTGCACAATAACCACTATTTGCACCAATATTTAACACACTATCTGAAGGTTTTATAGCTGCAAGTTGTAACAATTTTGCTAAAGACGCAGGCTTCATCAAATAACATGCACGCAAATTATCTTGCGCCGGAAATACAACAATATCTCCATCATGATAACTTAAATCTTTAACATCTTCTGACACAAAATCTTCACGCGGTATTGTCAAAAATGCTTCAAGAATCGCTAAATCCGTCACATCTACTGTACGAATTTGATTATCAACCATTTTGCGGCGAAGTTCTGCAAAATCTGCAACCATAACTAGTTTTTCTCCTAATGCATAACAAAAACTATAATCAAAATGGTGATAGTAAGAACATAATATCTTTCATCGCGAGTGTGACAAAAAAGCACGTTACAGTCAACAACAAGATTCTAATTGCACTAATTTTCCATGTAAAGGTGACTTTATTCAAAATTCAAAAAAATAAGAGCATTACTCAAAAAAATTATTTTAATCGAAATTAGTTGGAGGCCTCGCCCGGAATCGAACCGGGATACAAGGATTTGCAGTCCTCTGCGTAACCATTCCGCCACGAGGCCTCATCAGTAAACAGCAAAATTGTCAATAAGGGAAGGTAATGCATCCGTCAAGATACAGTAATCTTTCTTAGATCTTTTTTATTCTTTTTATACAATTTCTGAATTTTTTTTTTTAAAAAAGTAATTTTACCCTTTGCAAATGAATATTGCTTTGCTATAGCCCTTGCACTAAAATAAATTGGTGTTATTCCTCGGTAGCTCAGTGGTAGAGCAACCGGCTGTTAACCGGTTGGTCGCTGGTTCGAATCCGGCCCGGGGAGCCATTTTTTCTTAGGCAGTTATTCGCCTCTTATTGTACAGAGTGTTGAATTGTACATTCGATCAGTGGTCAGGAATATCATCAATTAAACAAGATTTTCTAACTTGCTTCCATAAGATATATAAGATTACCCTAAAATCTTCCGAATACGTTTTCACCGACACAAACGTTCTTTATCTTATCATGTTTTTAAAAATGCCTCTGTTAAACTTAAACTGATGCTACCTTTAAGCACTTTATAATGTATAATTATGCCTTTAAATGAAATATCAAAGTAAATGTCTATCTCTCTTGCATGGATTAGAAAAACATTCCAGGAAGAAAAAGCCTTAACTTTAAGACAAATCACAATAGAGTTTTGCTCATCATGTTAACGTGGTACAATAAACAAATTTTGAGCAAATAGAAAAATACAAAACATTTAATGTTTTCTTTATTTTTGAAGTGGTTGCTTTTTGTGTGGAATTTCCATTTTTGCCTATATTTGTATCATTTTTACTACAGATTTTTTACGAAAAAAATGTATCATTATGTGGTTTAGTGTGTAACTTTGGAGTAATATATGAATACTAAATGTTTAATTACCGCATCTATTCTTACTTTGGTTACATCTTCTGTAGTTCAAGCAGAAAATAGTACAATTTCCCAAGAATCAACATCCGTTTCTTTATCAAACGTTGCTCCTACTTTTTCTTGGACAGGTTTTTATTTCGGTGGTCAAATTGGTGGTTTTTCGAGTAAGACTTCTCTAAATTTGAATTATTTTAAGGGGATTAATTCCAAAAAATTATCATCAATTGAGAAGGATCTATTACCCAAACTTTCGGGCTTTATAGGTGGTCTTTATGCAGGAGCTAATTTTGACCTTAATAATAGCCTTGTTCTAGGTGTTGATACTGATATAATTTGGTCTGATAAAAAAGATACAAAAGTTATCAAACGTAGCGCATATAGAATGCAAGATGGGCCTAAATTACAGAGAGAAAACAATAAAGTTGAAGCGGTGGATATTAAGCACTTATTAGAAAAATTTACTGTAACATATAGTCATACTTTAAAGCAAAAGTGGGCTGGTGCTACACGGGTACGTATAGGTTTTGCAGCTGATCGTATCATGCCCTATATTGCTGGTGGGGTCGCTTATACGCAATTGCAAGACATATTTTTGGCTTCAATTGAAGCAAAAGAAGATAAAGTGGTGGATGAGACCAAAGCAATGATCGGTTACACTTTTGGTGGTGGTATTGATTTCGCAATGACCGATGATTTCATTTTACGTGCAGAGTACCGTTTCTCAAATTTTGGTAAAAAGAAATTTGTTAAAGATAAATTTGAAATTGATTATAAAACCAATGATTTCCGTGTTGGTGTGTCTTATAAATTCTGATTTCTTATAAGATAATTAATTTAAAGGAAGGTGTTAAATTCTTTTTGCTAGGGGGGTACAAATTGTCTTTTGAAGATTTGCGTAATTTTATTTTTGCAAAAATTGTGTTCTAATTACAAATGTGATTTTTAAAATTAGAATAAATTTATGCTGAACTGAGTAAAGTAAAAGCCGTAATATAAGAGGTTTGTAATATTATTTCTTCTCGTAGAATGAAAGTTTTATTTGGCCTTTTGTAGTGAAGTTAAATTTATTTTAATACCTTTTTCTTTTCTGATTGTTTTTATTATCTATTTTAAGTTTGTAATTGATATTTAATATAAAATTCAAGGCTTTTATAAGAAAAGCTTTAAGTTTAGTTTAAAAATTTATATTAAATATCAATATTGAGTAAGCGGTTAGTAAATTACAATTGAGTACTTTATTTGTTGATTAAAAATTTTTCAGTATAATCTCAAAGAATAGCTATAATAAAATTATTTATTTCTGCTCTCTAATTAGTTATCATCTTTAAACTTTAAACATTTTTACCCCTGAGAAGCGTTTATGAACTAAAATATTTTTGTTAAGATGTCTTTGTATCCCTTTTGAAGATAAAATTGATAATAATATTAAAGTTAATGCACAAATTAAAATTAATTTTAATATACGTCGTGTTATAAACATAATTTATTCATATTTTTAATTAAAAAAAATTTATAACTTATTGAAATAAAATATATAATTTAAAAATTATAACTCTCAATCTTTTAATAACACAATGCAATTCATATTTTAAAATAAAAATACTTTATAACAAATTGAAAATATATCATTTATTATGGTAATAATTAGTTTTTATGCTTTTTGTAACATTTTTTTGATTACTATGCCTTGAATGTTTTTATCCGGAATTAATATCTTCTATAATATGAAATATTTAAACCTTCTGTGAAAAAATTTACTGCAATCCTTTCCATATTAAAGGTAAAAAAGTAATAATATTAATAGCAAGAGCAAGCAGTTTCAGCGACCAAAATTTCCAACATTGCTTCATTTTTCTATATTAACTCACAGCACTTAAATTTTTTTCGAATTCATCTTTTTTTATCAAATAAATGAAAACGACACTCATAAACTGAAGTAAATAATCTAAGGTATGCTGAAAAAATCATTTTTAAACATATTTTTTGTTTTTGAAGCAAAGCGTGTGCTTATTATTGAAATTCAAGTAATTTAGTTGATCAATATTTTAAACACATAACACTCGAGCTATGACATATTTGTGATTAAAATGAAGCAATTATACTTGAGAAAATCATAAAAAAACTGTCTTTTTATCAAGCTTGATTACCACTAAAATTAATTGATAAATTTTTAAATTAATTATAAATTGCTTCAAACATTTAATTTGTTAACTATTATATATTACGTAAACATATTGCTTCGTAGTGTACAATTTCATAATCTCACAGTTAGAATAGCGCTATTTTTGTGTGTTTTTAATACTCCATTATATTTTCCAACAGGCAATTAGTATATAATTAGGTACCTAAAAGAACCAAACGCGCAATTAAAATATAACCATCAATCTTGCTGTTATAGTTGAAGGTTTTTGCCAAAATTGCCCTTAATTATGATCTAGTTATTTTTACTATCCTTCCAGATATTTTATTTAAGCCACCTGCTTTATTGACTTACGAAAACGAAATGATTTAGCGCGTTTTGCTGTTGTGTTTGCTTTTTTATATCTTTTACTTTTAGATGAAGAATTCATGTTATGTGATTGTTTAATTTTATCTATATGATCAAAATTCTTCTTCTGATATTGAGTTTTTTTTAAACAATGTTTCTTACCATTTTCTGGTATAAACGATATTTCTGGAAATGCTGCAAACTGTGGTGGAATATCTTCATGCGTTAATTTCATTCGAATCACACGCTCTACAGCACGTAAACGTGCTCGTTCTACCTTTTCATCAAAAAGTATAACAGCGTTGCCAGATGTACCATTTCGTCCTGTACGGCCAATACGATGTACATAATTGTCAGCTTCATCTGGTAAATCATAATTAATAACGTGGCTGACTCCAGGTACATCAATACCACGTGCAGCAATATCAGTTGCAACAAGAATCCTCACCGACCCTTCACGAAAAGCTTTTAACGCACGCTGTCGTGCAGCATGTGATTTATTCCCATGAATTGTTGCAACAGAATATCCCGTTCTCGTCAAATTACGTGCAACAGCATCAGCACCATGTTTAGTTCGTGTAAAAACAATAACCAAAGCTAAAGCCGGATTTGTTAAAAGCTTATTCAAAACACTCTTTTTTTCATTTGTAGGAACACAATATAATTTTTGAGTAATTTCTGTAGCAACAGTCCCTTGAGGAACAACTTCTATTTTCATTGGTTCATTCAGCAAACTCTTTGCAAGCGTAACTATTTCTTTCGGCATTGTCGCCGAAAAAAGTGCTGTTTGACGCTTCTCATGTAAAAGTTTTGCAATACGTCGCACATCATGAATAAAGCCCATATCTAACATACGGTCAGCTTCATCCAACACAAAAAAACAGGTTTGAGAAAGATCAATACATTTTTCACAAACAAGGTCCATTAAACGTCCTGGTGTCGCAATTAAAATATCCACACCTGTTTTCATACGTTTGATTTGTGCAAACCGAGACATTCCTCCTAAAATCAAACATGTTGAAAGGTGAGATCCTTTTGCAATCATACGAATTGATTCTTCAACCTGAACTGCAAGTTCACGAGTTGGAACCAAGATCAAAGCGCGTGCAGTCTTAGGATATCTTTTATCACCTAAAGCCAAAACTTGGCTCAAAATAGGTAAACCAAATGCCAGTGTTTTTCCAGAACCAGTTTGTGCAATACCTAAAATATCGCGCTTCTTTAGCATTATTGGAATAGCTTGTTTTTGAATAGGTTTAGGTTTGTTTATACCAGCAATAGATAGATTTTGAGTTAAAAACGCAGGTATACCCAATTTTACAAAAGTATTTTCTTTTATATTCACAATAAAATCTCTCTTCAGCTCAAAAACCATAAACAGCTTACAAGCTACAATTACATCACTTTAAATCCCGCACAATCGAGATCTGACATTGAACATTTAAAATACCGCTTAAATAGAAATAAGCAATTTGAGCAGTTCATAAGTACCTTAAAATTTAAAGAGAAAATATAAAATTACTTTGTAAAACGCCATATTCAAGCTTAAATGCCTCAGTTTACACTATTGTTGGGTTAAAATAAAAAAGCAAGCACTTTCTGAAGGTATTTACTATAAATACTACCTTCATTGTTTATTTTTTTATTACCGTTTCCTTTGGAAGATTGATTCCATTAAAATCAGGATAAATTTCAAGAAAAACTGGATTTTGTATTGTTTTCTGCCCCCCATAAACTAAACACCATCTGTTATTGTCAAAAATCGCCAACGTCTTATAGTGAATAATGTTATCTTCTGTTTTCAGCGTAGTTGGAATTAAAGCGTAAAAAGTACCATTATTTGTTTGCCGATAATCTATTTTTATTTCATCTAAATAATAAGCATCAGAAGACAAATTTTCAAACTGAACATGGAGCTGTTTTAAAAAATTGTTGCGTAAATCATCTTCTGTTGTATTTAATCGACGTGCCATTTCTCTATAAAGCCGGTCAGGCATATGAGCAGAGACAATTGCAAAATTTCTGTCTTTTATAGCATTATTGATATCAACAATTAGGTTTAAAAGCTCTGTCTTTTGTATTGTTATTTGTTTGGCTGCTAAACTTTGTCCACCAGTACTTAACAACAACAACACTCCCAGCGTAAAATAACGAAAAAATCTCATTTTTATAACTTTCATTCCAGTAAAACGCTTAAACTCTTAGATTACAAAATCAAATAATACTTGATCATCAGTAATATCACGATAAGACCAACCTAACGCTTGAAAATTTTTCTCTAAGATATAAAAATTATCATACTTTTTTGTTTCAATTGCAATCAAAACAGAGCCAAAATTTCTAGCTGATTTTTTGAGATATTCAAACCGCACAATGTCATCATCTGGTGTTAATTGCGCAAGGAAACTACGCAAGGCACCAGGATATTGTGGAAAGCTAATAATAAAATATTTTTTTAATCCCTGAAAACGTAAAGAACGCTCTTTAATGTCTGGCAAACGTTCAAAATCAAAATTACCGCCCGAAATAACTAAAAGAATTTTTTTGCCTCTCAATTCCTGAGGAGAAATACTTTTAAGAGCATCAATAGATAAAGCGCCAGCCGGCTCAAGAACCACACCTTCAACATTGAGCATTTCAACCATTGTAGAACAAACTCTGTTCTCAGGAACTGTAATGACACAATCGGGTGAAAATTGCTGCAACATAGCATAATTTAATGCGCCAATTTCAGCCACAGCAGCACCATCTACAAATGTATTAATATTTTCAAGCTTGACACGTTTTTTGTTCTTTAAACATGCAAGTAAACTCGCCGCCCCTTCCGGTTCAACAAAACGGAGCTTTGTTTTCCAATTATATTCATGTAAAAAATTGCTCACACCACTAGCCAAACCACCACCACCCACGGGTACTATAATCAAATCTGGCTCACTCTCTCCATTAAGTTTTTTCCATTGTAAAGCAGCCTCACATAAAACTGTTGCTTGCCCTGTAATAATGCGAATATCGTCAAAAGGTGGTGCCATCACACCTCCCCCCTCAGCTACAAAAGATTGTGCAGCCTCATAACATTGGTCAAATGTATCACCAACCAAACGGATTTCAATAAATTCCTTACCGAAAATGCGCGTCTTGTCAATTTTTTGCTGTGGTGTTGTCACAGGCATAAAAATAATGCCTTTACGTTTAAAATAGCGACAAACAAAAGAAACCCCTTGTGCGTGATTACCTGCTGACGCACAAACAAATGCCGCATCCTGAGATACCTTATCAAGCATTTCTGAAACAAAATTGAAAGCACCACGAATTTTATACGACCGTACAGGTGTTAAATCCTCACGCTTCAAATAAATTTCTGCATCATATTTTTTACTAAGAAAGTCATTGCGTTGAAGTGGTGTTTCCGTAAAAACGCTACGTAAAGCTACCATAGCTTTGGTCACATCTTGAACAAATTCACTCATAGCACCACTTATTTTCCTGCTTTATTGATAATGTATAGATTTCTTCTAACTGTAAAAACAATTATTGTCAGTCAAAAATTTAATAAAAAAATGCAAGAAGTCTCTTTTGTTATTAATTCTTGATTAAATAAAAGATATAGCTTATGAAAAGCCGTTATCGCGGACGTGATGAAATAGGTAAACATAGCAGACTTAAAATCTGCCGGTCGAAGACCTTGCGGGTTCAAGTCCCGCCGTCCGCACCATTGTATATCTTTAACATATTGAAATATATAGATTTTTACTTAATTAGATAATTTTCAGTCCACCTTTTAGTCCACCCTTTAGAGTTTATATAATTTTATCTAAATTTGTGTTATTTTTAGCTTATTTCCTTTGGGGTGAATGCCAAAACCTCTTTTTTTCTCCATCTAACTGACTTACCAAGCTTATATGGTTGGGGAAATACTCCTCGTATCACCCAATTGCGAATCGTTGTTGTTGACACATTAAAAAGCTGTGCACATTCACGTGTCGTGACATATTTATCGCCATCATCAAATATCATCTTATTACCTTTCTTTTTTGGATTACATAAATGGTTGGGGGCGCTAAAGAGAATGCAATGAAAGAGCGCCCCCTATGGGTTTAAGCAGCTTGTGTAAAGATTCGCGTTTCTTGTTCTATTTCTTCTAAAAAAGTTTCGACAGCTTTATTGATGAGCTCAATTTGTTCATCATCGCGTTGAACGCGTTGAATCTTTACACGAAAACCAATTAATTTCTTTTTGAGCAAAGGATCATAACTGACAAAATCACACCATTTTCGCCCTGTACAAGCCATTTGGAATTGCATTTGTAAGATATATTCAGGTTTGATTTTGCCAGTTCGCAAAAAAAACATATGTGTTCCCGGTTGAGGACATTTGACTTCTACAAGGCCATCATCTCCAACGAGACCATCAGGACTAGCCCCTGCCATTTCAATTGTTGGGTGAGGAATAAATCCGCATCGGGTGACAATGACCCCACGTCTAAAGCTGTATTCTTCAATTGCCTTGTCTTCATGTTCACGTCCCCATCGCATGGCTGACGTTTCATAAGATGGTATTATTTCATCTTCTAAAACGTTCCCTGATAAGTTTATTTTTATATTCTTCATATTTACTTGTCGGTGAGCCCTTATTTGTTTTACTGACAATGCTGTCAATGTTTGAAGCTGTTACTTTACCTAAACGAGCTTGAAACCACTCTGGTGTTCTTTGTTCCATCTCACACCCCTATTAAATCTTGTTGAGTTGGTGTGTGT